>DXFT01000042.1 GCA_019114285.1 Candidatus Odoribacter faecigallinarum
GTATATCATTTTTCAGGAATTGTATTTCTATGAAAATGACTACAAGTTCTTTACCGCTGCCATACAGGCATTGGGTGATTTAATTCCGGAAAGCCCGATGAAGTCGGCTATTTTTGCGGCTTATGACCGCTTGAAGGCAAGTCAGTTGGCTGGAGAAGCTCCTGCTTTTACCTTGCCGGACAAGGATGGAAAGCAAGTCTCCTTGTCGGACTTCCGGGGGAAATATGTGCTTTTGGATTTTTGGGCTTCTTGGTGTGCGCCTTGCCGGGCAAAGAACCGGGCATTGAATGAGAAATATCCCAAGTTAAAAGACCAGGGTATAGAGGTGATTTCTATTTCATTGGATGACAATAAGCAGGCTTGGCTGAAAGCTGTCCGGGAGGATAATATCCGATGGAAGCAATTAGTGGATTTGAATGGTTTTAAAGGCAGCAGTGTTGCCAAGGCTTATAAAGTGGCGCAGGTGCCAACTGTTTATATAATAGATCCTCAGGGACAGGTCATACAGAAAAATCCGACAGAAGAAGAGATTGCCCGGATATATGAAAGGGATTGACGGTATTGTCTGTTGTTGTTATCAGTGAGGAAAAATGGGAATAACAATTTAGATATAAACTAGTGACAAACAGGTTGGAAACCGGCTATAATGGATAAGCGGGTTGTTCATATTCCGTTAAAGACCTGTAGTGGAGCTAACAGGTCCTTAAGAGGATATGAACACCGTTCTTAACTATAATAGCCGGTTTGTATTTAGTTTATATTCAGTTTCTATCTTGTTTGTAGCTATGTGCAGGGAAGCATGAGGGTTAGAGTGTTGGGGTATTTGTGTGATATGGTGATGTTTGCGCTATGGATGCGTTTGCTTCTGTTCGGATGATTCTCGCTTCCGGGACGTTCCCCTTACGCTTGTTGGCGTGGGGAATGTGTCATAGAAGCGGGACTGAGCCGTAACAGACTGAACGAATCCATAGCTTATCTGTCTGCAAGGGAACAAGAAACCTTGACAGGAGGTTTTAGGCATCAGGTAGAGATAACAGATATTCAGGCGCAAAATCTGCTCCGTTTTCCCATTCTATTGTGTTGTATTTGACGGAAAATCTCCGAAAGAAGTCCAAGTCTTTTAATGGTTCGAATACTTTGCCTTTCAGTGAGTCATGCAAATCCACCACTTTCGTTACTTGGTTGTTAAACCATAGTCGGATGCGGTAGCCGTCCACATATTCGGCTTTCACTACTTCTGTAAACATGTCTGTATCTTATTTTAAAGGTGCAATTCTATCCAATGGGTCACCCTTTTGAGCTTTTTCCCAGTTCTCCATTAGTTCTTCCCGATGCTGCTCCAGCCATTCAAGAATCATCTTGAGTGCCCTGCCGGGCATTTCGCCTTTTACCACGCTGTCTTTTATACTGACAGTTACTTTATATTCATTGTACCACGCATGGAAGTGGGCGGCGTTTTTTGCTTATTCTTTTGGTTTGTCCTTTGCTTTCCTATTTTGCCCAAGGGTGTTGCCTGTTGTGTTTTGCCAATTTTTGCAGGGGAATGGGGGATAATCTGTAAATCGGGTAGTGATTTCTGTAATTCATATCATTTACTTTGGAGATTATCGCTTACTTTTGTCATGGTATTTAAACAGAAAATGAAAATGGAAAAAGTCGTTGATTTGAATGAGGTAAGTGCTTATAATCAATTGTATGGATTAGAGACTTTTCATCCCTTGGTGACTGTGGTCGATTTGAATAAAGCGACGCGTGGCGTGGAGACTATTCGTTTGAATTATGGGTTGTATGCTCTTTTTTTGAAGTTGGAAAAGTCTTGCGATATCCAGTATGGCAGGCAGAAATATGATTTCCAGGAGGGGACAATTGTCTGTTTCGCTCCGGGGCAGACAGCTTTGACCACGCGGACTGCCGGGCATCCACAGACCAATGCATACGGCCTTCTTTTCCATCCGGATTTGATTGCAGGGACTGCCTTGGGCAGGAATATTAAACGTTATACTTTTTTTTCATACGAGGTGAATGAGGCGCTTCACCTTTCAGAGGAGGAACGGAAGGTTGTTTTGGAGTGCCTGGGTATCATCCAGTTGGAACTGAATCATGCCGTGGACCGGCATAGCCGGGGATTGTTGGTTACCCATATCGACTTGCTTTTGCAGTATTGCATGCGTTTTTATGAGCGGCAGTTTGCTACCCGGAGCAAGGCGAACCGGGATGTCCTGGAGCGTTTTGATGCTTTGCTGGATGGGTATTTTGAATCCGGCAGGGCTGAGAGCGAGGGATTGCCTTCCGTCCATTATTTCGCTGATAAATTGTGCTTGTCTCCCAATTATTTCGGGGATTTGTTCAAGAAGGAGACGGGGCGGACGGCGCAGGATTTTATTCAGGAGAAAATCGTTGAGTTTGCCAAAGGACGTATTTTGTATTCTGCCGATACTATCAGCCAGATTGCTTATTCTTTAGGCTTTCAGTATCCTCAGCATTTTTGCCGTTTGTTTAAGAAGCGCATGGGATGTACGCCAAACGAATTTCGTGCGCAGAGTAATGTATAGTTATGGGAAATACAGAGAATATGCTGGATTTCAAGACGGTCTGTGAGTGTAACCGTCGTTTGGGCACCAAGACATGGCACCCGCAAGCTACGATTATCAACCTTGAGGAGCTTGGTTTGGAACCGGGGAGCGTGAAGTTTGAGTTTTATGCCATTCTTTTGATTGAGTCGTGTCCCAACGGCTGTGTTTGTTGCGGGAGGAAGTATTATGATTTTACCAATGCGACCATGGTTTTCCTTACTCCAGGTGAGATTTTCCGCATGAGCGAGAACCACACGTTGCCTGAAAAAGGTTGGTTGCTTGCTTTTCATCCCGATTTGCTTTTCCGCACGTCGTTGAAGAATGATATCAAGAATTACACTTTTTTCCATTACAACAAGGAGGAGGCGCTCCACCTTTCCCAGCGGGAGACGGCGACCATCACTTGTTGCCTGGAGAATATCGAGGAGGAGCTGCATCATCCCATTGACCGGCATACCAGTACCATCCTGTCCCATCACATCGAGGTCATGCTGGATTATTGTTCCCGCTATTACGAGCGGCAGTTTATTACCCGCGAGAACCGCAACAAGGCACTTTTGGAGCAGTTGGTGCAGGAGGTGGACGATTTCCTGCTTGCCGGCAAGGTGCAGGGGGGCAGGTTGCCGGCGCCTGATGGTTTTGCCGCTTCGCTGAACCTTTCGGTGGCTTATTTTAATGATTTGCTGGCTTTCGAGTTGGGGAAGCCGTTTTCCATTTATATCCAGTTCCGCCAGTTGGAGCTGGCAAAGCGGCTGCTGGTGAAGGGGGAGGGGACGGCGGCTGAAATTTCTGTCCGTTTGGGTTTCCCGAGCGTGCAGTATTTCAGTTTCTTGTTTAAAAAGTGGACGGGCGTTGCGCCTAATGATTACCGTTATTCGAGGAATTGACAACTTTTTTTGTATCTTCGCTATTGCAAATTAAAAAGAGTTGTTATGTTTGACTTTGACAAAATCATAGACCGTCATGGCACGGATTGCGTGAAGTATGACGGGGTGGAAAATGAGTTCGGTTGCACGGATGTGCTGCCGATGTGGGTGGCGGACATGGATTTCCAGGTCCCGCCGGCAGTGATGGATGCCGTAAGGGAGTGTTGTGACCGGGGCATTTATGGTTACACGTTCCGTTCGGAGGAAGGCAAGGAGGCTTTCTGCGATTGGGTGGGCAGCCGTTATGCCTGGCGGGTGGAGAAGGCTTGGTTGTCTTCCAGCCCGGGGGTGGTGACGGCATTGGCGATTGCCGTGCGCGCCTTGACGGAACCCGGGGACAAGATTTTGATTATGACGCCCGTCTATCCGCCTTTCTTTGACGTTGTGCGCGGGAACGGGCGCACCTTAGTGCAAGTCCCCTTGCTTCGGGAGGACGGGCGTTATGTCATGGACCTGGGGCATGTGGAGGAGGCATTTCGCGACGGGGTGAAGATGCTGATTCTTTGCAATTCGCACAATCCGGTGGGACGGGTGTGGACGCGGGAGGAATTGGCGCGCCTCGGGGAGTTGTGTTGCCGTTACGGGGTGACGATTGTCTCTGATGAAATCCATGCAGACCTTGCGTTGCCGGGTTACTGCCATACGCCGATGGCTGCCGTGTCGGAGGAGATTGCTGCCCGCACGCTGACGGCGATGGCACCGAGCAAGACGTTCAACATTGCCGGGCTGATGAATTCCGTGGTCGTAGCGTCCAATCCGGAATTGTTGGAAAGGTACAACCGCGAATTGGTGGCATTGCATTTGGATTCCGGCAATATCTTCGGGCATGTTGCCTTGAAGGCTGCTTACCGCCACGGCGGGGAATGGTTGGATGCCATGCTCTGCTATGTGAACGGGAATGTGGATTTTGCCTTGGATTATTTTCGGAGGGAATTGCCGGAAGTACAAGTGTGCCGTCCGGAAGGTTCTTTCCTGCTTTGGTTGGATTTCAACGCTTTGGGGTTGTCTCATGAGGAGTGTGGGGAACGTTTGTTGCGTCGGGGGAAGATTGCCTTGAATGATGGATTGACGTTTGGCGAGGAAGGGCGGGGTTTCCGCCGGATGAATGTCGGTTGCCCGCGTTCCGTGCTGGAAGAGGGGTTGCGGCGGATAAAGCGGGCGTTTGAGTAAGTTTTTTCATTCGGGTGTCGCATGCGCCCGTATGCGACACCTCAATGTTCCCGTATTCGATACCTCGATACGCCCGTATTCGATGGTCGCATGCGCCCGTATCGACATGTCCGATGTTACCGTATCGAATAGTTGATATAAATGAAAGGAAAAGATGGCGCCTTCAGGTCAGAAGGCTTCCGTCATGTTCATATATACGCCCCAGGCTTGCCCGGGTTCTTTCCCGATGTCGAGGCGGAAATTCTTGCGGGGTTGCAGCTGGATGCGCAAGCCTATGCCGTAATTCAGTTTCCATTTGTTCCAATCGGCGGGGGTGTTGCCCAGCGTGCCGGTGCCCACCCAGCCCACAACGCCGAATTTAGACCAGAAGGCGCCACGGTCATACGCTTCCTGCGACATGAACATGTGGCGGTATTCCACGATGGCGTATGCCATGGACTTGTCCCGGTATTTTCCCCAAGTGTAACCGCGCAGGTCGAACGGGTTGCCGAAGCTGGGCAATTCGGTGTAGGGCACATTGTCCATGCCGATTTGCGCCTTGGCTGTCCAGGCGAGGGTGCTCCGGCGTTTGAAGAGTTGCTGGAATTGCCTGTACTCCAGTTCCACTATTTCATAATTGTATTTCCCTCCGAGGTATTTCCCATATACGGTCCCCATGGCGCTCAGCAGCATGCCGCTGAAGGGGGTGGCAACATCGTCGCGGGTGTCGTATTGGATGAGGGCGCCGATGCCGATGTTGTGGTATTTTGTCCCGTATTTGCGGATGGCGGCGTTTTGCTCCATCCATGAATCCAATTCTTTCATGCGGCTGTAATTGACGTCCAGCAATGCCCCCACGTAAATGTTTGGGCGCACTTCCCACACGAAACGGGGGTAAAGTTGCAGGTTGGCTTTGTGGAAACTGACCGTGTCTTTGCCATACAGGTCTTTGAGGGCTTCTGCCGCTTTGATTTCATCGAATCCCACGCCGTAATAGTTGGCGGGTTCGGTGCGATAACCGTATTTGATGTAAATGCGGAATTTGTTTTCGTTGAAAAACAAGGTTCCTGCACCGGCAGCGACGAAGGTCCCGTTCAAGGAAATGTTGAATCCTACGGGGATGAATGAACGCTGGCTAATGCTGTCGCGGGGGTTCATGCGGAAACTCATCAGGGCTGCGCCGCCAATTCCTAAAGAAGCCTCCGGGTTGTAGGACGGACCGCCAAGGACGGATATCCACACTTTCTTGTGTGCCCGGATGGAGTCCCGTTTTTGCTGGCGTTGAAGTTGTTTCAATTGTGTGCCGGTCAATTGTTGCACACTGTCCTGTTGTGCAAATGCCGGCATGGCCGTAAAAAATGCGAGTAGTAATAATAATATTTTCATGCTCATAGATAAAGTCCTGCAAAGTTATTTCAAAAATAATGCCACACGAAATTTTCGCTTTATTTTTAGGGATAATTTACAAGGTTTCTTGCCAATTGAAATATTAATGCTAATTTTGAGAATCAAAATTTATCCGATTATGACAATAGAAGAAAAAGTAAATGAGGGCATTAAAAATGCCATGAAGGCGCATGACAAGGTTCGTCTGGAAACTATGCGCAATATCAAGAAAGTTATTTTGGAAGCCAAATCGCTTCCCGGGGCAGGCGATACGCTGGAGGATGCAGAGTGCATCAAATTGATTCAGAAGCTGGCGAAGCAAGGGAAGGATGCCGCCCAGATTTACAAGGAACAGGGGCGTGAAGATTTGTATGAGCAGGAAAGCGGGCAGGTGGCTGTCCTTGAGGAGTTCCTGCCGAAACAATTGACCGAGGAGGAATTGGTCGCCGCTCTGAAGGAAATCATTGCTGAGGTTGGGGCAGCTTCCCCGCGCGATATGGGCAAGGTGATGGGCGTTGCCACCAAAAAGCTGGCAGGCGTTGCTGACGGGAAACTGATATCCGCCAAGGTAAAAGAACTGTTGGCTTGATTTAAGGTGATTTTTTCTCTCCCGGCAAATGAATGAATCGGTCCTTGCAAAATTGAAAATCCTGGCAGAGTCCGCCAAATATGACGTGTCCTGTGCTTCCAGCGGCACTTCCCGTTCGCATCGGAAGGGAAGTGTCGGCAGCACGGCGGGATGGGGCATTTGCCATAGTTTTGCGGAGGACGGACGTTGTATCGCCCTGTTGAAAATCATGCTGACGAATCATTGCATGTACGATTGTGCCTATTGCATCAACCGGAGGAGCAATGATATCCCGCGTGCCACGTTTTCCGTGACGGAGCTGGTGGAGCTGACCATGGAGTTCTACCGCCGGAATTACATCGAAGGGCTTTTCCTGAGTTCCGGTGTCGTGCGGAATCCGGATTATACCATGGAGCGTTTGGTGCGTATCGTCAAGGATTTGCGGAGGGTTCATCGTTTTAACGGTTACATTCATCTGAAAAGCATTCCTGGGGCAAGCCGCGAATTGGTGCGCGAAGCCGGGTTGTATGCCGACCGCCTCAGTGTCAATATAGAAATTCCCAACGAGGAAAGCCTCCGTTTGCTGGCGCCTGAAAAAGATTTCCAGAGCGTCTTTGCCCCGATGCGTTACATCCGGGAGGGCGTCCTGGAAAACCAGGAGGATCGCCGGCGTTTCCGGTATGCACCCCGTTTTGCCCCGGCAGGGCAGAGCACCCAGATGATTATCGGGGCAACGGCGGATACGGACAGGGACATTCTGCGTCTGTCGTCCGCCCTTTACCGCCGCCCGACCATGAAACGGGTGTATTATTCCGGTTTTATCCCGGTAAATGCATACGACAGCCGTTTGCCCGCGTTGGGGCAGCCGCCGCTTGTCCGGGAACATCGGCTTTACCAGGCAGATTGGCTGTTGCGGTTTTATGATTTTAAAGTGGAGGAGTTGGCAGACGATGTCTGTCCAGACCTGGATTTGGAGGTTGACCCGAAGTTGGGTTGGGCGTTGCGCCATCCGGAATGTTTTCCTGTGGACGTGAATCGTGCGGATTATGCTTTGTTGCTCCGCATTCCCGGTGTGGGGGTGAAGTCTGCCCAGATGATTGTTGCTGCCCGTCGTTATGGGCGGGTGCGGGCGGACCAGTTGAAGAAAATGGGCGTGGTCATGAAGCGGGCTGTCTATTTCATTGCCTGCCGCGAATTGCCGGTGCAGACCATTCAGGAATTGCGCCCTGAACGGGTACGCCAATTGCTTGTCCGGAGGCCTGTGGCTGATGATTCCCGCCAGTTGAAATTGGATTTTAAGGAATGAATGTCTTTGTTTATGACGGAACTTTCGAAGGGGTGCTGACGGCTGTTTTTGAGGCGTACGAGCGTAAACTTTTCCCGGATAGCTTGGTGGCAGAGGGGGAGATGCTTCCCTTGTTTTATGATAATCTGGTCCCGGTCACAGCCGATGCGGCAAAGGCAGACCGGGTGTGGCGGGCTTTGCAGAAGAAACTTTCGCCGGCAGGCTTGAGTGTAGTCGCTTCCGTTTGGCTTTCCGAACAGCCGGAAGCCCCGATGTTGCTTTTCCGGTATGTTTGCAAAACGGTGGATGCCCCCCAGTCCATTGAGTTGAACTTCGGGGATGAAGATGTGCTGCTTGCCACCCAGCTTGCCCGCAAAGTGTGGAAAGAGCGGTCCCGTATCATTCAGTTTTTGCGTTTCCAGAAAGCTGCCGATGGGACATATTTTGCAGTCATTGAACCGGAATACAATGTTTTAGCCCTTGCCTTGCCGCATTTTACAGACCGTTTTGCCGACCAGACCTGGCTTATTTATGACCGGCGGCGCCGTTTGGGATATTATTATGATTTGCATGAGGTGCGTGAAGTGTCTTTCTCTGAAGAAGACATGCTCCGTTTTTGCGGGAAACCTGACGATGCTCTGCTGGACAGTGATGAATTGCTTTTCCAGAAATTGTGGAAGGCTTATTTTCATGCTATTTCCATAAAAGAGCGTGCCAATCCCCGTTTGCACCGCCAGAACCTTCCTGCCCGTTTCTGGAAATACCTTCCGGAAAAATATTGAATGTGATTTTTTACTTGTCGTCTCGTTGGCATGGTTGGGAGAAAGATGTATTTTTGTAGGGAAAGTTAAAATTGGAAACTATGGAGGCAAAAGAAATTGTTGGCGTGTTGGCGAAGTTGGGAAATCAGGAGAAGGCGGCGCATTTGAGCCAGTTTTTTAAGACCGGGAGGGGAGAATATGGGGAAGGAGATCTTTTCCTGGGGGTGACGGTGCCGGAACAACGGACTGTCGCAAAGCAATACGAGCAGGCAGATTGGGAAACTTTGGAGGCTTTGGTGGCTTCGCCTTGGCATGAAGTGCGGCTGACGGGATTGTTGATTGTGGTACGTCGTTTTGGACGGAGTGCAAAGGATGAGGAGGAGCAGAAACGGTGTGTGTCCTTTTATTTGGAACATACAAAGCAAATTAATAATTGGGATTTGGTGGATTTGACTTGTTACAAGTTGTTGGGTGTCTGGTTGGAAGATAAGGACAGGGAGTTGTTGTACCGGCTGGCGGATTCGGAGGTGTTGTGGGAACAACGGATAGCAATGGTCACGTGCATGCATTTTGTACGAAAAGGTGATTTTAAAGATTGTCTGGCGATTGCCGACAAGTTGCTGGAGCATCCGCATGATTTGATACAGAAGGCTGTCGGCTGGCTTTTGCGTGAGGTGGGTAAAAAGGACAAGAAGGTGTTGGTGGATTTTTTGGCAGAGCGGCATAAACGGATGCCGAGGACCATGTTGCGGTATGCCATTGAACGTTTTCCTGAAGCGGAGAGAAAAGTTTATTTGGGGGAAAGAGGAAGGATTAACCGGGGCAAAGGGTTGGAAATAGCACGGTGAATTGATATATTTGCACATTAAGAATTAGATGTAAGAGTTATGGTGAGTTATTTGCAAGTAGATAATTTGAGCAAACGATTTGGAGAACAGTTGCTGTTTGAGGGAATTTCCTTTGGGGTAGGGCAGGGGCAGAAGGTGGCATTGATTGCCAGAAACGGGATGGGAAAGTCCACGCTGTTGCGGATTATTGCAGGAAAGGACACGGCGGAGGAGGGGACAGTGGTGTTCCGGAATGACATCCGGGTCGGGATATTGGAGCAGGACCCGGAATTGGAGGATGGGAATACGGTGCTGGAGGAGGTGTTTCAGGCGGACTCCCCTTTGTCTGTTGTCATCCGGGAATATGAAGAAGCGGTGGCGCATGGTGATTCGGCGGCTTTGGAACGTTTGGTTCCGGAAATGGATGCTCAGGGGGCATGGGGGTATGAGGCGGAAGTAAAACAGATTCTTGGAGAGTTGAAGATTGATTATTTTGACAAGAAAGTCGGTTTGCTTTCAGGGGGGCAACGGAAGCGGGTGGGGCTTGCGAAAGTGCTTATCAGCCATCCGGATTTTTTGATTTTGGATGAGCCGACCAACCATTTGGATATCGAGATGACGGAATGGCTGGAAGGGTATTTGGGAAAATCAAAGGTGACTTTGTTGATGGTAACGCATGACCGGTATTTCTTAGACCGGGTGTGCAACCAGATTATTGAGATTGACGGGAACGGGCTGTTTGCTTACGATGGTAATTATGCTTATTATCTTGAGAAGCGGGCGGCACGTATCGAGCAGCATAACGCTGCAGTGGATAAGGCGCGCAACTTGTTGAGGACAGAGCAGGAATGGATGCGGCGGATGCCCCAGGCGCGGGGACATAAGGCCCAATATAGAATAGACAATTATTACCGTCTGAAGGAGGCAGCTTCGCAAGGGATTGAGGAGAAGAAAATGGAGTTGGATATCCGGGGAAAGCGTTTGGGGAAAAAGATACTGGAATTGGAGGGTGTGTCGAAACAGTTTGACGGAGAATGGTTTTTGAAGGATTTTTCCTATAAATTCGTGCGGGGGGAGAAAATCGGTATTGTTGGCAGGAATGGTGTCGGGAAGTCAACTTTTCTGAACCTTATTACGGGAGAGCTTGCACCGGACAGCGGGAGCATATCCGTGGGAGAAACTGTCGTTTACGGGTATTACAAGCAATCGGGCATCACTTTTAAGCCGGGAGAGCGGGTTATTGATGTGGTGAAAAATATCAGCGAGCGGATAGATTTGGGGAATGGCAGGGTGATGTCGGCAGGACAGTTCTTGGAGTATTTCCTTTTTACGGACAAGCAACAGTATTCGTTGGTGGAGAAACTTAGCGGCGGGGAACGGCGGCGGTTGTATTTGCTGACGGTGCTGATGCGTAATCCTAATTTCCTGATATTGGATGAGCCTACAAATGATTTGGATATCGTGACGCTCAATGTCTTGGAGGAGTATTTGAAGGGATTCAGAGGGTGCTTGCTGATTGTGTCGCACGACCGTTTTTTTATGGACAAGGTTGTGGACCGGATTTTTGCTTTTGAAGGTGAAGGAAAAGTGAAGGATTTCCCGGGAAATTATACTCAATACAAGAATAAGAAAGAGGAGGAAAAGGAGGCGCAGGAAAAGGTTGCCCGCGAACAGCGGAAGTCTGAGAGTAAGCCTGCACCGAAAGTCCAGGCGGACAAGCCGGAACAGAAACGTCACCTGACTTTCAAGGAAAGGCAGGAGATGCAGCAGTTGGAGAAAGAATTGGAGGTTTTGAACGCAGAGAAGGCTGCTTTGGAAGAATCCCTCAACAGCGGCATGCTCAAGCCGGATGAGCTTGTCGGCAAGTCACAACGTCTGGGGGAGGTTATAGACTTGTTGGATGAAAAAGAAATGAGGTGGTTGGAGTTAAGTGAATTGGCTTGAATTTCAAATAGAAGGAGGAAATATGATACGAGAAAGCATTGAACGTTTTTTAGAGCGATATCACATCCCACGGGATGCGAAGTTTATCCTTGCCGTGAGCGGGGGGGCAGATTCCATCAGTATGTTGCATGCTTTCAAATATATGAATTTGCGAATATTGGCATTGCATTGCAATTTTGCCTTGCGGGGGAAAGAGTCGGACATGGATGAGCAGTTTGTCAAACGATTTTGTGATACTTATGGCATTGCCCACAGCGTGCGGAAGTTTGATACCAAGGGGTATGCCCGGGAACATGGATTGAGTATCGAGATGGCTGCGCGGGAATTACGTTATGCCTGGTTTCATGAAATGAAAGAAAAGAAGAAAATGGATTACATCGTTGTTGCCCACCATGCAGATGATGTGGCAGAGACTGTGCTCATCAATTTCTGCCGGGGAACGGGAATCAAGGGATTGACGGGAATAAAACCGGTAAACGGGGATGTTTTGCGGCCGTTATTAGAATGTTCCCGGGCAGATATTTTGCAATATATTACAGAGAACCAATTGGGATTCCGCACGGATTCCACGAACAATTCCTTGGATTACATGCGCAACAAAATACGCCACAAGGTGATTCCTGTCTTGAAAGAAATCAATCCTTCTCTGTTGACCACCATTGCAGAGAATTGCGAAGCATTGAAAGAAACGGAACAGGTGTTTTCCTACGGCATACGTATGCTGCAAGAAGAAATATTGGATTGCGAGGAGGATGAAATATTGATAGATATCAAGAAGACTTTGTCTTCCCCTGCACCTTATACTTTTTTATACGAGACATTGCGTCCTTTCGGTTTCAATAAGTCACAAATACGCGATATTCTGAACTCGCATGATTCCACGTCTGGCAAGCAGTTCCCTGCAGGGCAGCATTTGTTGGTAAAAGGGCGCACCTATTGGCGACTTTATGATACTTCCAAACGGGTACAATATACTCTTGAGATTCCTGAGCCGGGGCAATATGCAGTGGCTGGTGAACGGTTTGAGATTTTTTTCTTTCCATATACGAAGGAATTCGAGATTCCGGATGACCGGAATATGGCGTGCCTGGATGCTGAAAAAGTGAAATTTCCGCTTACACTTCGTAATTGGCAGGCAGGCGACTATTTTTGCCCGATTGGGATGAAGAAAAGCAAAAAGAAGCTTAGTGACTTTTTTACGAATCAGAAATTCAGTGCCCGCCAAAAGCAGGAGTGCTTGCTGTTGTTGAGCGGGGATAAGATTGCTTGGGTTGTGGGACACCGGATAGATGACCGCTTTAAAATCACTCCTTTCACGAAAAAGATGCTTATCGTCAAATTGCTAAAGGATAGTGAAATGAAATAAAAACGAGGCTTTTAAGCCTCGTTTTTAACACACTAACAATAAATTTACTACACTTATAAAGCAATATAATTTCTATATCGAGGGACAAAGTTACACTCTTAAAACGTTTGCACAAAATATTTAGGCAAAAAAATCATTTTAAAAGTGCATTCTTCCTTTTTTCTTTTTTCCCATGATTTTTTTGAAGAAATGCATTCGTTTTCGATAACTTTGTCCTATCTTTGCAAAGGGTAAGGTTTTCAGAGCCTTATCGGATGTGAAATAGGAATTCCATGTTGGATGAAATGGCTAAAATATGGTCTGGCAATTGGAATCGTTTGAGCATTTTTTATCGGATTTTGAGAGAAAAAGTGCCATTATTTAGAAGAGTTTATTGTAACTTTGGAAAGAAATTAGAGTGAGAGATACAGAGATAGAAAACAAATTTATAACTTTTAAAAGCAAACGAAAATGACAAAGATTAAAGTTGGTATCAACGGATTCGGACGTATAGGCCGGTTGGTATTCCGCGCTGCCATGAAAAGAAACGACATTGAAATTGTTGGAATTAATGACTTGATAGACGTGGACTACATGGTTTACATGTTGAAATATGATACGATGCACGGCAGATTCGATGGCACGGTGGAAGCGAAGGACGGTAAATTGGTGGTAAATGGGCAGGCAATCCGCGTGACTGCAGAAAAAGACCCCGCTAATTTGAAATGGGATGAAGTGGGTGCAGAATATGTGGTGGAATCAACAGGCTTGTTCCTGACCAAAGAAAAAGCGGAAGCACACCTCAAGGCTGGTGCAAAACGTGTTGTGATGTCAGCACCTTCAAAGGATGACACACCGATGTTCGTGATGGGCGTGAACCATACGAAATATGCAGGCGAACCGATTGTGTCAAATGCTTCTTGTACGACGAACTGTTTGGCTCCGCTGACCAAGGTCATTAATGATAAATTCGGCGTTATTGAAGGTTTGATGACAACAGTGCATTCAACTACGGCAACCCAAAAAACAGTGGACGGACCTTCCATGAAGGATTGGAGGGGCGGACGTGCTGCTGCCGGCAACATTATTCCTTCTTCAACGGGAGCTGCAAAAGCTGTCGGTAAGGTTATCCCTGAATTGAACGGCAAATTGACGGGTATGTCTTTCCGTGTGCCGACATTGGACGTTTCCGTAGTGGACGTTACCTTCCGTCTGGCAAAAGAGGCTTCTTACGATGAAATCAAGGCTGCTGTAAAAGAGGCTTCTGAGGGCGAAATGAAAGGCATCCTGGGTTATACGGAGGAGGATGTTGTG
This sequence comes from Candidatus Odoribacter faecigallinarum, assembly GCA_019114285.1. Lineage (GTDB taxonomy): Bacteria > Bacteroidota > Bacteroidia > Bacteroidales > Marinifilaceae > Odoribacter > Odoribacter faecigallinarum. The sequence continues at coordinate 14,079 of DXFT01000042.1, forward strand.
TCTTCAGACTTTTTGGGTGACCCGCGTACTTCCATTTTTGATGCCAAGGCTGGTATCGCTTTGAACAAGAACTTTGTGAAATTGGTATCTTGGTATGACAACGAGTGGGGATATTCCAATAAGGTATTGGAATTGATTGCCCACATGGCAACCGTAAAGTAAGAAAAGTTTTTCTGATAAAATGAAGGAGACCGGGAGGTCTCCTTTTTTATTTGCCCAAACCGCACGCTTTTTTTTATTTGGAATCTTAATTTCCGTCTTGTTTTTTAGCCATGCGAAAATGTGAATTGGCATTTTGTTTTTTTACTTTGCTATGATGTTGCTAGGACTTTCCGGGTACCTTGCGGGTACCTTCTGGGTACCTTGGTAGTATGTTTATACCCGTAAGGTACCTGCAAGGTACTCCGAAGGTACCGGGAAAGAGGAAGCAACTAAGAAGCAACCTCCTATTGGGCAAGAAGGTCCGGGCATCATGAGGAGCCGTGGACCGGTCTTATAGTTTGCAAAAGAAAGTTACCAAGAAAGGGACGGAAAAGTCCACGATAAAGCCATGGAAGATGGAAATCACGACAAACTCTTTGCCGGAAAAACGGGTAATGACGGGCAGGGTGGTGTCCATTGTAGTGGCTCCTCCTGCGCAAATCGGAGCCAGTTTGCCGAACCAGCAGACCAGCAAGGGTGCGCCCAGGAGGGTGATGATTTCCCGGATGATGTTTGCAGCCAAGGCTATTGTTCCCAACTCCGCTCCCCGGTATTCCGTGATGAAGATGGAGGACAGGGAATAGTAGCCGAATCCGGAGCCTACCGCCAGGCAGTCTGCCAAGTTCCGGGAGGGCAGTAGCAGGGAGGCGAGGGCTGTGCCCGCCAGTGTGCCTGCCCAGGTCGCTACGGGCACCCATAGTATTTTCCAATGCTGCCCGCGTATGGCCTTTAACGCTTGGGTGTCGCTCCCGATGCTGATGCCTACCAGGAACATCAAGGCGTAGAGTGCCCATATACTGACATCCCCTTCTGACAAAGACGATGGAATCCATCCCCACCGGGCTAAGAGCAAGCCGGCAATGAAGAATGCCACAATGATTAAGCTGCCACGCATTTGTTGTCGGATTTATGGTTTCTTTTTCAGCCAAAGAAAACGGTAAACTATCCAGGCACATGCTGCACTGCCTAATGTCGCTCCGGCGCTTAATATGAAGGCCTGAACGCCTATCGTGTCCAGGTGTCCCAAGATTTCATCGTTTGTCCCGACTGCAGTTCCCAATAAAAATAATAATATCCAAATAGCTATCGTGATGAGTTTGGAAATAAAACCTAAGTTCTTGTTTCTTAGTATATATCCAATTAATACACCACTGAGCATGATGCCTATGATTCTTAACATGGTTTTCCATTTTTTTGAGTGGGCAAAATTACTATTTTTGTATGGATAATTCGTATTTTTGCAGAAATGTTAGATGTTGCCGAGTGGATTATGAAAGATTTTGCAGCCATAGATTTTGAGACCGCTAATTGGAATCCCTCCAGTGTGTGCAGTGTGGGGATTGTCATTGTCCGGGAGGGGAGAATTGAAGACCGGTTTTATGAGTTGATACATCCTACTCCTAATTATTATAGCCGCATGAATACTCAAATACATGGGTTGACCCGTGAGGATACTGATTCAGCCGGACTGTTTCCCGAGGTATGGTCGAAAGTAGCCCCTCTGGTAGAGGGATTACCATTGGTGGCGCATAACAGTCCTTTTGATGAAAGGTGCCTGCGGGCTGTTTTTCAGGTTTACCGGATGGATTACCCGGGGTATGAGTTTTATTGTACGTGCCGGGCTTCGAGGAGGGTTTTTAAAGGTGAGTTGCCCAATCACCAGTTGCAGACCGTTGCAGCGCGTTGTGGTTATGATTTGGCTTTGCACCACCATGCCCTTGCCGATGCGGAAGCCTGTGCTCAAATTGCTTTACAAATCCTTTGATTGAGGCAACGGTTTTGCTGCCAGTATGGTTTCAATGACACGTTCCCGGTTTAAAATCTCCATTCCTAAGCGTTCTTCTGAGATGCCAGATTGTAAGGAGTAAGTGTAATGGCATTCCCCATCTTTTGTTTTTGTTATTCCAAAGCAGTGAAAATCTATTTCTTTGCATTCCCTTAATTGGTTGGCTACTTCAAGCAGATGGGTTGAAATGATAAAAATACTGGTATGCAATGTAGCCAAAGCTTTGACGACTGCCAATGAAGCATCATAGGCGTCTTTTACATTTGTTCCACGGAACAGTTCGTCAAAAATAACAACGACTTCATGCAGTTCCGAAATTTTTTCTGCTATTTGTTTAATGCGCCTTACCTCATTGTAATAATGGCTATAGCCTATATCCAGTCTGTCTGGTAGGTTGATTGTCGTAAATATGCCATGGAACAGTGAAAGTTTCATGTAAGTGGCAGGAATTGGAAATCCGACGTGGGCTAAATAAATAGCTACTCCTGCTGCTTTCATATAGGTTGATTTCCCTGCCATATTCGGACCTGTCAGAAAACATACCGGTTTTTCTGAAGAAAGCGAGCAATTATTAGTTACCGGTTTGGATAGAAATGGATGGTATAGTCCTTTGATGTTCAGATAAGAATGGGTATTTATGTATTCCGGTAAGCAAAAATCATGTTTTTTTGCTATTTCTGCAACGTTCCGCAGTACTTCCAATTCATATAATAAATCAAGTAGTTCTTTGATTTTTAATCTTTTCGATTGGCGGAAGCAATAATCTAATTGCCCGTATTCTGTCCAGGACATTTTTCTTTTTTTTAATGCTCTGGATCGTTCAAAATGAGTTATTATTGCTTTTATTTTTTCTCGAAAATCTTTTAATTCTTCTGGAAAGTTTTCTTTGGAGCAAGTCCAATGCTGGCAATCTTCAATAATCGTTTTTATCGCCTTTGTTCCACGTACACAAATGTATAGTCGGTTGTCCGGTATGAATTTATTCCTAATTCTTCGAAGATGCCAATTGAAAACAGAAAAGCGTTCAGATTCGTACATCAGGCACAGGTATATTTCAATGAGTTCTAAATGTTTTAAATTAGTAGGCAAATTACTCTTTTGGCGCATGAAGTAGCCGATTGTTTTTGTCCGTTGTTGTAGTATTGTTTGTTCATCTGTCGGATATAGCAGTAGTTGTTCCAATTTTAATTTACCTCCGGGCGTTAAGCCTGAGGCGAACAAAGTTTCAATGCTATTAGCATTTTTCCCTTCTTCGAAGATTTGCAGTTCATGGATGGTTTGTCGGTCTGTTGTAAACATAGTATGTTTGTTTTTGAACTTTTTCCAAAGTTACAATAAAATGGGGGATTTCCACTTGCAAATGAGATTTTAAAGAAAAATAGTTAGGGAGGCGGTATTTGCCCATAAATGAATATCTTTGCGAAGGTAATTTTTGTCCGATGAATATGTTGAAAACTTGGGGAACTCCGTTGTTGCTAGTTATTGTTTATTTGGTTTCTGATGTGTGTTTTGGTGCATTGGTAGGTAGTGTAGTTGCCTTGGCATTAGGTCTTATTGAATTTATCCGTTTGCGAATAAGGGAGAAACGGACTGATAAATTTTTATTGTGGACAACTTTCTTATTCTGTTTGCCGGGAGTCCTTGAATTTTGTACAGAGGGGTCTGATTGGAGCATATTGCAGCCTGTTGTTGTCGAGGTTGTTTTGGGTATTTTGTTTGGTGTTTTTGCTTTTTCCCGTATCAGTCCTGTAGATGGGTTGCCTGTTGGGTTGCAGAAAAGGTTTCAGTTTTCCGCTCCGCAGCTGAATATCGTGCGGAAGCGATTTAAAGTGCTTTTTTATATTGTAATCGGGCATGCGTTTCTTGCTTCTTTGTTGTTGTTGCTTGTGCCAGGGAAAGTTGCTGATTTTGTTGCCAATACATTGATTTATATATTAGTCGTCGGCTATTTTCTTGTTCTTTTTCTTTCCTCTTTTTTGCAGATGAGGAAATTTAAAGGTGAAGAATGGTTGCCTGTGGTTGATGCCCAAGGAAAGGTTATCGGGCGAGCGCCTCGAAGTGTGTGTCATTCTGGAAGTAAACTTTTGCATCCGGTCGTTCATTTGCATATTATAAATAAGCAAGGAGATATTTTTCTTCAAAAACGAAGTCATTCCAAAAAATTCTTGCCTGGGAAATGGGATACAGCTGTCGGAGGACATATCAGTGTTCATGAGACTGTGGAAACCGCTTTGAAGCGTGAAGCTTGGGAAGAATTGGGTATATCCCAACTTAAGGTTCAATTCCTTGCATCTTATATCTGGGAAAGCGAGCGAGAAAAAGAATTGGTATTTGTTTTTTTGTGCCAATATTATGACTGTATCCACATTGATAATCCGGAAGTGGAGGAAGGACGATTTTGGAATCGACAAGAAATTTGCCAAAAGATAGATTCAGGACTTTTTACTCCTAATTTTATTCATGAATATCGCCTGTTTTTTAAGTTAGCTGATGAAAATTGAATGTATGAAACTTTATACGCAATAGATGAAGGGAGGAGGTTAGTCTCTGTTCTATGAAAATGGCAAATCATTGCCTTTAATTAGCGTATATATGAGTATGGGGATAAAGTAATGGTAATTTTGTAGTCTAACAGGATACACATTGTTTGGTTGTCATGTGTCACCTCAGATTAATGGAAATTTGGTGCTCATTGACAAAACCGATAAAATAATTTGGAGGAAAGTGTAATTTCTTTGTATCTATGTGCATTCACTAAAAATTATGGTTACACAAATAGTGATATATTAAGTAGAAAAACATATTGAAT
>DXFT01000043.1 GCA_019114285.1 Candidatus Odoribacter faecigallinarum
AAAAACTTCACTCCTGTATCTCGATGAGAAGTATGAGTCCGGTAAAATGAAGAAAAAAGAACTTCCGGCTTACTATGAGGCATTGCAGGATGCTTACGAACAGGAAAAAGCACAGAAAGTCTATGACGAATTGCTTGCCCAACTGACTGAGAAAGACAAATTGAAAGCCGATTATTGGCCGGTGATGTCTTCCAGCCAAGTCGGTTCTGCCGATTTTGACCTGATTCTGGCAAATCTCCCGAAGTTTGAGAAAAATATCGGCAAAGAGAAGCTGGACGAGTTCCTGTACCAGTCTTATTCAAGTGCGCTTTCCCGTTATATGTATGGGCGCAAGACCGAAGGGCTGCCTGCATTGGCTGATTTGAAAACACAGATAGATGCCCTTAACATTGAACAGAAACAAGAATTGCTGGATTTGTATGAATTGGCTGACATTACAGTAGCCAAGGATACCAAGCGTTTTGTGGACTTGTTTGAACAAAAGGCGGAGGCAGGGAATATGGATGAATTTACACCATTGTTATCTGTTGCTTGGCAATTGGGCGACAACCTGACAAAAGAGGATTATAGCCGTATGGTTGCTGCTTTGGAGAAAGTACAAGGCAAGATGGAGGAAAACGATAATATGAAGTCTTATGTTGAGATGATGGCTTATTCTTTCCAGAAAAAAGCCCACGTCGGCACCATGTTTGAGGAACTGACTTTCGAGCAGGCATTGGAGAAAGCCAAGAAAATGCGTTCCATGCTTTTCATTGATTGCTACACTTCCTGGTGCGGTCCTTGCAAGATGATGACTTCCAAAGTTTTCCCGCAGGAAAAAGTGGGCGATTTCATGAACCAGTTCATTTGCGTGAAATACGACATGGAGAAAGGCGAAGGTCCTGAATTGGCAGAGAAATTCGGGGTGCGTGCTTATCCGACCTTTGTTATTTTGAATTGGGATGGTACCTTGCGCCACAAACTGGTGGGCGGCGGTGATGCAGACGGATTCATCGAAAGGGTAAAAGAGGCTTTTGATGACAACAAGGCATTGGGGTTGTTGCAAGCCAAGTATGATGAAGGCAGCCGTGACAAAGATTTCCTTGCTCAATACACACAGGCATTGCTGGGAGTATATGACCTCAATGCAGCCAAGGTGGCGGAAGAATTGTTCAATGTATTGACGGATGAGGAAAAAGTTTCTGAAGATTACTGGTTCCTTTTCTCTAACCCCGATTTGGCTCCGGAAGGTTCAGCCATAGCTGCTTACCTCTTGGCTAACCGCGATAAATTTATTGCCGGCTTGGGCAAGGAGAAGGTGGACGGCTACTTGTTTGAGTACTATTATGGCAAATTGATGACCATTGTCATGGGACGCGACGAGAAAGCGACTGCCGCCGGGGTGGACCAGATGAAAAAAGACATCCAGGCTTTGGATTTGCAAGACGGCAAAGATTTGATAGCTGTGGCTAATATCGCCAAAGCTGCCCTTGCCGGCGACCAGGGCAAGTTGTTGTCAACCTGTGAACGCGAAGTGAAGAATATGAAGGGCGAGAAATTCCCATTCATGATTGTTTATTCCGTGAAAGAAAAAGCAACCGCTGCCCAGTTGAAACGCTGGGAAAAGGTGCTGCTGGCAGCACAGAAGAAAATGGAAGACCAAAATATGGCAAAACGCATGGATTATTTTGTGAATATGTTGAAGAACTAAGCTACGTGTTGAGCGTATTTACTCGCCTCGCCGGTTTGCGGCGGGGCGTTTTTTTGTTTTTCCCGTTTCTCTTTTGCGTAGAAAAAGTTAAAAAACGACTTTCGTTTGTAAATAAAAAGCGGGAAATGTAACTTTGTCTATGATAATAGTTCACATGATGGAGAAAAATTTTATACATCGGTTGCAGCAGCGGGAGAACCGGGCTTACGTGGAATTGTATGATTATTACTTTGCACGTCTGCACCGTCTGGCTGCCAATTATGTGTTCGATGTGGAAACGGCGAAGGATATCGTGCAGTCTGTTTTCGTCTCCTTGTATGAACGTATCGATACCTTGGGCGAAGATATGAACTTGGGGGCTTACCTGAGTGTCACGGTGCGGAACAATTGCTTGAACTACCTGCGGGACAGGCGGGTGGAGGACAAACACAAGACGCTTTATTTGCAGGCGTCCGAGCAGGCGGATGCCTTGGATTGGCTGGATGACGAGGAAGTCATTGCGAATATCAAGGCAGTGATAGCCACGCTTCCGGACAAATACCGCAAAGTTTGCGAATTGCGCTTTTACGGAAACTTGCCTTACACCGAAATCGCTGCCCAGCTCGGTTTGACGGAGAACGCCGTCAAAGTGCAGGTACACCGCGCCGTGCAGAAAATCAAGGAACTGCTTGCCGGCGCGGATGGGCGTATCATTGGTTTGCTGGTGTTTTACGAGGTGTTTTAATCGCTTTTGGCTTTTGAGCGTTGTTTCTTCTTGCTGTTTTTCTCCCAGATTGCCAGCCCTAAAGAATTGGAAGTGCGGGTGCCTGCGGCATTCTTGGCATAACCGTAAACCGCCATCCGTTTCCTTTTGAAGTCTTTCGGCAGGGGGACTGTCATTTCCCCGTCGTTTTCCCGGGTGCCCAATTCCCAGTACATGCAGTCAGTTTCCCCGATATCGATGACTGCCCCGAACAGGCGGTCTGTCCCGATGCAATTGGGGCGGTCGGGTTGCCGTTGCCACCGGAAAGTGATGGTTTTCGTTTCCCCGTCTATCTTGGCAGTCAGCAATGGGGGCAGCAGAGGACCTTGCGCGATGCTGACATTCAGCCAGTCCGCAGTCTCGGACAGTCCCCGTTCCATGCCCTCCCGCATGAGGTTGGCTTGCACAAAGCGGTTCCACGCAGTTTTCAGCGAAGTGGTGCAAAAACCTTCAGGCGTCAATGCCCTGAAATCTCCCCAGATGTCTTTGAGCGTCTGCATCCGGTTGCGCTGCCGCAATTGCGCTTTCGATTTTCTGTCTTTGCGGAAGGACGATTTTGCCCGTACGATTTGTTGCCCTCCGGACACGTAAGTTGTCACATTGCCCGTCGATTTCCTTAACTTTTCGAAAAGAGTGGATTCAAAAATTCCCATAATCAGTCATTTTGCGGTTTCTCAATCTTGAAATAAACACAAGGGGAATGCTTGCTGCCGTCAGCCGTGCTGAAAAACACGTAAACGTGCGCCGTTTGCCAAGCCCCTTCCGGCAACGCCACGCTTCCCTTGCCGTTCAGCCGTAAGCCTGCCGTTTCTTCCGGCACGGCTATCCGGTACGGCTCGTCCTCCGTTATGACGGCTGCCTGCATCCGGTCATCGCTGCGGGCAGTATCCCCGCTGGTGTTGTCCGTCCAGGTGAATGCGGCGCGGTTGCCTTCAAGTCCGCAATAGGACAATTCATTGGGCAACTGCAGGCTCCCTCCTGCCGCCACCAGCAGGCTATAATCCACATAATCGTTTTGCCCGAAAGCGTTCATGTTCTTGCTCAGGAAAAGGTTGTAGCCGGAACGAGCCCCGGTCTCCTTTGCCCACGCGGCAAATACCTGTTTTAACTTGCATTGCTTCACAAACCGGTACATCACCATCGCTCCGGACAACTTTGACTGTTGCCGTGCCTGTCCTTCGCTGGGCGCTTTCTCCCGCCGTTTCGGACGTTTCCTCAAGTAGGTCTTCCCGCCTACCCGATACAAGACAAAATCTCCCAACTTCCCGGAAATCATGCCATTAAAACCCAATTCAACTTCTGCCATAATCTTTTTGTTTGATTCGTGCTACCCGCCTATACCCTGCGCTTGCTCTACGCTCTGGATATAAGTTTTGCCTGATATATATTAGAGGTAGCTAAGATAATATATTTTTCTTTTAAATCCAAATATCAGTCGATATTTTTTCGATTTTAATCGAACAATAATCGAATAGTAATCGAAGAATAAACGAAAATAGAAACACTGATATAACTTAAGCATATAATGTACATAACAAATAAATAGAGCCCAGCCTTAGCGATCCTTTAGCGGGGATATAGTATTGCCTTTTGTTTTTTCCCCTTTGCGGAAGCATTTTCTTTTTAGCCAAGTGAAGGAGGAATACTGTCTTTGATAGGGAAGATGTTCGTTGTAATGAATTGATTTAGTTGCTATAAGAGAGTGGGTGGTAAAATTCTTTGAAAAAAGTCTCTGTTTTTTGTAACTTTTCTCATGGTTTAGTGTTATTATCGCAAAATATAAATGGTTATTATGATAGACTGGTGGATTATAGAGAAAAGTTTAGAAGGTAGTTTGAGCCGGCAGGAAGAGGAACGCTTGCAGGCATGGTTGGCTATGTCGGCGGAGCATGTGCGTTTTTATGAGCGGGTAAAGGCTTTCCGGGCAGAGGGGATGCCAGATGCGGATTATCCAGCCTGGCGGGAAGAGTTTGTGCGTGATTTGGAAGCGCGGCAGAGAAGGCGCAGGATTTTCCGTTGGCGGATGTGGGGAAGCGTGGCAGCGGTGCTGGCGTTGGGAATTGGGATGGCTTGTTGGTGGTGGATGAAACGGGATGAAGTGCCGCAAGAAGCGGTTTATGTGGCTTATCAAGAGCCGGACCGTTCGAAGGTGCATTTGGTGACGGCAACGGGAGAGGTGTTGGATTTATCGGCGACAGCATCGCTGGATACATTGGAAATAGACGGGCAAGCGGTTATCCGTAATGCGACAGGGTTGGTGTATGCTCCGCAGGATAGTTGTGCGGATGATAGTTGCCGGCGGATGAATGAGGTGTATGTTCCCCGAGGGGCAGAGTTCAATTTGGTGTTGAGTGACGGGAGTCATGTCTGGTTGAATTCGGACAGTCGTTTGCGTTATCCTTCGGTTTTTCGGGGTGATGTCCGTGAGGTGGAGGTGAGCGGGGAGGTGTTCTTTGAGGTTGCGCGGGATGAGCGTTCTCCTTTTGTGGTGAAAGTGGAAGGGTTGGAAGTGGTGGTCCTGGGGACGAAATTTAATGTGAATACGCGTGTTGCCGAGCGGATTCAGACGACGTTGGTGGAAGGTCAGGTGGCAGTGAATTTGCCTGCCGGTCAGTCTGTTGTCTTGGAACCGGGAGAGATGGCGTCGGCGAATGTGGTAAGCGGGGAGGTCAGGTCGGAGCAGGTGAATGTGCAGAAGTATGTGGCATGGCGTTACGGGCGGTTTTGTTTTGAGGAGGCAACGATGGAGGAAATCATGCGGGAGCTGGCATTGTGGTATGATGTGGAGGTGGAGTACCGGAATGGGGCGTTGAAGTCGGAACGGTTTACGGGGTCTTTGCCAAGGAGTGAGTCGATTATGGAGATTTTGAAGAAGATAGAACAGACGACATACGTGCATTTTCACGTAGCAGGAAATCGAATTATTATTGGGAATTGATTTGAAAACCGGGAAGGAACCGCCATTCCTTCCCGGTGAGAATCGAAACTAAAAATAATAAGGTGTTAGTTATTTTAGTATCAATCAAAAAACAAAAGTATGAAAAAAAATCGAGTTATTCGATTTCCGGGGATTCCCTGGTATCAAAAAATCGAGAAGATGATGAAGTTACTTGTTTTGCTATTGACTTGCAGTTGTTTGACGTTGTCGGCGAATACGATGGCGCAGCAGCAGCGGGTGACGTTGAATTTGAAGAACTGCAGTGTGAAGGATTTGTTTTATGAAATCCAGCGGCAGACGGATTTGTTCTTTGTGTATAACCTGCGGAATTTTGAAAATGTGGGGACAATCAATGTAAAAGCCAAGAATGAGGAGGTGGATAAGGTGCTTGCGCGGGTTTTTGAGGGAAGAGATGTCGAGTTCCTTTTTGAGGACAATACGGTAGTTGTCCGTCCCATGCCATTGCAACAGCAACAAGTACAGGAACGGAAGGTAACCGGCGTCGTAAAGGACGAACGGGGCAACGTGCTGCCGGGGGTAACTATTGTGTTGAAAGGCACATCGATAGGAGGTGCAACAGATGTTGATGGGAATTTTGCATTGGAAATACCTAATATGGAAAATTTGGTGCTTGTCTTTTCATTTGTGGGAATGGAAACTTGTGAAGTTACTATAAAAGATAATAAACCTCTAACAGTGGTCATGCATGAAGATGTTCAAGCAATGGACGAAGTGGTTGTGACAGGGTATTTTAATAAGGCTAAGAGTTCTTATACCGGTTCAGCTGTATCAGTTAGAGGAGAAGAATTAAAGAAAATAAGCCCAACTAATCTTTTTAAAGCATTACAAGCTTATGAGCCCTCTTTTCGAATAGTAGAAAATAAGGAAGTTGGAGCGGACCCTAATGCAGTTCCTGATATATTGATTCGTGGAAAATCCAGTTTTGAGGGAAATTCCAATAATCCTCTTTTTATTATGGATGGTTATGAGGTGTCTTTGGAGACAGTGTTTGATACAGATATGGAAAGGATTAGTCGTGTAACAATTTTAAAGGATGCTGCTGCAACAGCTATTTATGGCTCCCGTGCTGCTAATGGAGTTGTTGTTATTGAGACGAAAATGCCGGCACAGGGGAAGCTTTCTGTTAGCTATTCTTTTAATGGTACTGTAGAATATCCTGATTTGACAGATTATGATTTGTTAAATGCAGAAGAAAAGTTGGAATTTGAGCGTCTTGCGGGAGTATATAAAGGAGAAGATTTGGGGAAGCAAATGGAGTTAGATCAATTGTATCAGGAAAGACGAAGGGAAGTATTACGGGGGGTAAATACTTATTGGCTTTCTAAACCTTTGCAAACTGCATTTAAACATTCTCATTCTCTTTCTCTGGGTGGTGGTAATGAACGCTCACGCTATGGTGTAAATATCAATTATGGGGCGAATCCAGGAGTTATGAAGGGGTCTAAACGTGATCGTTTAGGTTTGAGTTTTACGTGGACATATAATATTAGTAATAAGATTCGTATTGGCAATATGTTGTCTGTCAATCAGACTAAATCGGAAGATAGCCCTTATGGAGATTTCAGTACCTATGCGAAAATAAATCCTTATGAACGAGCGACAGATGAAAAAGGACGTTATATTTATAAATTCTCTAACGGAGAGATAAATCCTTTATTTAATGCAGCATTGAATAGTTTTGATAAATCTGAAAGTACCTCTTATGTCGATAATTTTGATGTGGAATGGTATGTATTTGATGGGTTGCGAATAACAGGGCGATTTTCTTATACTTTTGGAAATTCAGACTCAGAGAGTTTTGTTTCTCCGAAAGACAGTCGGTTTGAAGGGAAGCCGGATGAGGAAAAAGGTTTATATAGTGTAAGTTCTTCAAAGAATTCAGGTGTCGATGCAAACTTTGTAATCAATTTTTATAAGCAATTGGAAAAACACATGTTTACGATTGTTGGTGGTATGAATGTGCAAAGCAATAGTTCGGATAGCAAAAGCTTTTCAGGACAAGGATTTCTAAGTGATAATCTCTCTAATTTGGATTTTGCTGCCCAATATGAAAAAGATACCCGTCCTTCTGGGAAGATAGAGCGTGACCGTTTGATCGGTTTTTTTGTAAATGCCAGTTATGCTTATGATAATCGTTATATGTTTGATGTTTCTTATCGAACGGACGGTTCTTCAA
>DXFT01000044.1 GCA_019114285.1 Candidatus Odoribacter faecigallinarum
CTACTAACCTAAACCATACAAACTTATGAAAAACAATCTTTTTTAAAGACGATGCAAAGGTAAGGGTATTTCCCGAATCCGGAATGAGATTTTGTGCAATAAATGTTAATTTAATAGTTAAATATTGTTTCACCAAAAACAACACTCTATATCAATATGTTGCAATTCCATTTCTCTTCCCATTTTGCAGATACAAAAATAATCATTTATTTTATTCGAAAATGTTTGGCAGGAATAAAAATTCGCCCTATATTTGCACCCGCAATCACGACGATGGCAAGGGTTCTTAGCTCAGTTGGTTCAGAGCATCTGGTTTACACCCAGAGGGTCGGGGGTTCGACTCCCTCAGGACCCACAAGAAGGAAGTCTCAAAAGGGCTTCCTTTTTTATTTCCACCACCTGCCCTGCCTTTTCCTCCCTGAAGCGGAAAAACGTCTGAAAAGTTTTTCCCCGAAAAGCAGGGAATTAAGCACATAATCCTTACCTTTGTAAAAAACAAGTAAAAGCATTTGTACTATGAATAAACAAGCTGCATTAGATTTACTGGACTTCATCCAGGAAAGTCCTACAAGTTTCCACGCCGTGCAAAGCATCAAGCGGCGTTTGATTGCCAACGGATTCCAGCAATTGTTTTCCGGAGAGGAATGGCACATTGAGCACGGGAAAAAGTATTTCGTGACAAAAAACCATTCATCGCTTTACGCCTTTATCCCGGGCAACGGGAATATTGCCGCGGAAGGCTTCAAATTGATTTGCGCACACAGCGATTCACCCACGTTCAGAATCAAGCCTGCCCCTGAAATGCTTGTCGAAGGCAAGTACCTGAAATTAAACACAGAGGTGTATGGCGGACCGATTATGTACACGTGGTTCGACCGTCCCCTGTCGCTTGCCGGACGGGTGATGCTGAGAAGCGAACGTCCGCTGAAGCCTGCCACCCAATTTGTCAATTTCAACCGTCCGTTGTTGGAAATTCCCCATTTGGCGATTCATTTTAACCGCGCGGTGAACGACCAGGGCAATCCGCTAAGCAAGCAGAAGGACATGTTGCCTGTATTGGGAATGGTGAACGAGGCATTCGAGAAGGACAATTTCCTGTTGAAGTTAGTGGCAGAAGAGATGCATGTGCCGGAGGAGGATGTGCTGGACTTTGACCTCATGCTTTATGAATATGCCAAAGGCACGCTGGTGGGACTGAACGAGGAGTTTATTTCCTCGGGACGACTGGATGACCTCGCCATGGCACACGCCGGAATGACGGCATTGTTGGACTCGGAACCCTGCAATAAGACAAAAGTGCTCGCCATTTTCGACAATGAAGAAGTGGGCAGCGGCACAAAACAAGGGGCTGCAGCTCCCACGTTGCGAACTATTCTGGAACGGATTGTCTATAACCAGGGCGGCAATGCAGAGGACTTGTTCCGCGCCATCCACAATTCGTTCATGATTTCAGCCGATATGGCGCACGCCCTTCACCCGAATTACCCGGAGAAGCATGACCCGACGAACCACCCGGTGATGAACGGCGGTCCCGTGATTAAAATCAATGCCAACCAGAAATATGTGACGGACGGAGACTCGGCAGCCGTGTTCAAGACCATCTGCAAGATGGCAGGCGTGCCTTGCCAGACATTTGTCAACCATTCGGACATGGCAGGAGGTTCCACGCTGGGCAATATCCTGCTGACACAGATGGAAATGCGAGGCGTGGACATCGGCAATCCCATGTGGGCAATGCATTCCGTGAGGGAGACTGCCGGCGTACAAGACCAGGAGTATGTCATCAAGGCGTTCACGACTTTCTATAGTATCTAAAACCCAATTGCCATTACACAAAAGGGTATAGAGAAACATATACCCTTTTGTCATGACTTATCCTCACCATGCTATTGACATATATTTACCATAGCGGTTTTGTACTTAAAGGCAAGGGGTTTGCCCTGCTGATTGACTATTACCGGGATACGCCGGAGAGATACGTGCATAAGCATTTCCTGGAATTCCCCGGGCAATTGTATGTGCTTGCCACCCATGCCCACCCCGACCACTTTAATCCGGAGATACTTCAATGGCAGGACAAACGGCCAGATATCCGGTATATCCTTTCCCAAGACATCCGCCGCAAAATGAGGCACAGTCCGGTAGAAGCCTCTTTTCTGAAGAAAGGCGGGGAATGGGAAGACGACTCAGTAAAGGTAAACGCCTTCGGCTCCACAGACGTAGGCGTTTCCTTCCTCATCGAAGCGGAAGGGTTGCGCATTTTCCACGCCGGCGACCTGAACGACTGGCATTGGGAAGAAGAATCCACCCCGGGGGAAGTTCTCCAGGCAGAGAACGCCTGGCACCGGGAACTGGACGCGCTAGCACAGGCAGTGGACCGTCTCGACCTTGCCCTCTTTCCCATAGACCCCCGGCTCGGGAAGCATTACATGCGCGGGGCACGGGAGTTTGTCCAACGCATCCCGGTGCGCTATTTCGCCCCCATGCACTGCTGGGACTTGTACGATGAAGGAAATGCTTTCCGCCCGTATATGGAGGCACAAGGAGGAAAGTTTATTGCCATACACCATCCCGGAGACACGATTGAAATTAAATAAAAACGAGATTATGGAAATTAAAGCAAGATTTGACCACTTCAATTTTAATGTACTGGATTTGGAGAAAAGCATCCATTTCTATGAACAAGCACTGGGGCTTAAGGAGGTCCGGCGCAAAACGGCAGCCGACGGCTCTTTCATCTTAGTTTATTTAGGAGACGGAGAGACCGGTTTTACACTGGAATTGACCTGGCTTCGTGACCGTACGGAACCCTACGATTTGGGAGAGAGCGAATACCACCTCTGCCTCCGCGTTGCGGGAGATTATGACAAAATCCGGGAATATCACCGGGAAATGGGGTGCATCTGTTATGAAAACACCGACATGGGACTTTATTTCATCAGTGACCCGGACGGGTATTGGATTGAAATTCTGCCACTCAAACAGTAACTTCCGCCAAGCCCAATACATTCCCGTCCGACGGGCGGGAATAACTCAGAACCATTCCACCGATTTGGCTGGATGAACGTAATGTGCCTTTAAATAGCGCACATGGCTCTGAAATGCCGGGTCAACCAACTGCTTCGCGCCCACGGGACAAGTCCGGATACAGGCGCTGCACTTGATACACACTCCCGGGACAAGGGCAGGATTTGCCTTGTCTATGGAACCCATGGGGCAAACGTCGGCGCAATGCCCGCAACCGGTGCAAGCGTCTGTGGTTTCCGGCTTTGCCTTCAAGAAGCGGACAGGTTCCCCCTGCTCCCCCAAAGGCTGGTAATACCCTCCGTAATCCGGAGCCCCTATTCCCGGCACAGCCACTTCCGGCACTTCACCTCCTATCTCTGCTTTCCCCAACCGAAACAAGATTTCCCCGGCAAACCGCTCTGCCAACGACAAATCCTCCGCATCCGGACGCCCCGTTGCCAATTCCGGAGCAAAGGCATGTTCCCCAACAAAAGCCGCAGCCCCCAAGGGGCGAAAGCCTGTTTCCGTCAGAATATCCCGCAACTCAATCAAAGCGTTCCCATAAGAGCGG
Source organism: Candidatus Odoribacter faecigallinarum (assembly GCA_019114285.1). Classification (GTDB taxonomy): domain Bacteria; phylum Bacteroidota; class Bacteroidia; order Bacteroidales; family Marinifilaceae; genus Odoribacter; species Odoribacter faecigallinarum. The sequence goes on from DXFT01000044.1 coordinate 3,578, forward strand.
TTGCCATAAACCACCACCGGCACCACGTATGCCCCCTTCCCTTGCCAGGTCTTCAGGTAAGGCACCAACAAATTAGGCAACCGACCGGCATACACCGGCATGCCAACCACTACCAAGTCTCCCGCTTCACTCACGAAAGGAGCAAGCCGCCCTGCAGGCAACGTAAAATCCCAAAGCTTAACGCCTGCCCGAAGGACATCCAGAGAAGCGGCAAGGTGCATGACCACCTCCCGTGTCGCTCCCGCCGGACTGAAACAGGCGGCATGTATTTTCATTGTTGTTTCCATCTTTACATTCCTTATCATCCATACCGGCAAAATTAAGCATATAAAATGAAAAAAGCATGCCTGCCCAATCCTTCCCTCTCCATCCCCTAAAGTCCTCTGCTGCAAACGTGTGCGCAATTATATATTCTGTAAAACCTTTATTTATTGACCACAAAAGATTAATTTTGCGCGATACATGCAATAAATATATTAATCCATAAAAGCAATAAAATGGTATATTCACAAGAAGTGCAACACATGTGTGTTGTCAAAAAAGGTCCGAACCATGGACCCGCTCCCATTCCTGAAGAAGGCAAATGGGTCAAGGCGAAAGAAATCAAAGACATATCAGGTTTAACCCACGGCATCGGCTGGTGCGCCCCCCAACAAGGCGCCTGCAAACTGACCTTGAACATCAAGGAAGGCGTCATCGAAGAAGCATTGGTGGAAACCATCGGTTGTTCCGGCATGACCCACTCAGCCGCTATGGCAGCAGAAATCCTGCCAGGCAAAACCCTATTGGAAGCCTTGAACACTGACCTCGTATGCGATGCCATCAACACAGCCATGCGCGAATTGTTCCTGCAAATCGTTTATGGACGTTCACAGAGTGCTTTCTCAGAGGGAGGATTGGTGGTAGGCGCCAGCCTGGAAGACCTGGGCAAAGGCCTCCGCAGCCAAGTGGGCACCACCTTCTCCACGAAAGCCAAGGGAGTCCGCTACCTGGACTTGGCAGAAGGCTACATCACCCGCCTTGCCTTGGATGAGGACGGGGAAGTATGCGGCTACGAGTTTGTCCGCCTCGGCGTCATGATGGACTTGATTAAAAAAGGCACAGACGCTAACGAAGCCCTGAAGAAAGCAACCGCCAACTACGGACGCTTCGCCGATGCAGTTAAATACATTGACCCACGTCACGAATAAAAGAGGAGGAACTTACTATGGCAAAAAGAGAAGTAAATTTTGAAAGTCAAGACCGCCGTATCAAGCAAATCAACCAAGTATTGAACGCTTACGGCATCCAATCAATAGAAGAAGCAGAAGCCATTTGCACCGAGAAAGGCATTGACCCTTATCTGGAATGTGAACAAACCCAGAACATCTGTTTCGAGAATGCCAAATGGGCATACGTGGTAGGTGCTGCCATTGCCATCAAGAAAGGCTGCAAAAATGCTGCCGACGCAGCAGAAGCCATCGGCGAAGGCTTGCAAGCATTCTGTATCCCCGGCTCCGTAGCAGACGACCGCAAGGTAGGGCTTGGACACGGCAACCTGGCAGCCCGCCTGCTCCGCGAAGAGACACAATGCTTCGCCTTCCTGGCAGGGCATGAATCTTTCGCCGCAGCCGAAGGTGCCATCAAGATTGCCGAAATGGCAAACAAGGTGCGCAAAAACCCGCTCCGCGTTATCCTGAACGGGCTCGGCAAGGACGCTGCCATGATTATTTCCCGCATCAACGGCTTCACATACGTACAGACGGAATTTGATTACTACACGGGCGAACTGAAAGAAGTGCGCCGTAAATCTTATTCCAACGGTCCGCGGGCAAAAGTAAATTGCTATGGGGCTGACGATGTGCGCGAAGGCGTAGCCATCATGTGGCGCGAAGGCGTGGACGTATCCATCACGGGCAACTCCACCAACCCCACCCGCTTCCAGCACCCGGTTGCCGGCACCTATAAAAAAGAGCGTGTGCTGGCAGGCAAGCCCTATTTCTCTGTGGCTTCCGGCGGTGGCACGGGACGTACCCTCCACCCGGACAACATGGCAGCAGGTCCGGCATCTTACGGTATGACCGACACCATGGGACGCATGCACAGCGACGCCCAGTTTGCCGGTTCATCCTCCGTGCCTGCACACGTGGAAATGATGGGTTTCCTTGGCATGGGCAACAACCCGATGGTGGGCGCAACAGTCGCCGTTGCCGTATCCGTGGCTGAAGCACTGAGCAAGTAATCAATCCATTACACATACAAAGAAGACTCCCGCTGAATGAAAAACGGCGGGAGTTTTTATTATACACACAAACACTTTACTCCCAATACATTCCAATCCTATTCCCGGTCTGTTCAGGGAACAACTCCGGTTCACTCCCGGTTATACCCCAGTCTTCTTCTGGTTGAGACTGGCGGAGAAAAGGGGACATTAGGGAAGGGTCATCTGCGTGATACTTGATTTAACCCTAAACAGAACAGCTATACCTATAAACCCAACCGCCATTTTAACACAAAAAATCTACCCCAGAGATATATCTGTTTCCTTTTTACTATCTTTGCGCCCCGAAAAAAACAGGAATCATGAATACAAAAGCCACCGGTTATATTTTAGGCGCAGTCGCCGCCGCCACGTACGGGATGAATCCCTTGTTCGCCCTGCCGCTTTACAAGGCAGGCATGGACCCCGACTCCGTTTTGTTTTTACGCTACCTGCTTGCCATTCCCATCCTGGGCATCATGCTGAAGGCAAGGGGACGGAGCTTTAAACTCAAACGCAAGGAAATCCTGCCGCTTATCGTCATGGGGCTGTTGGTATCCATTTCCTCCCTGACCCTCTTCCAAAGCTACAATTACATGGAAGCGGGCATCGCCTCCACCCTGCTGTTTGTTTACCCTATCCTGGTGGCATTAATCATGACCTGCATTTTCAAGGAGAAACTGAGCCTGCAGACCATCCTCTGCATCATTCTTGCCCTCGGCGGCATTGCCCTGCTCTACCAAAGCGGTGACGGCACCACCCTCAGCCTGACGGGCGTGCTGCTAGTCATGGCATCCGCCCTGTCCTACGCCATCTACATCGTCGGGGTCAACCGCCCGATGCTCAAAGAAGTTGCTACATTGAAAGTGACATTTTACGTCCTCGTGTTCGGATTGGCGCTCTTTCTGGTCAGGGTAGATTTCGGCAAAGAACTGCATGTGGTCAATGAGTGGTACACTTGGCTCAACCTCCTGGCTTTGGCAGCATTCCCCACTGCCATGTCATTCCTTTGCACCACCCGCGCCATCCAATACATCGGCTCCACCCCTACCGCCATCTTAGGGGCATTGGAACCCCTGACGGCAGTATTTTTCGGTGTGGTCGTATTCGGTGAATCCTTGACCTTGCGAATCGGTTGCGGCATAC
>DXFT01000005.1 GCA_019114285.1 Candidatus Odoribacter faecigallinarum
ATGGCTTATCAAGTGATTATTTATACGGATGGGGCGGCAAGCGGGAATCCCGGTCCGGGAGGCTTGGGAGTGGTATTGAAGGCGGGGAATCTGCGGAAAGAATTGTCTTTTGGTTTCCGCAAAACAACCAATAACCGCATGGAGCTTCTTGCGGTGATTTTGGGATTGGAGGCTCTGCGCTTTCCCGGAATGGAGGTGACAGTATATTCGGATTCCCGCTATGTGGTGGACGCTGTGGAAAAAGGCTGGGTGTTCGGATGGGAGAAAAAGAGGTTCAAGGGCAAGAAAAATCCTGATTTATGGCAACGGTTTTTGAAGATTTACCGCCAGCACCGGGTACGCTTTGTGTGGATAAAGGGGCATGCTGCCAATCCGGAGAATGAACGCTGTGACCAACTGGCAGTGGCAGCATATAAACAACCTAATTTATTGGTGGATGCCGTTTACGAGGCAGAAGGGGGAGGTAACATGAAAAATTTATTTACTGACTGAAAATAATCCCAGTCCGGAAGCGTAGGGTAATCATTAAATGCCTACCTTTGTGGCGTTTTTGAATTTAAATAAAAACTACAATGAAAAAGATATTAATCATAGGAGCCGGTGGGCAAATCGGCTCGGAACTGGTTCCTCATCTGAGGTCTATTTACGGGAACAGCAACGTAGTGGCTGCTGATATCAATGCAGAAAAATGCCGTGCTTTGGCAGAAGCAGGACCTTTCGAAGAATTGAACGCTTTGGATGGTGAGGCGTTTGCCGGTATTGTAAAAAAATATGGCATTGACACTATCTTTAACCTGGTGGCATTGCTGTCCGCAACAGGGGAGAAGAACCCCAAACTGGCATGGGACATCAACATCGGCGCCCTGACCAATTCGCTTTACATTGCGAAGGACAACAATTGCGCTGTGTTTACGCCAAGTTCCATCGGTGCGTTTGGCAAGGACACCCCGAAGGACAAAACCCCGCAGGATACCCTGCAGCGTTCCAATACGACCATTTACGGTGTATGCAAGGTGACGGGTGAGTTGTTGAGTGATTATTATTTCAACCGTTTTGGGGTGGACACGCGGAGCGTGCGCTTCCCCGGTCTGATTTCATACGTGACCTTGCCCGGCGGCGGCACGACGGATTATGCCGTGGATATTTATTACGATGCCATCCGCAAAGGGTCTTTCGTTTGCAACGTGAAAGCGGGGACTTACATGGACATGATGTACATGCCGGATGCCTTGAATGCCGTGGTGGAATTGATGGAAGCCGACCCGAAAAAGCTGAAACACCGCAACAGTTTCAACATTGCTTCCATGAGTTTTGAGCCGGAACAGATTGCTGCTGAAATCCGCAAGCACCTCCCTGATTTCAAGATGACCTACGAAATTGACCCGGTAAAGCAGGCAATAGCCGACAGCTGGCCGAACAGCATGGATGACACCTGTGCCCGTGAAGAGTGGGGTTGGGCTCCGAAATATGACCTCAAAGCCATGACGGATGACATGCTCGTCAAAGTAAAAGAAAAATTCGACAAGGGTTTGGTGAAATAATCTCTTTCTGTGCACATAGAAAGATTTTTCAAGGCGTGTGGCGATAAAAAGCTGCACGCTATATTTTTGCCCTTTCGGGGGACGGCACGTGCCGCTCTTTTCCGCGCCTGTACCCGTGCTCTTCAGAAGAATAAGTGATGTATGCCTATGCTTTCCTTATGGTATGCGTTACCTATCTGATTTGTTAAAATATAATTTAAACCTAATCAAATACTATTGGGATAGCGTTTGATTAGCGTTAGAATAGCGTTTGATTAGCTTTTGGTGTCAAGGAAAGGTTACTGAAAGGTAACGGAAAAGTCATGAATTACCCGGTCTTGGACGGGTGTTTTTGGAGAAAGGGGCGGGATGTTTTTAATGGTTGATTTTAAAAGGGGAGGTGTATCGTGTATTGTATTATTTATTACATTTGTGGCAGATAAGATTTTTCTTTTAATAAAGAAACGTAAATGGCAGTTCCACGTTTTGGTAAAGGCATGTATGTAGGTATATGGTTGCCCGGGAACTGGGGCAATGGAAATAAAGGTGAATATGGAAAAGAGACATTTTTTGAAGCGTTGGATGCAGGGCATGGGCTTTGCATTTCTACTAATGGGCATGGCAGCATGCACCAGCGAGGAGGAGGAAATCAGCGACCGGAACCGGGATGCGATTTTGGGTACATGGCGTTGTACAGGGTATGAATACAACAGCGATGCGTACGAGATGGATTTGGAGGTGGAAATTACGGAGAATATGATTTATTGGACATTCGGGCAGGCGGTGCCCCTCGTTGATTATACCCAAGGGTCAATTGACATCAGCACAGCGGCGGAATACCAGACGCCCTATGTGGTGACTCCTTCCGGAGACCAAGGGGATGAGGTATCCGATTGGACGATTAGTTTGGAGAATGTGTCCGGGTTTCGTTATGAGGATTTGGAGGAAGCGTGCGGTTTCGGATTTTACATCTCGAATTACACAGACCCGGATACGGGAGAGAGTTATATGACCTCATGGATGAGTGCGAAGGTCAGGAAAAGTTCTTTGGATTTGTATTCGGAAGGGGTGACGTTGTATTTTGAACGGGTAAATTGAAGGGAAGGGTAGAAAAAACGTGGCGGGACTCAAATCCCGCCACGTTTTTTTGTGGTATGATGTGTGTTATTTGATTTCCACTTCAATGGCTGCCGGGAAGATGCGGGTGGGGTCAAAGAAGGCAGCGCAACTGTTGACCAGATGCTTCAGTTCCGGTTTTACCTTGCCTTGGAAGGCTTTTTTGCCGTTGACGGTGACGGTCACTTCTTTGTTCAGGTCCACGAGTTCCTGGTTCAGGTAGATGAGTACTTTCCCTTTGGTGGCAGGCTCGTAGCTTTTTTCAAATTTGAGTTCAATGCCCCATTGCGGGTCGGTTTTGACCGTTTTGTAGGTGACGAGGTCAACTTTCAGGTCGATGTGGTTGCCCTCGATGTTCATTTGGTAGTAGGTACGGGAGCGGGTGTCGTCGTTGGAACGCTCCAATACATAGAGGTTGTAGAATCCGTCGCGGTATCTGCCGTCCATTTCAAAGTTTTCCCAATTGACTGATTTGGGGTAGGGATTGCGGGTGTATTGCTTCAACCAGGGGGTGGTGAGGCTGTAATTGATGCCGTGTCCCATGCCGGGGAGGAGCTCGATGCGGTGGATGTAGTTCCCGGGGAACTCTTTTTCCAAGCTGTCGAATGCGTCCTTGGTGTATTGGGTGAGTTCATTGCGGTAGAACCCCCGGTCGAGCGCTCCGGTGAGGAAAGAGAAGGCGATGTTGCGGCAATTTTCCGCGGGGGCGTTTTTCAAGGGTTCGCCTCCAGCCATGGGGCCTGCTCCTGCCAGGTAGTCGGCATAGAAAGAGGCGAGCCGTTGGCTGCCGTATCCACCTTCCGAGATACCGAGTATGTAGATTCTATTGGGGTTGATGTTCCCCAGGACGAGGGCTTGGCGTAACAATTTTTCCCATGCATATTGTTTGGACTTTTGCCACCAACGGTAATAATCGCCCATGTTGGGGATTTGCGGGATGAAATAGATAGAGGGGGCGTCGTCAAAGCGTTGGCAGAGGATAAGTCCTGTTGCCCATTCCTGGTCACGGGGACCGGAGCCGTGGGTGTAGATGTACATGGGAAGCCCTTCTTGCGGAATGGCTTCGCCTTTGCTGCCCCAGTAATAATTTAAGACGGCATTGGGTTCTAAGTCAGCCGGCAGGTGCCATGCCCCGGATTTTCCTTCTTTGAGCGGGGTGAGCGGAATGAGTTTTTCTTCGTCTAATTGGTTGTTGGCTTCCACCCAGGCGTTCCAGACAATCGCTTGTTGGAGTTCGATGTCTTCCAGCTCGATTTTTACTTTGCTCTTGAATGTGTTTTCTTTTCCTGCCAGATATTCAGTAAAGAATTTAATCACTTGTGCTTTTTCTTTGTCGTTGTCTTGTGCCTTTGCTGCGGTCGGGATGTATAATAATACGGTGGCAGTCAGGCAAAAAGTTTGAAATAATAGCTTGAAATTCCTCATAAGATTTTTTTTGATTTCCTTTTTTGCAAAACTATGAATTAATCTTTAAATTTAGGCTGTAAAATTCGCAAATTATGAAGAAGAAAAAAAAGAATCGTGAGTTGATGATGAGCAAGGCGGAGTTGTGGGAGCGGCTCCAGACTTTCATGGGCAATCATCCTTCTGGTATTTTTAATTATAAGGATGTGGCAGAGAGGATACAAGCACATAGTATGGGTATGAAGCGGCAGATATCGGAAGTATTGCGTGAGATGGCAGAAAAGGGCGTGCTGGATGAAGTTTCTACGGGGCGTTATAAGTATCGGCAGCACGGTTCGTATATTACCGGTGAGGTGGAATTGACTGCAAAAGGCGCTGCTTATATCATTTCCGATGAGATGGAGGAAGATGTTTTTGTTCCTTTTTCCAATTTGAAGCATGCCTTAAACGGGGACAAGGTAAAGGTGCTGGTTTATGCCCGCAGCCGTGACCGCCGTCCGGAGGGCGAGGTCGTGGAAATATTGGAGCGCAAGCGGGGCACGTTTGTCGGAACTGTGCAGTGTTTGCCGGGTTATGCATTTTTACTGCCTTCAGGCAAACAGATGCCTTATGATGTATTTTTGCCTGTGGAAAGGTTGCATGGGGCGAAGGATGGGGACAAGGTTGTGGTTAAGATTGTCAGCTGGCCTGAGAATCAAAAAAATCCGGTGGGTGAAGTGATCGAGGTGTTGGGGCGCCCGGGGGATAATGATACGGAAATGAATGCCATCATGGCGGAATATGAATTGCCGGTAAAATTCCCTCCCACGGTGGAGCGGGCTGCAGACCGTATCCCGCTGGAGATACCTGCCGAGGAATTGAAAAAGCGGAAGGACTACCGGGAGGTGATGACCTTTACAATCGATCCGGCAGATGCCAAGGATTTTGACGATGCCTTGTCGGTGCGCGAATTGCGGACGGGCTTGTATGAAGTCGGGGTGCATATTGCAGATGTCAGTTATTATGTGAAGGAAAATACGGTATTGGACAAAGAAGCGTATAACAGGGCTACTTCCGTTTATTTGGTGGACCGGACGATTCCGATGCTGCCGGAACGGTTGAGCAATGGTGTCTGTTCTTTGAGGCCCAATGAGGACAAATTGTGTTTTTCCGTGATTTTTACGATAAATGAACGTGCAGAGGTGTTAGACCAATGGTTCGGGCGTACCTTGATACGTTCCAACCGCCGTTTTACTTACGAGGAGGCGCAGGCTATCATCGAGGGTGCGGATGGGGATTGCCGGAAGGAAATATTAATATTGAATGCCCTTGCCCAGCAGTTGAGGACGGAGCGTTTTAAGGCGGGAGCCATTGATTTTGATAGAGAGGAGGTGAAATTCTATCTGGATGAAAAGGGACATCCGACGGGGGTCTATTTTAAACGTTCGAAAGAAGCCAACAAGTTGATTGAGGAGTTTATGCTTTTGGCGAACAAGAAGGTGGCGGAGTTTGTCGGAAAGCCGCAGCCGGGTAAAAAAGCCAGGACTTTTGTGTATCGGGTGCATGAACAGCCGTTGCCTGAGAAATTGGATGATTTCAACCGTTTTATTGCCAAGTTCGGGTATGGCATTAAGACGGGAAGCCGGAAGTCATTGACAACTTCCATGAATCGTTTGATAACTGAAGTGAAGGGGCGTCCGGAGCAGAACCTTATCCAGACATTGGCGGTAAGAACAATGGCAAAAGCCGTTTATTCAACCGATAATTTAGGGCACTATGGTTTGGCTTTTGACTATTATACCCATTTTACTTCTCCTATCCGCCGGTATCCGGATGTGATGGTGCATCGTCTGTTGCAGCGTTATTTGGATAACGGGCGGTCTGTCAATAAGGAAAAGTATGAAGAATATTGCAAACATTCTTCTGATATGGAGCAAGTGGCAGCCAATGCGGAGCGGGCTTCCATCAAATACAAGCAGGTGGAATTTATGGCAGACCGCCTGGGGCAGGTGTTTGAAGGAACGATTTCCGGCGTGACGCAGTGGGGCTTTTATGTGGAATTGGATGACAGTAAGTGCGAGGGTTTGGTTTCGGTCACGGAGCTGGCGGATGACCAATATGAATTTGACGAAAAGAATTATTGCATCAGGGGGCGTTATCATCACAAACAGTATCAGTTGGGAGACCATGTCCGTGTGCGTGTGGCGAAAGCCAATCTGGTTGCCCGGCAATTGGATTATGAATTGGTTTCCGCCGATACGGGGAATAGTGGTACGGTGGTGACTTCTAAAAAAGATAAGAAGGATAAGGATAAGAATCGCAAGGGCAAAAATCGCAAGAAAAAATAGCCCCGAGGGACAGTCTAAGTTTAGTGATTCCCCATAAATAGGTATGGCAAACGTTTGTCATACCTATTGTTGTATAGGATATTACCTACAACAAGGTATTGTGTAGGGCAGGGAGGGTGGTACTTTTGTGTATTGAAAAATAATATGCAAAAGCATGAAAAACCGGATGTTGAAATTTATTGTATTTTTTAGTGCCTCCTTGTTTTGTTTTATTCCGTCTCGGGCGCAAGACAACGGTCTGACTTTGGAGGGGGTGGTGAGTGACACGACAGGCAAAGGGATAGACTTGGCTTATGTGGTTATCAATAATTCAATTTCAGCCTTAACCGATGAAGAAGGCAAGTTTGTGGTGAAAAATTTGCCTGCGGGGCAATATGACTATTATGTTTCTTGTTTGGGATATGAGGAGCAGCGGGGTAAATTTCAACTCCAGCCCGGCAATATCCGTTTACGGATTACATTGAAGAATCTGGCGTTGGCATTGCAGGAGGTTACGGTCACAGCCCAGCAGACGGTTTTGGGGTCCCGTTCCATCATAGGGCAGGAGGCGGTACGCCATATCCAACCGAAGAGTGTGGCTGATATGTTGCAATTGTTGCCTGGCAGCCTGACTCAGAATCCGACCTTGAATAATTTGGGGCAAGCCCATATCCGTGAAATAGACGGTGATGATAATAATGCCTTGGGGACAGCAGTCATCTTGGATGGAATGCCTTTGAGCAATGACGGTAATATGCAGGCGCTTTCACCCACGAGGAATGGCGCGGTGTCCAGTGACAATGCCGACGGCATGAGCGACCAGACCACAGCGGGCAGGGGGATAGATTTGCGCACTGTGGGGGCGGACAACATTGAGTCGATAGAAGTCATACGTGGGATACCTTCTGTGGAGTATGGGAATTTGACTTCGGGTGTCGTGGTGGTGAAAACAAAAGCGGGGGAGACCCCTTGGGAATTGAAATTCAAGGCAGACCCTTTTTCTAAATTGGTTTTTGCCGGGAAGGGATTCCGTTTAAAAAAAGGCGGGGCAGTCAACTGGGGATTGGATTGGTCACAGTCATACGAGGACACGCGCAGGCATTATTTGGGTTATGAACGGGTGACTGTTTCCGGGGCTTATTCGAAAATATTCAATCCAGAGGGCAGGTATCCTGTTTCCTTTAATATGCGTGCCTCTTTTTATTCCAATGTAAATAACCGGAAAACCGACCCTCAGATGACGGAAATGCAATTGACTTTTAAAAATAAGAATATCGGCGGGCGTCTGGCTTTTAACGGGCAGGTGCAGATGAATAATTGGCTTACTTCCTTGGATTATGATGTGTCTTTGCAAGTCGCCCGGACCTTGGACACGCATCGGGATTGGGTGGCAAGTCCCGACGGAGTGGTGACAGACAGCCGGGAAAATGGTTTGGCTCTTGCCCGTTTATTGACTCAGGCTTATTTTTCAGATTATCGTATAGAGGGCATTCCTATCAATTTGTATGCCCGGCTCAAGGCGAACAAGTATGTGCAATTGTCTGATAACGGTTATATTAATTTGAAGGCAGGGGTTGATTATCGTTTGGATGGCAACCGTGGGGACGGGCTTTCTTTTGACATGATGTATCCTCCGGGAAGTTCCAGTTCACAGACTTTGCGTCCCCGTTCCTATAAAGATATTCCGATATTGCACAATTTGTCTGCTTTCTTGGAAGCCGGGACGACTTTTGAGTTGGGAGGTGAGTGGCAATGGGCTGCGGGGGTGAGGGTAACTAATTTATTCTTGGATGAGGAAGAGAGTGGACGAGGCTCTATTTTTGTTGCGGAACCACGAGTCAATGTGGCTTATACCTTTTTGAACAGTGACAACAACCGTTGGTTTGACCGTTTGACGGTTAATGGCGGGTTTGGTATCTCCAATAAGATGCCCACGTTGCTCTATTTGTATCCGGACAATGCCTATTTTGACAATGTCAGTCTCAGCCAAGTCGGGACGGGGGAAAATTCATCCATGGCATTGATGACGACCAGGGTGATTGAGGAAACCCAAAACCCGGATTTAAAACCTATGCACAGCAGAAAGTGGGAGTTGGGATTGAATTTTGCAATAGGCAGAGTAAAGGGGTATGTCACTTATTTCAATGAGCAATTCCGCCATGAGTATGGATTTTCCTCCCAATTGGTGTGGCTGAATTATGACCGTTTCAATGTGCCGGTGGGGGCGACTAATCTGGAGTTTTCAGAAGGGGAGGTCTATTATACTTATGAGGGGATACGCCAGACGGCAACCAAGTCCCCGCAGGTGGAGATGACCACTTGGAGCAAGCCTGATAACAACGCGAGTACGGATAAGCATGGCGTGGAGTATGCCCTGGACTTAGGGACTTTTAAACCGATTCGTACTTCTTTGAATATAGATGGGGCATGGTTCCATATCAAGCGTTGGAATGCCAAGGATTATGTTTCTTACATGAACAGGAATTATGATTACGTGCCTGTTCGTCCTGCAGGAAACGGTACTGTCACAGACCGGGTGAATACGAACTTCCGCTTGATAACCCATATCCCTGCCGTGCGGATGATTTTTACGACCACCGTACAGGTTGTATGGAGTGAGAAGTCACGGTCGATTTATCAAACGGAATCAGGCGAGGACATGTATCATCTTTCTTCTGATGGAACGCGTTATATCGTTTCTCCCTTAGGGTTTTATGACCGGGAGGGGAATTATACGGAGTGGAAACCGGAATATGAAAGTAATGTTGAATATTCTTTGATGAATGGCGAGTACCTGCTTTATGCTTTTAATGCAGACCGGGTGAAGCCTTGGGTATTGTTGAATTTCCGTTTTACAAAGGAATTTGGAAAGATTGCCGAATTGTCTTTCATGGCAAATAATTTCCCGAACCTTTCCAAGTGGCATGTGAACAGCAATACGAATGGCAAACGGCAATTGTATCCTGATATGTATTTTGGGGCTGAACTGAAATTTAAATTTTAAACACAATCAATAATTAGATTACTATGAAAAAGTTAACAGATTTCTTTTATGCAGCGGCATTGGCATTAGCCGGTTGTTGTGCATTTTCTTCTTGTAGCGATGATGAAGAGGAGGTATTGAAGTCATGGAATCTTACGATTAATTTGAATTGTTTGGACGACATGGCATTTGATAATTTGTCTGATTTGCAAGTCATCCTGTCTAATGGGAATGGTTTTGCCGATACCCTCCAGATGGATGGTTCATCTACTTCGGTGACGGTTAGCCAGGGGCAATATAATTTAGTGGCTTCCGGCAAGGTAATGGATGAGGCGGCTGCTTATGCTTCGGGCACGGCTTCCGTGGATGTTTATGCGGATGCGGTTGTTTCCGTCAATTTGAACAAAGTGATAGAATCTCCGATTATTTTCAAGGCTATCTATTCTACCGGAGGCAAATCCGGTTATGTGGTGGACCAGTATTTTGAAATTGTAAATAATTCGGATGAAGTGCAGTACCTTGACCAATTAATCTTGTCTTCCCCGACAGGGAAACAGTCTCAGCCGAATGCCTGGCAGGCAAACGGTTATACGGACATCTACGAATGTGGTCAGGGAGTGGTGATTGCTTTCCCGGGAACCGGGACAGATTATCCTTTGCAGCCGGGTGAAAGCATTGTGCTTGCCAATGACGCGACCAATCATAGTGAAGCAGCGGGTGAAGGCAACAACTGTCCGGACTTGTCCAATGCGGATTGGGAAGTTTACATCAGCAATGTCTCTGCCGAAGCGGATTATCCGGCTCCTAATGTGGAAGTCATATTCCAGAATAATGCCTATATGCGGGCTTTTGGCTTGGGATTTTTTGGCAGGGGATATATTATTGCCCGTTGCCCGGAAGGGATGACACCGCAGGAGTTTGCTGCCAATAGCGATAATATCATGACTACGCCGGGAACAACGTCAACGACAGAATACCTGATGATTCCAAGCCAATATGTGCTGGATGCCGTGGATATCTGGGAGGCGGATGCTACGGAGCATTATGGTACGTTCCTTGCCAAAGATGATGCTGAGGGGGTATTGGCAAGTGAGGCATGGACTGGGAAGTGTGTACGTCGTAAAGTGTCCCGGATTGAAAACGGAAGGGTATATTACCAGGATACCAATAATTCTGCCAATGATTTTCTGACCGGGCAGGATTTGACTCCGGGAGAGACGCCAACCGCAGTGGATTGACGTTGGAATGGAAAGATATGGAAAAGCCCCGGCAAGGCATGGTGGCGGGGCTTTCCTTTTACCAAGAGCGTTTTGAAAAAATAGTAATGACAATGAAAAGGGTATTTGTTACAGGTTTTCTATTGATTTTGACGATTTCCTTTGCACGGGCAGGGAAAGGGACGGATACAGTTGAATTCAAAAAACATTTGTTTTATCAGGAATTAAACAGGCTGGGTAATATTCGTAGTGCAGGTACGAATCCAGTGGGGTTGTCTTACAATCAGATTGGACGTGTGACAGATGCTTCTGTTGGTGTCGGTTTCGGACGGGGTAGTTTTCATGCCATTGACCATGCTGATAAAAGAAATGATTTCAGCGTAAAGATAGACGGTTTGCAGCGCTTCGGGAAATTGTCCCTTTCCGGGAGTTTTACTTATTTGAATGCCAAGGATTATGCCCGTCGTTGGAACAGTACGCTTTATCTTACTTCGACAAATCCTTTCCTTTTTTGTGATTCGGTCCCCAGCGATGTCAGTACGGAACAGTTTTCTTTGTCCGCAGCCGCTGCCTATGTCTTAACCAAACGGGTTGCCGCCGGGCTTGAAGTCTCTTATTTGACGGGCAGTGCGGCAGATCAGACAGACCCTCGTCCCAAGACGAATGCGATGCGTTTGTATCTAAAGCCCGGTGTGGAGTGGAAAATAAGTCAGTCTCATGCATTGGGCTTGGCAGTGCAGTTTGGATTGTTCCGTTCTGATATGACCAATACGATTATCAATACGCAGGAAAGCCATACTTATTTTCTCATGAAAGGGATGGGAGATTATTTTGTGCGTACAACGAATGATTTGTCTTCTTATCCACGGGATTATAAAGGGAGTTCTTGGCAGGCTGCCATGCAATGGGTTGTACAGCCTACGGGGGGCATGGTTGCCAATTTCCTTGAAATTTCTTATTCTGCTTTGAAGGAAGATGCCGTTGATGGAGGCTCTGCCTATACTTTCCGTGGTGGGGATTACCGGAAAAAGCAGTTGGACCTTCGTGAACGTTTGGATTTCGGTAATGAGGAGAAAGTCAGGCAGCACGTGGTCCTTCAGGCAACTTATGCCATGGATGAAGGTTTTTGGTATGACCAGAGACGTATGGTGGACACGGAACATGCTAATTTGGTGTATTATGAAATTCTGGCAAAATCTAAGGTGCGTGAGAGTAATTATTTGGATGCCGGTTTGGACTATCAGGTGGATTTTTTAAAGGATGGAATGCCTGATGCCATGTTGAAAGCCGGGGCTGTTTTGCAGCATGCGCGGATAAAACAATATGAGATGGAACTGTTTGAGCAGAAATATACTTTGGCGCATGTTGTATTGGAAGGCAATAAACGTTGGTGGGTAGGTTCCTGTTGTTTCCAGGCTTCATTAGCCGGGGCTTACCGTTTCGGTATCGGGGAAACTGCATTTGCGGCAGTCCGTGAAGATATTTCAGCCGTTTATACTGCGCCTGCTTTTGCATGGCAGACGGCAGACGTTGCTAAAGTCCGGGGGAGGGTGGAGTTTGATGTTCCCCTGTCTTTTTACGGTTATAGGACAGGCATGGGAATTTTTGCCGATGTGACGGGGCTTTGGGGAGAAGGTGGCGCTACCAGGACATTTACAAATATAGGTTTAAATGTAAGATTGTAAAATGCGAACATTGATATTGGTTGCCCTGTTTTGCCTTTGTGTATTTGGTGTACGGGCGAAATCTTTGGATTACGGCACTTTTGCTATTGTGGTGGATGAAAAGAGTGCCGTGGAGGCGGCAGAGGAACTGAAGGCTTATGCGGAAGCGATAGGGCATGTCCAGCGTATGCGGGTACTAACCATCATTGACCGTTGGCATGTCCCTGATTCCATACGGGCTTGCCTGAAAGATTTACATGAAACGCAAGGTTTGGTTGGGGCTGTATTTGTGGGGGATATTCCGGTGCCGATGATTCGGGATGCCCAACATCTGACAAGTGCTTTCAAGATGGACCAGAGAGCGGATTGGAAGGAATCTTCTGTCCCTTCCGACCGTTTTTATGATGATTTCGGGCTTCGTTTCGATTATTTGGGCAAAGCGAAAGATGCGCCTTTTTATTACTATTCTTTGAGGGCGGATTCAAAGCAATACTTGAAGCCTGATATATTTACCGGGAGGATTCGTCCAACAGATGCGGGAGGGGTTTCCCGTTATGAAAAATTGAGGCGTTATTTGCGTAAGGCTGTCAAAGCAAAATATGAATCCAATGTCTTGAATCAGGTATTTTATTTTACCGGGAATGGCAGCTTGAGCGAGTCTGCTGTTGCTGCCATAGATGAAAAGCAGGCTTATTATGAACATTTCCCTTGGTTGCTGGATGCTTTGCAAAGTATCAGCTATATGGATTTTTCTCAAGATGCAGCTATAAAAGAACGGATGATGAATGAATTGATGCGTCCGGATTTGGATTTGGCTGTTTTGCACCATCATGGGGATTGGAATATACAATATCTAAGCGCACAGGCATTGCCTAAAACGGTGGAAGATGCCAAAAGTTTTATCTGTGAGGATTTGCGGGGCAAGATACGGCGAAAGGGAAGTTTACGCTCCAAAGACAGCTTGATACAAGCGGTTGCTGAGCAATATGATGTTCCGGTTAGCTGGTTGTCAGATGTCTTTGAACCTGAAACAATTTATCGGGATTCTTTGGCGCAGGCTCTTTTGGATTTGCATCTCGCCGATTTCCAGGAATATGGGTTTAAGCCTAATTGCCGTTTTGTGATATTGGATGCCTGCTATAATGGTTCATTCCACCGGGAAGACTGTATAGCCAATGCTTATATTTTTAGTGAGGGGGAAACGGTGGCAGTGATTGGCGGCTCTGTGAATGTATTGCAGGACAAGTGGTATGACAAATATATCGGTTTATTGGGATTGGGTATGTATGCCGGGTATGTAAATGTTTTCCAGCATTATTTGGAATCTCATCTGATAGGGGACCCTACCTTTTCTTTTGTTTCGCCGGTGGCAGATGTGCCGGATATTAACCGGTGGCTGGCGTGGCGGGGGAATAAGCGCTTGGCCCGTGTATTGCATAGAAATGTGGGAGAGGAAAGTTATCCTGACGTACAGTGTTTGGCTTTAGCGTTATTGCATGATGCCGGTGAAATGGATGCTGCCGGTTTATTGCGGGCATTATGCACGTCTCCTTATGCTGTTGTGCGTTTACAGGCGTTGCAATTATTGGCTTGTGAGGAGGGAGATGCTTTTGTGGAGGGAATCTCTACGGCTCTTTTTGACCGGAATGAAATGGTGCAGCGTTTTGCGGTGAATTATGTCCGCCAGAATGGGGATGACCGTTTGGCGGCTCCTTTGATGCGTTTGTTTGTCGCTAATAATGTTTCGGCAAGGGTGAGGTTCAATCTGGAGCAGGCATTGATGTTTTATCCGGAGGAAGTTTTGTTGCCGGAATTTGAGAAACAATTTGCAGCGTGCAATTATATTCATAAGGAACAGAGGTCCGAGTTTTTAAAGAATAAAATCGAATATGGGGCGTATCGTTGGAGCGGTGAGGTGGATAGCTTGCTTGCTCCTGGTTTGTCCGGGAAAGAATTTGATTTTATAGCTGCTTGCATGCGCCTTTATTGTCCTCATGGGCGGATTCCTGATTTGTTGAATTTTGTTTGTACAACAAACAGGGAGGAGTGGCAGGTAAAAATATGGGAGGCATTGGGTTGGTATGTGTATTCTTGTCAAGCTGATGCGATAGCCGAACGGGCAAAACAGGTAAGTGGTGATGCCTCTTTTTCGGAAAAGGTACGGAATGAAGCGTTAAAAACATATAATCGAATAACACAACGAAAGAGATGAAACAATTTGTATTGACCTTGGGAATCTGGATGTTGTCTTTGGCTTTTGCCCAAGGACAACGGGGGTTTGCCATTGTGGTGGATCCCCAAAGTTACAAAGAAGCGGAGGAAGAAATCCGCCAATATGCGGATGCCATCGAAGACGTGAATGGGTTGCACGTGTTTGTGGTGATTGACAAATGGGGAGTGCCTGATTCCATCCGGCAGGAATTGATGCGTCTGCATGCCTTGGATAAGCATGCGATAGAGGGAGCTGTTTTGGTTGGCGATATTCCCGTGGCGATGATTCGGGATGCCCAGCACTTGACCAGCGCCTTTAAAATGGACCAGCGGCATGACCGGAAAGAATCTTCAGTCCCTTCAGATCGTTATTATGATGATTTTGGACTCCGGTTTGATTATTTGGGAAAAGATGAAGATATGCCTTATTTTTATTATTCACTGGCACCGGAATCGGAACAGAGGCTTGAACCTGATATTTATACAGGACGCATCCGACCGACTGATTGCAACGGGACTTCCCGCTACGAAAAGCTGCGTGCTTATTTGGTGAAGGTGGTAAAAGAGAAAAGGAATGCGGAGACCTTGGACCAGATTTTGTTTTTCGGGGGGCATGGATATATTTCAGAGTCCATGGTAGCGCGAATGGATGAGAAGCAAGGGTTGTATGAACATTTCCCTTGGCTTCGCCAGCAAAAGAATGGAATCAGTTTTATAGACCATACCCAGGAAGATTTTATCAAGTCTCGTTTGATGAATGAGTTGATGCGTCCGGAGTTGGATTTTGCCTTATTGCACCATCATGGTTACTGGGATACACAATACCTCAGCAATATCCCTGCACCGAAAAATGCATTTCAGGCGAAGGAATTTATCCAGAATTATGTCCGGTCACGGATTCGTTCCGCAGTGGAGGATGGGGAGGCTGTGGATTCTGTCATGTCCCGTTGGGAGCAGCGTTTCGATGTCCCCCGTTCGTGGTGGGAAAATGTGTTTGCTCCGGAAACCTGCCGGAAAGATTCTTTGGAAGCTGATGAATTAGACCTTCATCTGACAGATTTCCTGACTTATGGCTATGCTCCGGATTGCCGGGTGGTGATGATTGATGCTTGTTTTTGCGGGTCTTTCCATCGGGAAGATTGTATTGCCAATGAATATATTTTTAGTCCCGGCAGGACTGTTGTATGTATCGCCAATACGGTAAATGTATTGCAGGATAAGTGGAGTGACCGTTATATCGGTTTGTTGGGCTTGGGAATGAATGTGGGAGAGGTTGCCCGCTATTCCGGTTATTTGGAGTCTCATACAATAGGCGACCCGACTTTCACATTCTCTCCCGTAGTTCCTGTTGCTGACATTAACCGTTTGTTGGCAGAGGGGAAAGTGTCTGATTGGAAAAAGCAGTTAAAGAACAGTTCTTTCCCTGATTTACAGTGCATGGCTATAGAGCAGTTGGTTCGTCGCGGGGAATTGTCTTCTGTTGAGTTGCTCGACTTGTTCCGCCAATCTTCCTCTTCCTTGGTGCGGGTGGAGGCTTTGGTTGCCTTGTCGGGATTTGGGGATGACCAGTTTGTTGAAGCATTGCAGTTGGCTGTCCGGGATAGCTATGAATTGGTACAGCGTTTTGGGCTTCGTTTTGTGGGGCAATCCGGTGACGAACGGTTGATACCTGCCTTGATATCCGTGTGCATTTCCAACAATACTTCTGAGCGTTGTAATTTCAATGCAATGAATGCCTTGTCTTTTTATCCTGACAAACCGCTTTTGGCAGAGTTTGCAAAGCAATTCAATGACCCCTCTGTCCGTTATATCGGAAAAGAGGACGTAGGGCGGGCGATAGAAAAAGCCATCCGTTCCAGTGCGGCTAAGTGGGTGGAAAGTACCCGTTCTGTTATGGCACCTGATACGGGCGATAAAAAACGGAGGTCGGCTATCCGCACTTTAAGGAATTATTGTCCGCATGACCTGATTCCGGATTTGTTGGCTTATTTGGAGACTTGCGGTCAGCCGGAGGTGCAGGTGATGCTTCTGGAAGCTTTGGGGTGGCAGAAATATTCTTGCATGGCGGACCGGATAGCCGTTGTGGCTAAAGCTATGAGCGAAAAGGAATCCTTGGCGGAAGAAGTGCGCCGGGAAGCCTTGAAAACATATAACAGGTTGAAAAGATTGAAATGACGGGTAGTATGAGGATAAGCGTTGTTTGTTGTATGTTGTTGTTGCTCTCGTTGTCTGTGCAAGCGCAAAAGAAGGTACGCCCGGTGTATCCGGTTCCGCAGAAAACGCCGGAGGTGGAACGGCTGTTGTCTTCCCGGATACCTTGGACTGGCTCGCCTTTGACGAAAAGTAGCCTGCCTCAGTCCGTGGACAACTCGAAGTTGAAATATTTTCCCCCGCTGATTGACCAGAAAGGAGGTTCTTGCGCTCAGGCTTCGGGCATAGGTTATATGTTTACTTATGAAATCAACCGGTTATTGGATGCGGATGCTTCTTCTGGAGAGGGTATCCAATTCAGTTATTTGTTTACTTGGAATTTTCTGAATGGTGGTAGGGATGAGGGTGGTTTTGTGGAGCAGGGCTTGAACATTGCTGCCAAATATGGCATTATGACGGAAGATGCTTATGGGTACAGTTCTGTTTACCAGTTTAAATGGGCATCCGGTTACGAGAAGTATCTGGAGGCAATGCGGTGGCGTGTTGCTGAAGTCTATACTTTTAATGCAGAGACAGCAGAGGATATAAGTCTGATTAAACAATACCTGTATAACAAAGGGGACGGTTCTTCTCACGGGGGGATTGTGACCTTCTCTACCTTGAGCAGCAATTGGAGGATAAATAACAATTATGACGGACCTTCAGAGACCGGTTACCATTCCTTGCTGACCTCCTTGGCTACAGAAGGTGCTCATGCCCTGACTATCGTGGGTTATGATGATACGGTGGAAGCTGTGGATGATAAGGGGAATAAGCACTACGGTGCTTTTATTGTGGTGAACAGTTGGGGAAGTTACTCCCATGATAACGGGCGTTTTTATCTGCCTTATTATTTTTTTGAGAACCGGGGGGAGGAAATAACGGAAATTCAGTTGAGTTCCACCATGACAGGGATTTCCGTGCGGCAGCATGAACCGCAATTGGTGTTCAAAGTCCGTCTGGACTATTCTTCC
>DXFT01000045.1 GCA_019114285.1 Candidatus Odoribacter faecigallinarum
GCATTATTTCCCAATTACAAACTACAAAACAAAAATTATTGGAATATTGGACGCTACCGGGAGAATCGAACTCCCGCTCCCTGCTCCAGCAGTAGCGACGTTGCCTTTGGGGGTCCCCCACCAATACATCTATGTATCAATTCATGCTCGGTCTGTTATCCTATGCATGTAGCAACCCACGGCGACGCCACCGGGAGACTCTTTTACGTCCCAAAATCAAAAAGACCTTGAAACGGCAATCGGATTAATTACAAGTGTTTACACGCCCTGACATTCAAAATTGAATATATTACGATTAAACGTTCATTTTTTGAGGATAGGTAATAGGACATGACAAGGGCATGTCTTGATTTATAGAAATTGGTGTAAATAAAAAGATTAGATTGTTCTGCTTAAAAGAAAGTTGCTTGTACGAAAAAACGAACGTTTCTTGAGGACACCACAAAGGTAGAGGATTATTCCATCCCAACAAAACTTTTCCATATATATTTTATAAAACCCGCTCTTTATCCGTATCTAAAAAACACAAGCAATTCCCCAACCTCTCCTAAGCCAAACATGAAAACCAATGGATCCCCGCCTGTTTTCTTGCCCTATCCATGGGATACCTACAGGGCATTCGTTCGGCAGCTGTACAAGGAATGCCGAATGAATGTCCAAAGAATACCGAATCTATTAGGGCGAAGGTCAAGCCAATCTTTAGGGCAGATACAGACAAGAGGGAGACATGCCCCCTCTTGTCATCTTTTCACAAACAATCCGGCTTGCTACCGCACAATCCCATCCAACATTTCCCGGAAACGGGCTTTCAAATTCAGTTGGGTACTATCCACTTTGGTCCTGCGCGATGGCATAAAGATATCTTTGTATTTTGCCTTTGTTATTTTAAATTTCATCTTATCCAAATTATCCAGATTACCCGAAATATCTAATCCTGCCTTAAAAGGCAAAGGAGATTTCAAGATGGAAATATGGTAATTGAAACTCATATCCACGTTATTCTGCCCTCCGACTGCCGCCTTATAACGGTCTATTTCCACTAAGAAAGGATAAATATTGATGGTTCCGTCCTTGACCGAAAGATCTACAGAGATGCTGTCAATCATATTACGCTCTTTATTTTTGAACATCAACATCTTGGAAATTTCGGCAAAAGTCTCTCCATCCATCAGCACCAAATCCCGACCGTCCAGATAGGCAGCCCCCCGAAGCGTGGGCAGGTCAATCATCAAAGCCGTATCAAGTTGCCCGTCAGCAGCAATATTAAAGTTTACCGTTCCCGAGAAAGAACGCAACATCGGGAAAAGTGTATCCAACGCCGGCATCAGGTAAACCAAACTGTCAATACGGATATCGCTCATCTGGAGAGAAAAACCGGCATACGCCTTTGTTGTGTCAATGGCACGGTAAAGAGCGCTGGTTTTCATATCCGCCGCGACAGAACGCAACCCCAAATCCGTAAGTTGAAGGCATTGGTTGCGCATGACCATCTCGCCATGTATCTTATCCAGGCGCATCTTTCCGAAAACAAGACGCCCGATATAAGTCTGGAAAGTAAAATCCACCCGGGGCGGCACAATAAAAATGGAATTGCCCCCTTCTATGGCTGTCGTATCCTCTACTACCTTCATCTGCTCCATGTCATCCATTTCCCCCGTCCCGGAAATCGTATCACGGAATCCTGCTTCCACCCGTTCCATGTATTCCGTTCCCCGTTTCATGGCACGAAGCAACTGATTGCAATTCAAATAACGCGATGCAACCCGCAATTCCCCCCGCAAAGTGTCATGGCGGAAGAATGAACGCGCAAGGTTGGTAATGTTCCCGGTCAAGTACAAATCCGAACGCCCCAAACGTATCAGGGCAGAATCCAGGCTAACCTCATTCCTGTTAAAACGCAAATGCGTACCCGGCATGGATATCCGTACCGGGAAAAACGGGGTAAATGCCCTCAAACCTGAAAACTCAATGTCCCCGGAAGGAATCCAACGCTTCTTGTTACGGGCATTCTGCACTGCATTCAACGTCACATCGGCATGAGCGATATTCAAACGGTTCGCCATTACCCTTGAACGCAAACTATCTATTTGTACCCTTGCATGAATACGGGGCGCCTTCGGATTTTTAGCCCTGGGACGCAATGATGCATTGGCAGTCGCCTGCTTCAAGCCCAATAAAAGCGTATCACGGACAATAAAGAGCGTCCGACCCAATTTCAGACGGGAACTGACGGATGCCACAGCTGTCGTATCGCGCAACGGTGAAGTTTTGAGCGTCAAATAAGTTGTATCCATCAACAAGCGCAAGCGGTTTTTCACATGGATATTCAAACCGGAATAACCCACAAAGCCATTCAGTAAATCTTTTCCTTGCAAAGTATGCTTATTTTCACGATTTGAAGCAAAAGCCAATCCGGCAGAACGGATACGGGCAACGATGCTGTCCTGGGGTATAAAAACATGCACGTTTTTCGCCTGCAAGCCACCGCCAACACGTATTTTCCCATAATTCCCTTCCATCACGTCACGCACCAATACATTTCCCAAAAGGGCTGCCTTCAAATCCCCTTTGCAGGTAATGCCTTCTGCCAGCGGGAATATGCGCGTAAAATCCTCAAAATTAATCTCTGCGTCCAATTTTGCCTTCACCACCGGGTCTGTAAGCAAATCCTCCACGTTGCCCTTCAAACCGATAACCGTTCCCCCGCCCCGCATGCGGAAATCCCGCAAATTGATATAAGACTTCTCTTCTTTCTGCAAATCGACAAAAGCCTTAAAATCAACATTCAACGTATCTATATGTGATGGCATTCCGGGATAGGCAATATATCCGTCCTTGATTCGGAATTCTGTTGTCAGCAAAGGAATGTTTTTCTTGCCATACAGCCCCGTCAATTCTCCATGACAAAAAACCTCCCCCCGTACATCTACATCGTCAGTTTGTTTCAAGACCGCTTCCGGGACCAAATCGAGCAAGGTTTTCAGACTCGGGATATGGATTCCATATTTCACGTTCACCGCCAATGTCCGTTGCAAGGTGTCCCCCCGGAAAGTCCCCTCCGCTCCGAAACGCACCCCATTTACGTTAAAAGCGGCTTTTTCCAAAGTGTACAACAAAGAATCCCGATTCACTTTCACCGCTGTTTCCATGCCGAAAGCCAACTTATTGACTAACAATTGTCCTTCTTGCCAGAAAAGGATGTTCTCAGTCCCTAACCTCAAGTTCAGCCGGGAACGGCGTTTGCCCAACCAACCGTCAATACCCAGATTTAACCCATCGACACGCGCATAAAGCTGCGTATTGCGGTCATCAAAAATCACTTGCCCGTTACGGATACGCACATCCTTTAACAAAATGCCCGAAGCCAGTTCCGAAGAATCCGATACAATCGTATCTGCCGGGGCAAGGCTTTCCGTCGTATCCGCATACATAACATCCCAATTGGCAATGCCAGTCGTATCGACAAAAGCATAAATCCGGGGTTCCTCCAATACAAAATCCTTTACAATAACCCGCTTTTTAACCAAATAAGCCCTGGGATTTATCGTCAGAAGGGCATATTTCATGTCCAACAAAGAATCCGTTGCCACAATCGAAGCAGAGTCATGGTGATGGACTTTGGACAGCACCGACACATTTTCCATCTCTACCCCCAAATCCGGGAAAGTGGAAAAAAAAGTCAAATCTATTTTATCAAAATGAACTTCCGCATTCAAATGCTCATCCGCCACCTGCTCCACAAGCCCTGCCAACTTTTCCGGTGTAAACACAACATGAAGCACCAATCCCACTCCCACAGAAAGCAAGAGCACCAATGTCAACAGACTTAACAAAGTCCATTTCATAATCCGCTTCCAAAGCGGTTTCACCTTTTTTGCAGACTTAGACATTTCCAACAACATTTATTTATATATCAAATACTTTGCTCTCACTTGCATAAATGATTCCAAGCCCGGTTGCCACCCTGCCCGAATTTCGTCCTCCGTCTTTCCTGCCTCAATATCACGCCGGAGTTGCGCCGTCCCTGCCAATTTCTCAAAAAAGGAAGTAAAAAACGGAGCCTGTCCTTCATAATTCTTGTAGGCAGCCAACAACCAATCCAAGCGAAGCCGTTTTCCAGCCCGCACTTCCTCATATTTATCCCGCAAATCCATCCCATGGCACAACTGTCCTTCACACTTGGGCGAAGCACACATGCCGGGAATACTGCGGGGCGTGTAAGTATATGGCATCCCTTCTAAATCCGGATGACCGAATACCTGAAACGGGGTTTCCGTCCCGCGCCCCTCATTCACCACAGTCCCCTCAAACAGGCAAACCGAAGGATAAAGCATGACCGATATTTTGTCAGGCAAATTGGGGGACGGTTTGCAAGACAACTCTACCGTCATGTCCCGCCGCCATCCCTTGCAAGGAATGACCGTAAGAGCACACGCCATCCCATCCTTCAGCCACCCCTCGCCATTCACCATACGGGCATATTCACCTATGGTCATGCCATATACGACCGGCACGGGATGCATGCCCACAAAAGACCGGTATTGCTTTTCCATCACAGGTCCATCAACATAAAAGGCATTCGGGTTAGGTCGGTCAAACACGACCAAGGGGACATCCTGTTCTGCACAAGCCTCCATCACGTAATGCAGCGTGGAAATATAAGTATAAAAACGCACCCCCACATCCTGAATATCAAAAACCAGGACATCCAAGGAGTCCAAATCTTCCGCTGCCGGTTTCTTTTTCTTGCCATACAAGGAAATTACAGGCAATCCCGTGCGCTCATCCTTATAGTCTCCGATGATTTCCCCCGCATCCGCATCACCCCGGAAACCATGCTCCGGGCAAAAAACACAAGCCACATTTACCCCCTTCGACCTCAAAAAATCAACCGTATGCACATCGCCGACAACTGCCGTCTGATTTGCCACCACTCCCACACGTTTCCCTTCCAACAACTTGCCATACGCCGCAAAATCCGCACTTCCCGGTACCACGCCACACCAAGCCCCCCCGCTATACAGCAAGCAAACCAATAAAATCCATACCGTTTTCATTTTCTTACCGGTTATTATTCTCCTTCCTTTTTATTCTCTTGGGAAAAATCAATGTTCATGGAAAATATGATACTTTCCACCTGACGTATCAAGTTACGCTTCTCTCCGTCAGGAGCATACACGTATGCCATCATATAAAGTATCCGGTTGCGTTGCTCGTCCAATACGACATTCAGCACAAAAGGGCCTCCCATGTAATCATTCTCTACCTGCCACAATCCCCTGACAAGCATGGCATAATGCTTGCCTTCATATTGGTAATTGGCAGCAGACATCGGGGTTTTCATATCCAAAGCCATCCAAGTGCTATCCAACGGACCAGGAATATATTTCCCGATTTGCTCATTCACATCATCCAGAATCACCTGGTAATTCAACTGGCTTTCATCCTCATACTCTTTCTGAAAAAAGATAAACCCGCGGCTGTCCACATTGGTCTCGTATGACGACCACACGAAATTAGCGGTGTCCTTATTGATATTATATCCCCCGGGACAGTACAACAACATGTCATACTTATTCTTAAAGAAATCAAACACCTTCCTGTTCGGGGATTTTTTATAAATAGAAATCAGACGGTCGCGCTCGGCTTTCAAGAAAACATTCATCATCAAATCTTTGTTCTCATCAAATATTTTATTGAAAGCCTCCACATTAGGAGCTGTAATCCGGAATACCTTTTGCGTATGCGCCCATGGGCTGTCCGAATAAACCAGCGTTGCAGAATCCACAGCACTGGACAAAGAAACCATCAGCACATTCCGGTGAGCCTTGACCGACCGGTCAAAATTTGCCAAAGGCAAATTAATCATATCAAAAATCGGCTCCGTCTGAGGCAGCCCCATTTGTGCCTGCCCGAAAAATTTCCTGATGGTATCTCCCATCGGTCCCTCCCAACGGGCTTTGGGCATGATAACCAACAATTCATTCGTTGCGCCCGTCACCGGTTGCAAAGCAGTTGCACCTCCGCTTTTTTCCTTGCATGAAGAAAAAAAGCCACCCGCCAATAATACTGTCAAAAGAAAAAACACAATCCTTTTCATAATATCCAAATTAAAAACATTCACTTATTCTCGTATTAACACTTCACTTTCATCCGGCACCAGCAAAGCCTTTACCGAACCAATCAGAATCTTCGCCTCCACCATCAAAGGCAAGCGCAACTCATCCTTACTGACCCAAATTTTCATGCCTTCTCCCCCTTTAAAGACATCCCCTTCCACCAGCAGAGGCGAAAAAACATAACATTCCCTCCGCTGCCCTGCCACCTTGATTTTTTCTACCCCCAGGTAGCGGATGTACAAATCATAAATTTTACTGTCTATCAATATCCGCATGGGAATCAAGTCATTCGCTTCATAATCCCCAAAATCCAACTCCCTCGCCCACCAAGCCACGGAAAGCATGTCGTATGTATCAGGTTTCAACTGCACGGTGTCCGTCCGGCGGAATTTCCCAATCCGGTGGACATCGCCAATCACCAACGAATCGGCATAGTTAAATTTATAATTAAATGTCTTATGATAACTGCCCTCATGCGCCATGCGGGAAAACTCATAAGGGAAAAAGGTCATGCGGTCATGATGCGAAATCAACGTATCACGCAAAGTAAAAAAGGAATCCCAAAAGGGCAAAGAAGTTCCCACCGCCTCCAAACAATTGGCATTCGGATATTTTTCAGACTTCGTCTGCCTGAACTCCACCTTTCCAGCCTTTATCCAGATAAATCCCCAGTTATAATAACCGTCATACACCAGTTTCTCCAGTGTCGGATATTTCGACTGGGCGTTCAGAGCCATACACCCTAACAACAGCGACAGAAAAATAAACCCCTTTTTCATACCTTAGTTCTTAATAATTACATTATGTTCCCCTCCTATGTCAAAATCCTGTTCCACGTCAAAATTCTGTTTCACAGCTATCTCTCCCCGCAAATATACAATTTCTTCCGGTTGCCGGTGCTTCAAGTACAGCCCGGTGTCCCAAACACCATTTCCGTTCCTGTCCAATATCGCCCGAACACAATATTTCCCTTCCGGCAACAAAGGGAAAACGACTTCCCCGTCCTGCTCCACCACCTTCGACTGCACAACATTATAGGTACGTTTCCCGTTTTCCGACTTCCCATTTTCAGCCTTGTACAATTGCACGATTGTAGGACAGTCCACCCCCCTGACATTCACCATAATCTTCCCATAATACTCCTCCGTCCGCACCTTGAATTTTTTCTCCAATTTATCATTGAACCTGCCATAAATGTCGTAAATAGTAGCGGAATCTATCTGCAACTGGTACTCTCCTCCCGCCTTCCATGCCGCATCCACAAACACCCTCCGAACCCGAAGAGAATCCTCCACCACCTGAAAAGGTATCAGCTGATAAACCGTATCCACCTTTTCCAATACCCGGATACTGTCCAACGTTGATTTATTTATCGGACGACTGAACTCTAAATACAAACGGGCTCCCAAATCCAAATCGCCGGATATGTTGGATTTTATCTCCAGGAACTCCACCTTAGGTGCGTCCTCATCCTTCTTCTTGGACTTTCCCTCCTTCTTTTCCTTCGCCCTGAAAGTATAACGCGCCGTGTCGGAATAACGTTCCCACTGCCCCGTACTGTCCGAACGCATATAAGACAAAATCACATTCAACGTATCCTTTTTGTACACGGTAGAATCCTTTATCCACAACGTCAAGGTATCATTTCCCGCGCTATGCTCCTTAAAATACCAGTCCTGCGGCAAAGGCTCCGTCGCCAGCGTATCCCACAGCGTAACTTCCAGCCCGTTCTCTCCCGGGATGCTGAATATAAAATTCAATTGCTCGCGTTCCTTCCGGTCATCCTCGACCAGGTAAAGCTGCGTCAGCTTCTCCAAAAACAGCCGCAAATACAAATTGCTGGGACCATACGCCAAATAATCCGTCCGCACAATGCTGTCCCGCAATATCGTATCCGCCTCCACGATTTTCTCTATGACATGGAACGTATCCACCCGCGTTGCCGGCTCGACAACCGGAAACACCGTCGTGTCCATCCAGGCAAACATCTCCGACTCCGGGGCGTACATCTTATCCCGGTTGGCATCCTCAATTGCCATTACCCGGTAATGCCCCTCGCGCAAATTGGTCAGGCGGAAATTACCGGAACTATCCGTCCTTGCAATATAATCCGGCAATTCCTTCAAAGGAATGGAATCCCCCTGTTTCTCATACAAGGCCACCAGCACCCCCATCACCGGTTCATACGATTCGGCATTGACCACCGTTCCGCCCAACTCCAACGTGTCTATCCGCTCGCCCGTGGAAAAAACATACCGGTAAAAACCCAGCGGATTGCTCTCGTTATTATCCACAATCGCATCCGCAAAGTCCAAGCTATAAGTCGTATTCTCCCGCAACGAATCCGGTATCGCCACCTGCACATATTTGCCCTTCAGACTGACTTTCGGGTCCTTTTTCACCGGGGGAGAAAAAATGAACTTATTGTTGATATCATTCAATTGCACAAACTCATCAAAATAAATATTCACCCTTTTCGCCTTAAAATTAGTCGTATAAGACAACGGAACCTCCTCCACCACCTGGGGAGGCGTCTCGTCTTTCGGTCCCCCCTCCGGATAACCGCGGTTTGCACAAGCATATATGCACAACGCCACCACCATGATGCCAAACCATTCCCGCTTAAATATATTTCGTCTATTCCGTTTCATCTTGCTCCATTTCCTATTAAATCCATAACCGCTATGATTATCGCAACTACAAAAATAATAATTTAGAAACACAAAAACGAAACACTGGAAAAAAAACGGAGAAACAAAAGAATATGCCTAAATTTGAAATCCCAAATAACAACAAATATGGCACGCTTCCTAAAAGACAAAAGAAAAGCCAAAGGACTCGCTCCAGGCTCCCTGGTTTTCATCGGACAACAAACCATGGAACATATCCGGATTCACCTCACCCAATACAATACTGCCACGTTCAAGGAAGAATCCGTCTCCGACATCAGGCAAATCCGCAAAGCGGAATCCAGTCCATACACAACTTGGATTGCCATACACGGGTTGCACGAGACACAGGTCATTGCTGAATTGGGCAAACAGTTCGACATCAACCCGCTTATTCTGGAAGACATCCTGAACACAGATGAACGCCCAAAATTCAGTGAAGACGAACACCACCTCTTCATCATCGTAAAATCACTGTCCTTCGACAAAGTAACCAACAAAGTAAAAATAGAACAAATCTCCCTGGTTGTCGGAGACAATTACCTGATTTCTTTCCAAGAAAGCGATGCCGCTCATTTCCAAGACGTCAGGCTGCGTCTGGAAAACAAACAAAGCAAAATACGGGACTACGGTCCCGACTACCTCTGCTACGCATGCATGGACACCCTCATTGACAACTATATCCTGAACATCGAAAAATTGGGCAACGTCATCGAGGAACAAGAAAAAATCCTCCTCATTCCCAACAAACAAACCATCGAAAACATCTACCATTACAAAACAGAACTGGCTTACACGCGCAAAAACATACGCCCGATAAAAGAAGTCATCTCCCGCTTCGCCTCCTCCGACTCGCCGCTCATCAACAAACGGACCTACAACTTCCTGCGGGACCTGGAAGGGCTTGCCACCCAAGCGACAGAAGCCATTGAAATCTATTACACCATGGTTTCAGACCAGCAAAACAGCTACAACACGAACATCAACAACAACGTCAACGACATCATGAAAGTCCTGACCATACTTTCCACCATCTTCATCCCCCTCACTTTCATAGCCGGCATTTACGGGATGAACTTTGAATACATCCCGGAACTCAAATACCGCAACGCCTATTTTATCCTCTGGGGCATCATGATTGTCATCGCGGCATTGATGCTGCTCCTGTTCAAACGGAAAAAATGGTTCTAAATCAAAAAGACGCCCCTTTTTCCGGGAGGGGCGTCTTTTTCCAATACCCGTTATTTCCGGTTAAAACGCCTTCCGGCAAAAACGGCACTTTCTCCTAACTCCTCCTCTATGCGCAAGAGCTGGTTATACTTTGCCAAACGGTCGGAACGGCTCATCGAACCGGTCTTGATTTGCCCGGAATTGGTAGCCACGGCGATATCGGCAATTGTGGCATCCTCCGTCTCACCGGAGCGGTGGGAAGTCACCGTCGTATAACCCGCACGCTGTGCCATGCCAATAGCATCAAGCGTCTCGGTCAGCGTCCCGATTTGGTTCACCTTAATCAGAATGGAATTGGCGCATCCCGCCTCAATCCCCTTCCGCAGGTATTCCACATTCGTCACGAACAAGTCGTCACCCACCAACTGGCAACGCCCGCCAATCCTGTCCGTCAACAACTTCCAACCCTCCCAGTCATTCTCTGCCATCCCGTCCTCGATGGAATCAATGGGATACTTGCCAATCAATTGCTCCAAATAGTCTGCCTGCTCAGCGGAAGTCCTTTTTGCCCCGCCCGCACCTTCAAAAATCGTATAGTCATAAATACCGTCCTTATAAAATTCCGAAGACGCGCAGTCCAAACCAATCATCACATCCTCGCCCGGCTTATAGCCTGCCATCTCAATCGCCTTAATGATAGACTCCAAAGCATCCTCCGTCCCTTTCAACGTCGGGGCAAAACCACCCTCGTCACCCACGGCAGTGCTCAATCCCCTGTCGTGCAACACTTTCTTCAAGGCATGAAAGATTTCCGCCCCCATCCGCACCGCCTCACGGAAAGACGGAGCGCCTACCGGGCGAATCATAAACTCCTGAAAAGCTATCGGGGAATCAGAATGCGCCCCGCCATTGATAATATTCATCATCGGCACCGGCAACACCTTTGCATTGCAACCGCCGATATAACGGTACAACGGCATGCCCAACGCATTGGCAGCCGCCTTCGCACAAGCCAGCGACACGCCCAGCATGGCGTTCGCCCCCAGGTTGGATTTAGTCTTCGTCCCGTCCAGTTCAATCAACATGCGGTCAATTGCCGCCTGGTTAGTCACATCTTCCCCCAGCAAGGCATCCGCAATGATGGTATTCACATTCCTCACTGCCGTCAATACCCCCTTGCCTTGATAACGGCTCTTGTCGCCATCCCGCAACTCCAACGCCTCATGCTCCCCCGTGGAAGCCCCCGAAGGCACGGCGGCACGCCCCATCACTCCGTTTTCCAAAACCACATCGACCTCTACCGTCGGATTTCCGCGTGAATCCAATATTTCACGCCCCTTTACATCTACAATATGCGTCATAATTCTCTTGTTTTTAATTTTCCACTACTCTGATTTCATGCCACAAGTTACGGAAAAATACCATATCATCCTACAAAAAACTTCCCGATTTTT
>DXFT01000046.1 GCA_019114285.1 Candidatus Odoribacter faecigallinarum
GTAATTTATTCTGCTGCAAAAGTTGCAAATTGAAATCAGAATTCAAAGCAAAACTACGATTTTATAATATTTTTGGGATTTCTCTTATCAAATCGTAGCATGCCCGGCGCAAATAAGGTTCCGGATGCCGGATGGAATCTTCCAAGGAAGAGGCGTATTGCATTAATGTATAGACGTTTTGGAAACCGGGCAAGGGGAGTTCCGCGCAGCCTGCAATGGCGACAACGGGTATCTTCGCTTCATTGCACCGGGAAGCGATGACGCCCGGCAATTTGCCTTGCAGGCTTTGGCTGTCCAATTTTCCTTCACCGGTAATGACGAATCCGGCTTCATGAATCCATTGCCCGAAGCCTGAAATTTGCAGGCAATAATCGGCTCCGGAAACCAGTTTTGCCCCCAAGAGCGAAGAAAAAGCAGCGGCAATGCCCCCTGCCGCTCCGCCTCCCTCTACGGTCAAGGGGTCTATTGCCCGGGCATGGGGTGTCAGCAGGGTTGCATAATTGCGCAGGTGATTTTCGAGCAAGCCGGTTTGTGAAGGGGTTGCTCCTTTTTGTGGACCAAATACGGCTGCCGCCCCATTTTTTCCACAAAGGGGGTTGGTCACGTCACAGAGCAGCAGGATTTCCGTGTCTTTAAAATTCTTCTTTAGGTTTGTTGTGTCAATCTCTTTTATTTCAATCAGATGATTTCTATATGGAGTAGGAGCTTTCCGGATGTTCATGCCCATTTCTTCCAAAGCTCCTGTTCCGCCGTCTATGCTGGCGCTGCCTCCCACGCCAAGGATGATTTTCGTTATGCCCTGATGCACGATTTCAAGCAGCACTTTGCCCAAGCCGGCGGTATTGGCATTCATGACGTCATATTCAGCCGGTTTCAGGTGTTTTAAACCACAACATGCTGCCAAGTCCACCAAGGCTGTATTGCCGTCCGTATAAAAAGTTGCCCGGTGTTCCCTGCCCAGGGCATCGACTGTAAGGCAGGTCTGGGGAAGGGCGTGCCGGTAGCATGCCAGGATTCCGGCTGTCCCATCTCCGCCATCGCACATAGGAAGGCAGACGGGACAATATCCGGCACTTTGCAATTCTTCGGCAACAATCCGGCAAAAATCCGTGGCTGTCAGCGACCCTTTGAAAGCGTTGGGTGCCAGAATGACCTTTTTTTCTTGCATGTCAATGGATGACTAATAATTTTTCATTGGTGAGGTCTTGCATTTCGAACAAGTCTCGGTCTGGCCATTCCTCAACGGTGGTCATGGCTTGGGCGACAGCCCGGTTGATGTAGGAAGGAAACCGTGCACCTTTCCAACAACTTGTATTGGTCAGGAATACCCATGAATAGCCGTCCGGCTGGCGTTTCATCATGGCGCTGGTGCCTGCCAGGGTGCCGCTTCGCATCCATTCGCCCCTTGAGTTGGTGTTCATCCATCCAATCGGAAGTCCTTCTTCTACATGCCGGGTCATGTATTCAACGGATGCAGGGGAGAGAATGTCCGGAATTGCCGGGTCATTGTCAATGGCAGCAAGGAAGCGCAAGAGTTCTGAAGGCGAGGCTACCCAACCGCCAGCCCCGTATAAATCTTCTATGTTGTTGCCTCCGTTGCTGCGGTAAACGTATTTGCCGCTGCCATCGCATGCAAGGATTTGTTCCGCGTTGGGGGCTTCATAATATTTTACTTCATTAGGCAACTTGTCTTCGTACAGGTTTTTGCCCAAGTGCATGTCAAAACAACCTGCAGGAAGGAGAATGTGTTTTCTGACATAAGTCTCATAGTCTTCTCCCGATACTTTTTCTATTACCTTAGATAGAATGCCGTAACCAATGTTGGAATAGGCACTTGACTTTCCGGGAGTATATTGTAGCCGTCGGGAGAGGACGAAGCGTATCATGGTATTCAGGTCGGCAGGTGGGGTAACGTCCATTTTTTTCGCAATGGTCAGCGGACAGAACATCGGGTCGCCGTATGCCTGGGTATATCCGCCCTGGTGGCGTAGCAGTTGTTCAACAGTAATGTCTTTGCTGCGCTTGTCTTTGATGTCCAAGAACAAGGAATCGTTTAATATGCCTTCCGGGCCAAATACATGGTCGGAGAGGTGTAATTTATTCTCTTCCTGTAACTTCATGATGGCAACAGCGGTGATGAGTTTAGACACCGAGGCTATCCGGAATACATGCATGACATCCATGGGGATGCCTGCTTCTTCGTCGGCATAGCCATAGCCTTTGCTGTAAATTAAACGGTCGTCTTTCATCAAGGCAAATGAAGCTCCTTTCAGTTCCCAACGCTTCATGAATTTTTGGATGGCTTTATCAAATTTCTGTGTGATTTCCAATTCGGAATCTTCGTTGTTTATTACTTGGTTTGCAGGAAGTAAAAATATGGAATCTAATATGTCAGTTGAAGTCGTTATTGTTGTGTCTGGTGTTGCCTGGACTTTGGAGGTGGCTGTTCCTTGCCATGGTTTTATCCAAAGCAATACCCCTATTATGATTGCACCCAGTATATATTTTATCATCGTAATAAGCTTTGTTTTTATCGTATTTTGCATGCCGGAAAAAGGGGACTTTTGCCCCTCTTTCCTGACGGCACAATATTACAAAAAAGCCGGTAATTATGAAATGACTTTCTTTTCAAAACTTCTTAAAAGATGGTAAAATCAGGCATTTAGCTTTTCAATAAAGCAAAATAATATTCCATCAATTCCCGTAAAAAGGCGTTGTCTGTATGGTAGCAGATATTATTAATCCGATTAATCGGGAGAATGAGCGGGGATGTTCCGGTCAGGAATGCTGCGTCGTAATCTTTTAGGGAGTGAAGGTCGATGCGCTTTTCTTCGATGCGGATGGCATGTTCCCGGCAAATATCAAATACCCTTTTTCTGCTGGTTCCGGGGAGTACGTATTGAAGTGGCGCGGTGTACAGTACCTTTTCTTTAATAAAAAATACATTGGAACGTGAACCTTCTGTGATATAGCCTTCCCGGTCAACTAACAGAATTTCATAAACATGGCATTCTTTCATCAAACGGTTTGCCAAGGAGCGTAAGTCGGTATTGATGTATTTGACTTCCGGGTTTTCACGAACCGCCTCATGGGTGATTGTCGGGACGCCCTCCTGGTAATCTTTTTCTGTCGGATAAGCATGCGGTATCTGGAAAATATATTCATCCGGTTTGCTCGAATTGAAGTGCAATACATATTTTACATTGCCTTCCGTGATGTGGTTCAGTTCAATGAAATGTTGCAATTTTCCAGGGATGTCCAATTGGGAGACGTCTATTTTTATATTTGATTTTTTTAGTGAATTGTCAAGTCTTAGGATGTTGTCTTTTAAAAATATAGGACTCCCCTCAAAAATGCGTATGACCTCATATATGCTAAGTCCTTTTTCGAAAATATTTTCGGAAAATCTGTTTTCTGGTTGAATGGTGTTATTTATGAAAATCATGGCTTTTTAACTTTGCCGCAAATTTATATAAAAATCTTCGTTTTCTAATCTCGATTATTTGCTTTAATTTTGGGCAGATTCTATGGAAAAAGAAGAGCAAATAAATCGGATTGAGAAATTTTTGGATGAAGTGGTCATCCAGGAATTGGGGAAAGCGCATCAGGCAGGCTTGACTTATATGCAGTTTGTGTTGATGGGCCAGGCTATTGAAGTGTTGGGCAGTTTACTTGACAATAAGCCGATAAAGGCAAAAGATCAATCTGCCAAACGGTTTTCTAATAGCATAAATTGGCTTTTTGGTGGTAGATATCGTTTGTTGAATACAAATAATGTTCTATATGATAAACTTCGCAACCAAATGACGCACACATTTATTCCAAGTAATGATATTTTGCTGCGCAATCAGAAAGACAGCCAGGGGGAATATCATCATTTGGAATTTTGGAATGGAAAATTGGTATTGGTAAGTGAAGTTTTTTATGAAGATATTTGCAGGGCTTGCCGCCGTTTGCTTCATTTATTGAAAGAAGGAAAGGTGAAACCTAAAAATATAGCGTTTGAAATATATGAGAAATAAAAGGATTGTTTTAATCGGCGCTGGCAATGTGGCACATGCACTGGCTCCGGCTTTGTTGAAAGCCGGGTTGAATCTTTGCCAGATTTACAGCCATACGGTGGAGTCAGCCAGGGAATTGGGGATGAAGACGGGGATTACTTACACTTCCGAAACGTATGCCATTTATCCAGATGGCGATATTTATATTTTTTGTGTAAGTGATGATGCCTTACCTTCTTTGATAAAAAGAGTTGTGATAAATCACGATGCGTTGGTGCTTCATACTTCAGGGAGTTTGCCTTTACAAGTGCTAAAGCCTTTAGGCAAACGTTATGGCGTGTTGTATCCTTTGCAGACTTTTACCAAGAAACGGGTATTGGATTTCTCAGAAATACCTTTATGTATTGAGGCAGTAAATCCTGCAACTTTGAAAGACGTAAGGGAATTGGCAGGAATATTGTCTAACCACATAGAAGAAATTTCTTCCGACAGGAGGAAAATATTGCATCTGGCAGCCGTATTTGCCAATAATTTTGTCAATCATCTTTATACGCTTGCTGATGGGATTTTGCAGAGGGAAGGATTGGATTTCAATCTGTTGCGTCCTCTTATCTTTGAAACTGCGCATAAAGTCCTTTCATTTTCGCCAGAACAGGCTCAAACAGGTCCAGCGAAACGTGGGGACGAGGGAATTTTGTCTATGCATAAAGCGTTATTGAAAAATGACAGCAAATTATTAAATTTGTACACCATTTTGTCGGATTCTATTCGTCAAACGGAACAAAAAAGATTGGAAATAAAGGCAGAAACGGAGGAAAAAACGTTGATGCCTACTTTATGGTAAGATGATTAAATGTAGTGTCAGTATGGGATTTTTTAAAGATGACTTGAAAAAAGTAAGGGCATTTATTTTTGATGTCGATGGTGTATTGTCTTTGGCTACCCAGAACCTTACACCTGAAGGAGAATTGGTGAGGACTTCATGTACCAAGGATGGTTATGCCATTATGTACAGCCTTCGTAAGGGATATATTATTGCCGTCATTTCCGGCGGGGGGGCTCCGGGAGTACGTGAACGTTTGGAAAAATTGGGTTTGAAATCGGAAGATATTTATCTGAAAGTGCCGAATAAGCTTGAAGCTTTGGCTGAAATAGTTGCCCGTTATGCTTTGCTGCCGGAAGAGATTCTTTATATGGGCGATGATATTCCGGATTACAACGTCATGAGCCATGTCGGCGTGCCTGTTTGCCCGGCAGATGCTTGTGAAGAAATCAAATCTATTGCACGGTATATTTCTGATGTGACAGGAGGGAATGGTTGTGTCCGGGATGTTATATCGCAAGTATTGAAAGCGCGGGGGGATTGGATGGATACGAGTTGTTATGTGCGCAGCATGTAAGTTTTATTTTTGTCGCTTATGTTGGAAATTTTGCGCTTGATACGGATTCGAACTCTGGTATATGCTGTTTTTACAATGTGTACCATGCGTTACTGCATCATTTTGCCTTTGCTGGCAACATGGGGGTTTGCTTCGCCTGTAACGAACGGGCAGTTTCTGTTGTTGGCAATTGCAATATGTTGCCTGGTATCCGGTGCTTATATTATCAATGATTATTTTGATGTAAAGCCGGACCGTGTCTCTGGTGTCCGTACCGTAGTGGTCGGTAAAACTGTCAGCCGTCGTGCAGCCATTACCTTGCATACGGTTCTGAATGTTGTAGCTGTTGCCATCGCTTTTTATTTAAGTTATATGGCAAGGGCGTGGTGGGTGGCTCTGTTGTTCCTTTTGGTATCAGGATTATTGTGGGGGTATTCTTCCATTTTCAAAAAGCATTTCATGACAAGTTATGTTTTGGTTGCTTTCCTTGCAGCGTTGATTCCTTTAAGTTCAGTGGTCTATGAAATACCTTTTTTGGAACGGGCATACGCATCCCAGACGGATGAAATAGAATTGCTTTTGAAGGATTTATTTTGTGATCTGCTTATTTTTTCGTGGATAGTTTTTCTGAATACCCTTATATATGAAATGAACAAAGACATTTACACGATGGAGGGAGATCGGGAGAATGGAATAAAGACTTTTCCTGTCCGGCATGGGGTAAAAGGTACGCGTCGCGTATTGACGTTTTTGTCTGTTATTGCCTTGTTGTCAGTAGGTTTTTTGTTTTGGGCGAATTTCGGCTTTTATTGGCAATTGGTTCTTTACCTCATTGTAGCAGTCCTGTTGCCTTATGTTATTTATATCTGGGCAATTTGTTGCAAGGAGAACCGTTCCCTGCAATTAAATTTGTTGCGTGGCTTGATGGTAACCAGTATAGGCATCGGCATTTTTTTAATGCCTTTATTTAAAGAACTGTATATGTTTTGATTTATGACAGAGTATAAGTTAGTTTTAGCTTCAGCATCACCGCGTCGCCGTCAATTATTGGAAGGCGCAGGTTTCCATTTTGACATCCGTTTGAAGCCGGTGGAGGAGCATTGGGAAGAAGGCATGGCGCCGGAACATGTGCCGGAATACCTTGCCCGTTTAAAGGCTGCTGCCTTTGCAGGAGATTTGCAAGCCAATGAATTGTTGATTACGGCAGATACAGTGGTTTGCCTGAATGGGGAAATTTTAGGAAAACCTGCCGGAAGGAACGAGGCGGTCATGATGTTGCGTAAATTGTCCGGGTGTAAACACACTGTTGTCACGGGGGTCTGTTTGACGACCGTGGAGCGTCAGAAATCCTTTTCTGTTTCTACGGATGTCTATTTTAAGGATTTGCTGGAAGAAGAAATCAGTTATTATGTTGACCGTTACCAGCCTTTTGACAAGGCTGGTGCATACGGCATCCAAGAATGGATAGGTTACATTGGAATACAAAGGATTGAAGGCTCCTTTTATAATGTTATGGGATTGCCTGTACAAAGGCTTTATGAAGAATTGAAACATTTTTAATACAAAGAATAAGTCCATGAAGAAAAAATCAATGCTCGTTGCAATGGCACTGCTCTTAGGATGGATGGGGTGCCGCGCAGATGAAGGGATGTGGATTCCCATGCTGCTTAAAAAGTATAACATTGAAGACATGCAGAAACAGGGATTTAAATTGACTGCTGAGGATGTCTATAGTATTAATCAGGCATCGTTGAAGGATGCTGTTGTGGGATTGGGAAGGGAAGGCTATCCTTTTTCTCATTTCTGCACGGCAGAGATTATCAGCGATGAAGGCTTGATGGTGACCAACCACCATTGCGCATTTGATATGATTCAATCCCATAGTAGTTTGGAACATAATTATTTGCGGGATGGATTTTGGGCAAAGGACAAGCAAGATGAGTTGGCTAATCCTGGCATTACGGCTTCTATTTTAGTACGCATGGAAGATGTTACTGACAGGATTAATGCCCAATTGACCCCGGAAATGAGTGCGGAGGAAAGGAATGCCAAAATTAAACAAGTAGCGGCAAGGTTGGAAGCCGAGGCGGTGAAAGGTACAAACCTGCAAGCTAACATTAAGCCT
Source organism: Candidatus Odoribacter faecigallinarum (assembly GCA_019114285.1). Lineage (GTDB taxonomy): Bacteria > Bacteroidota > Bacteroidia > Bacteroidales > Marinifilaceae > Odoribacter > Odoribacter faecigallinarum. The sequence continues at coordinate 7,506 of DXFT01000046.1, forward strand.
TATTTTAATGGGAACCAGTATTTCATGTCTGTATTTAAGATTTACAAGGACGTGCGTCTTGTTGGTGCTCCCCCTTCAGCAGTCGGCAAATTTGGCGGAGATACGGATAATTGGGTATGGCCTCGCCATACCGGTGATTTTTCCGTATTGCGCATTTATGCCGGGAAAGATAATGAACCTGCAAACTATTCTCCGGATAATCAGCCTTACAAGCCTTCCACGTTCTTTAAAATTTCCACGAAAGGTTTAAAGGAAGGGGATTTTACCATGGTGTTCGGTTATCCTGGTACGACGAAAGAATACCTGACTTCTTATGCCGTAGAACAAATACAGGATATTGAGAATCCTCATAAAATAGCCATCCGTACAGCAAAATTGAACATTATAAATGCTGCAATGGAATCAGACGAATTGTTGCGCATCAAATACGCAGCGAAAGCTGCCAGTGTTGCCAACTCCTGGAAGAAATGGCAAGGGGAGATAAAAGGTTTGAAGCGTTTTAATACAGTGGAGAAGAAACAACAGGAAGAACAAGCGTTCCGGCAATGGGCAGCAGGAAAGCCCGCCTATGCCCACCTTTTGGACCAATATAAATCACTTTACGATAAGAGGAAAGATTTGATACTTGCACAGGCTTATCTGACAGAAGCAGGCAAACAGGGGGCTGAAATTGTCATGTGGAGTGCTAAGGTGTATAATACCCTTGGCAGCAAAGAATTTATTAATAATCCGGAACAGATAAGGGAAAGAATCAAGGCTGCTGCAAAAGAATTTTATAAAGATTATGACCCTGCTACCGATTGCAAGATACTTGTGGAAATGTTGAAACTGTATAATGAAAACCTTCCTGCTGCCTGGATTCCAGCAGAAGTGCAGGCTGCAATTGCCAAAAAAGGGGTAGAGGCATACGCTGCATCTCTCTTTAAAAATTCAGTCTTTGCTTCCGAGGAGGCTTTCAATGCTTTTATTGACAAAGTGGATGGCAAGTCATGCCGTAAATTGGAAAAGGACCCTGCTTATTATCTTTATCATTCCATAGACCTTTTTTATGCGGATAACATCTATCCGGAGTTGTCGCGTATTGAAAATGAAGTAAAGGTGCTGGATAAGACTTGGCTGGCTGCCCAGATGGAGATGCATCCCGACAAGCATTTTTATGCGGACGCCAATTCCACGTTAAGAGTGGCGTATGGTAAAGTGCAAGGATATGTTCCTTGTGATGCCGTTTATTATAAACATTTTACGACTTTGGCAGGCATTATGGAAAAGGACAATCCTGAAATTTACGATTATGATGTGCCGCAACGCTTAAGGGAAATTTATGAAAAGAAAGACTTTGGCAGATATACCCAAGATGGGGAGGTGCCTGTATGTTTTATTGCCACCAACCATACCACAGGAGGTAATTCCGGCAGTCCTGTATTAAATGCGGAAGGGCATTTGATTGGCATTAATTTTGACCGGGCATGGGATGGAGTGATGTCTGATATCCAATATAATCCGGAAATTTGCCGTAATATTTCCGTGGATATCCGTTACGTGCTTTTTATCATTGACAAATTGGCTGGCGCCAGCCATTTAATTGATGAAATGGTTATTGTAGATTGAACAGATAAAAAACCAAAGAAGTGGGGCTGTATCAAAATAGCCCCACTTTTCTTTTGCCTTTACATCATTTTTATCGTTAATCGTTCATCTTTAACCGTTTTCACGGTGTATTCCCGTTCTGTTCCCGTATCATCCCCGGTTCACTTCTGGTGATACTTTGTTCTTCCTTTGGTTGGCATGGGCGGAGGAAGGGGGAATTTGAGGGTGTGTTACCTGGATAATGTTTGATTTGGTCCTGCCTTTTCCGAAGTGATGGCAGGCACAAAAAGGGGCATGTCGATTTTGGCATGCCCTCCTTCTTTCATGTGGTTTCGCAAATCAAAGTTTGATAGTGAGGGAAATGCCGGCTCTCCGTGGTGCTCCGGATTGTCCCATTTCATTGTATGCTGTCAATTTGCTGCCTATGGGATTATTCAACATATAGGCAAAAAAGGCTTTGTCCAAAATGTTCTTTGCCCATACCCGCAATTCTAATCTCTTTCCCGATACTCCAGCGTTTAAGTTCCATAAAAAGTAAGGGGATTGGGACAAGGTATTGGCTTCGTCAAAGTATTGTTTGCCAAACCCGTTTACTGTTGTTGTTATGTCAAAATGCCGGAACAGGGGCAGGCTGACTTGTTTTCCGTAGTGAAATCCTGTATGGCAGGTAAATTCCGGCGACATGACAATTCGGTTGCCCTCATGTTCTTTTTCCTCGTTCCGGTAATATTTGGAATGGTTGTATCCTGCGGCTAAGATGTACGATAGCCCTGGCAACAATTCCCATTGCAAATCACTTTCCACCCCCCAGCTGTGTGCATCCCCTGCATTCTGGATATTAGGTCCCATCATGCCCATTACAAAGATTTGCTGATTTTGCCAATCAATGAAAAACGTAGCCGCGTTTAAAGAAAATCTTTTGTTACGTGCCCTATATTTTATGCCTATTTCGTAATTCCACAATTTTTCAGCATCGTATCTTAGGTTTACTTCCTTTGACATCATGTCATTCACAATAATATTGTACCCTCCGGCTTTATAACCTTTGGCGATTGTTGCGTAAATAGAAAGGTGGTCATTGCATTGGTACAGGGCGGAGAACTTGGGCAACCAGGCTTGGAAATCTGCATTTTCCTCGGATGCATGGAATTCCTGAAAACCGTTTCCTCCTGTAAAAAGCACACTGTCCCGGTAATCCAAATTTGTTTTCTCATAATCATAACGAAGGCCAGCCGTCAGGCTCAAGCCTGGCAGCAAGCCGTGCAGGCAGATTTGCCCGTATCCGGCGATACCCCATGTGTCATTCTCATTGACGTAATTGGCTTTCTCCAAAGGGACAGGCAATAACAATTGTTTGTCCTTCCCGAAATTGGCGACATATTTATTGGTTAAGCCCTTGTAAAAACCAAATACCCCCGCAGTCCATTCCAACCGGCTACCGCTGACGGATTGAATATTGATTTCTTCCGTCACCAGATGTTGGTGCGACTTTTTATTGTTATCGAACACATCCAGGTAAGTGAAGTCGGCATCCAATAATTGTTTGTCTTTGCTCCAGGAATAAGAGGTTGCTGAGGATAAGTTGAATTTTTGCCAGCGCTTTTCAGTGTTTATGTGTGCAGATGCCAAGTCCCGTTTATAAGAAGACGGTACATTATAATTGACCCGGTATCTGTCCATTTTAAGGGAATCTATCCGGTAGTATGCATAACCGCCATCATAGGAATCCAGGTAGTTTGCCCCGAAAACAATCTTCCAATCTTGTCCTGCATACCAGATGCCGTTATATTGTACATTCCACATTTCTGTTGGATTTGAGCGTTGGTCTGCATCGAATTTGTTGCGGAAATACCCCCGTGACCGATTGTAAGAAGCTGCTAACTTGCTGTAAACCTTTTTACCTGGCAAATGAAATATGGCATGGTAATCTTGGGACAGGAAACTTGCTATGCCCAATTGGATTTCACCTTTAAATTCTCTTGCCGGTGGGTTGGTTTCAATGTTGATAAGTCCATTGATACTGTTCCTGCCGTAGAGGGTAGTCTGCGGTCCTCGTAGCACGTCAATTTGCTTAATGTCATATAATTCAAAAATAAAGGCATTTTTGTCGAATACAGGGATGCCGTCCACATATAACCCTACGGGCGGAGTACCTGATACCGTCCCGACACCTCTCATGTAAATGGGAGTGGAGAGTTTCAATCCTCCTTCTTGCATGTAAAAATTGGGAACCAAGCCTGAAAGGTTTCTTAAGTCGGGCGCACTCTCTCCTGAAAGCAGGGAGGGTGTGATAACGCTTAACGCTACGGGAATTTCCATGGGCGACAGCTTTCTTTTTTCAGCTTTCACGATAATTTCTTGTAGCGTTTGCATATAGTGGAATGTTGAGTCTTCCGGATGGAAAAAACTGGACTTTTGAGCTAAAATAGGAATATGGATTAAACATATTAATCCGATGATTAGATATCGCATAAAAATAATTTAAAATCAAAAAGTAAATAATAAGATAGGGCAAAACGACTTGCCATTGGGGGCAATTGACCCGACAGGCCAAAAGACAGAGTTTATGCGAAACATGACGGGGGAGCGCGTAAAAACCCCAAGGAGAGGACAGGGGAATGTGTTTCAGAATCAGGCACGACACCAATGTCTGTCCTTTCAATTTCTTCAAAACCTGAATCTTCTTCTGCTTCTTTGCTTTGGGTAGTTTGGCTGATTACAATAACCGTTTCCGCCTTTGCCGGGCATTCGTAATGGACGCCTTGCGAAGGGATATTGATTTCCATTGCACCCCTTGCTCCTTTGAAATAAAGGAAAACCACCAAAAAAGCAGGGAATAACAGGTAAATCATCAAGTGAGCCGATATACCTATTAAAAACATGGGGGCAAAATTACAAATATCTTCATGAAAACAAACACCCCGGACAGAAAAAAGCGTACCGGTTCTTTTATTTGCGATGCCCGAAACTTCTTGTTTAACGGGATGTAGCTTATGGGTTGCTTATGGGTTTCTTCGTCTTTCCGGGTACCTTACCGGTACCTTCCGGGTACCCTGGGGGTTCAAATATACTACCAAGGTACCAACAAGGTTCCCCCAAGGTACCCGGAAAGACGAAGAAACATCGAAGAAAGGCAGGGGAAAATAGAAATTACTGCACTTTAATTCTTCTTTCCACCTTTTCCCAATCTACTAATTTCCAAAAATTCCCGATATACTTGGCTCGGGCGTTTTGCGTGTCCAGATAATAGGCATGTTCCCATACATCCAGCGTAAGGAGGGGATGTTTGCCTTCCGTCAAAGGATTGCCGGCATTCCCCAGTGCCAGAATCTCCACGTTGTCTCCGTTCTGTACCAACCATACCCATCCGGAACCGAACAAAGTAGCTCCTGCCTGGGTGAATTTTTCTTTGAAATCCTCCACGCTGCCGAAGCTCTTTTCCAACAATTGGCGAGCCTTTCCCTCCGGTTGGCTTTCCCCGTTGCCTTGCAGGGCTTCAAAATAGAAGTAATGGTTGAACGTTTGGGCTGCATTGTTGAACAATCCGCCATTGCTTCGGACAACAATTTCATGTAGCGGCAGGTTTTCAAACTCTGTCCCTGTTTTCAACTTGTTCAGGTTTTCAATATAGGTGGCAAGGTGTTTCCCGTAATGGAATCCAATGGTCTCTTTGCTGATATAAGGTTCCAGCGCATCCACAGCGTAAGGCAGGGATGCCAATACGAATTGGTTGTCTTTATTTCTTGCGTTTACTGTCTCACAGCATAGCAAGCCGCAGTTGCATGTTTCGTTTTTCATCATGGTTTTAAATTTTACTTTTACAAATATATTGATTTTATTTGAAATACGCAAGGAAGATTATTTTCTTTTTATTTTATAAGCGAAGCGAGACGCTTATGTTGCTTCATGACGCCCGATTGAATGAAAGGTTTTATTTTTCATATTGAGAAACTGTGTCAATAACTAATAAAAAAGTTTGAAATGCTTGCAGTAAAGAGAAAACAACTATAATTTTGTACTACATATTTAATCAATAAAACAAAGAAAGTCATGAAGAAATTTATTTGTACTGTATGCGGATATGTTTATGAGGGTGAGGAAGCTCCAGAATTTTGCCCGCAGTGTAAAGCACCGAAGTCTAAATTCAAAGAAATGGTAGAAACTGAGGGTGCATTGACTTTTGTTGACGAGCATGTAATTGGAGTTGCAAAAGGTGTAGATCCTGAAGTCCTTGAAGGTCTGAAGGCACATTTTAATGGTGAATGTACAGAAGTAGGCATGTATCTTGCAATGAGTCGCCAGGCTGATCGTGAAGGCTATCCTGAAGTTGCTGAAGCATTTAAGCGTTATGCGTGGGAAGAAGCTGAGCATGCAGCTAAATTCTGTGAACTTTTGGGAGAAATGGTTTGGGATACCAAAACCAATCTGAAAAAACGGATGGAGGCAGAAGCCGGGGCTTGTGAAGACAAAAAACGTATTGCAACACTCGCCAAAAAATTGAATTATGACGCGATTCATGATACGGTGCATGAAATGTGCAAAGATGAAGCACGTCATGGTAAAGGGTTTGAGGGGTTATATAACCGTTATTTTAAATAATCCGATGCTTAGTGATATTGAGCGCAACTTTCTAAGTTGCGCTTTTTTTATGCTTCCATTTTAAATTCACTATAAAATTGAATGGTTACTTTGTCGTGTAATTTAAAATTGATGAGTTATGAATAGATTTTTGATTCTTTGTGCAATAAGTATTGCCAGTTTGTTTGTCGCTTGTGATGATGATTCCTCTAAGCGATTGCCTGATGGAGTTATATTGAATCCGAATGATGTGCCGGTGGCTGTGCTGGATGCTTTTGAAAAACAATATCCGAATGCTGTAAATGTCAGATGGGAAAAAAAGAACGGGTATGCAGTAGCTACTTTTAATGAGAGAGAAGGTAATAAAGATGACCAAAGCGCTTGGTTTTCATGGAGCGAAGGTGTGTGGGGCATGACAGAATATGAGATTTTGTATGATGCTCTTCCAGACAATGTGCGTGCAGCTTTTGAATCCAGCAAATATGCTGCAAATCCTTGGAAAAAATCGCGGGAAGTTGATGTGTTGCAACGTAATGAGAGTGAAACTCTTTATGTCATAGAAGTTTCTAAGGATGAAAAAGGGAAGGAGACTGAGGTTGACCTTTATTATAGTAGTGACAGTATTTTGGTAAAGGAAATTGCAGATGCCGAGGATGACAAAGATTATTATGAACTATTGCCCCAACGCCCGGAAAGTTTTGTCTCCAATTGGTTGAATACGAATTACCCGGATGCCCGTATTGTGGATATGGAAATTGAAAATGGCATGACAGAAATTGAATTTATTCACAGTGGGTTGAAATTGGAGGCATTGTTTGACGGTTCATCTGCTTGGATGCAGACAAAGACAGAGTATGAAGGAAAGTGGATAGAAGAGGTGCCCGTAAATTTAGAAATCATCAAAAATACCTATCCTGACGCACGAATAGAGGAAGTCGTCAAATATGAGACTGTAAAAAATGGGGTGTATTATTGCGTTGAATTGGAAAGCCGTTTTGATGATGATATGAAAGTTTATATAGACGAAGAAGGCAGGGAAATCGAGCGTCCCATTGATAACCCGATAACAGGAGGAATTCCTGTCGGAAATAATATTGAGAATTTTATTGCCGACCGCTATCCGGGTGCGGTTATCATAGAGAAGGATTATGATGACGGTTATACGGAAGTGGGTTTCCGCCATGACAGCTATATAAAAGAAGCTTATTTTACAGGCAGTGAGGAATGGGTATGTACAACTTGGGATATCCACCCTGATGATTTGCCAGAGGCTGTACGTTTGACTTTAGAGCAAAAATACAGCAATTATAGGATTGACGGAGAGGTTGAAGTTATTGAAAATTCCTCCTTTGTCCAATATGAGGTTGAAATAGAAAACGGAAGGCATGAATTAAAGCTAATTTTCGCAAAAGACGGAGAAGTATTACAAGAAGTGAGAGATTAATATTCTTGTCTAAAAGAATAAAGAGAGGTTGTCCAAGCATAGCCAGCTATGCTTCTTGAAATGCCCCCAAAAAGTTGGATAAAAACTTTTTGGGGGCACTTCATTTTGAACGGTTCATAGAAGGAACTGTCAGTAACCACTAACCCATAAAATTTTCTCACGACAAAAAAGTCAGGCAAAAAGGGAATAAAAAAACTTTTTGATGTAATTTTGAGGATGACAAGTGAGTGGTAATTTAGTAATAATAGACTCAACTTTTTCAGCAAAGAAGAAGGAAAAATGAATGAATGGAATAAAAGTGTATATGATGAAAGAGAAGGTAGAGTTATTGAATGATATTTGTAAAAATACGTTGGTGGAGAATTTAGGTATTGTGTTTACCGCTTCCGGAGAAGATTGGTTGGAGGCACGGATGCCCATTGATAGCCGTACCTGCCGTCCGGACGGGGCGTTGCACGGTGGCGCAAACATGGCTCTGGCGGAGACAGTTGGCGGAGCTTTGAGTACGATGTTGCAGCCGGAAGGGGAGCGTTTCCGGGTGTTTGGCATTGAGGTGAACGGAAACCATGTGAAGCAAGCCCGCGGGACATCTGTTACCGCACGGGGATACTTCCTCCACCGGGGCAGGCGGACGCAAGTTGTACAGGTGGAAATCCGTGATGAATACGGTACTTTAGTGACAATCAACCGAGTGACCAACATGGTCGTGTAAACAGGGAAAGATGTGCCGGACTGAAAGTATCTGTAAATAGGTTACAAATATCCGTAAATGCGTTATAGTCTTTGCAAAGCCCGTCCTAATATGCTTACGCCTGCAGAACGGGAAGCGCTTGGGGCTGCCATTTATGCCTATCGTCATGCACCGGATGTGGAGAATGCTTGGCAAAATGTCCCCAACACTTGGATATTCCTGGTTTATTGGCAAAGGTGAAAGAAACAATGGGAAGGTAAAAGCACTTTCCCAAACCTTTATCTTATGGAATGACAGTGGACAATCGTTGGAAACGGGGATTGTCAGCAAAATTTATGAAAGTCTGTTGTCTAATGACGATAAAATCTTGTTATTTTTGCGCTTACTTTGTAGATGAATCAAGTTTTAATCAATAAGTATAATTATGAATAAAGGATTTTATGTATCGGTATTGGCACTTGCCTTGGCAACAGTAGCTTGCAACGGCAAGAAGGAGGGTGCCTTGAGTGGGGGCATTGATGTTGCGAATCTGGATAAAACTGTTTCTCCCAAGACAGATTTTTACCAGTACGCTTGTGGGGGATGGATGAAGACGCATCCGTTGACAGATGAGTACGGACGTTTCGGTTCTTTTGATTTGTTGGCGGAAAATAATCGGACTCAATTGCATGGATTAATTAAAGGTCTTGCCACTCAGCAGCAGGAACCGGGTAGCATCGGACAGAAGATAGGGGATTTGTATAATCTGGCGATGGATTCCACAAAATTGAATGCTGACGGAATGAAACCGATGAAACCAATGTTGGATAAGGTTGCAGCGGTGAAAGACCGTAAGGGTTTGACTGTATTGGCAGCTGAAATGACACGCCAAGGCTTGGGGGCTTATTTTAATCTGTTCATAGGGGCTGACGAGAAAAACAGCAGCATGAATATTGTGCAGGCATTCCAAGGCGGGTTAGGTCTTGGCGACCGCGATTATTATCTTTCTGATGACGCGCACAACAAGGATATTCGTGCGAAGTATGAAGCCCACATTGCGAGGATGTTCCGCTTAGCAGGATATGAGGAGGGACAAGCAGTGAAAGCAGCAGGTCAGGCAATGGCAGTGGAGACCGATTTGGCAAAGGCTGCCTATGACAGGGTGAAAGCGCGTGACCCGCAAGCCAATTACCATAAAATGACTGTGGCAGAATTGGAACGGCAAGCACCGGGGATAGATTGGAATTTGTATTTCAAGTCTCTCGGATTGCCGGAAGTAAAGGAGTTGAACGTGGCGCAGCCGGAAGCTTTGGCAGAGGTTGCAAAACAAGTGGGGAAGGGAGATTTGGATGCACAGAAATCATATTTGCTTTGGAAAGTGATTGACGGGGCGGCTTCTTACTTGAGTGATGAATTTGTAGAAGCTAATTTTGATTTCTATGGCAAAGTCTTGTCCGGGACGCCGGAAATGCAACCTCGTTGGAAACGGGCAGTGTCGGCAGTGGATGGCATGATGGGAGAAGCTGTCGGCAAAATGTACGTGGAGAAATACTTCCCCGCTGCAGCCAAGGAACGGATGGTGAAATTGGTTGGCAATCTGCAACAGGCATTGGGTGAGCGTATCCGTGCATTGACGTGGATGAGCGATGAGACGAAGGCAAAGGCGCTGGAAAAATTGTCTGCCATTTATGTGAAAGTGGGCTATCCTGACCAATGGCGTGATTACAGTTCGTTGGACATCAAAAAGGATTCTTATTGGGCAAATGTCCTTCGTTCCAATGTATTCGAATATGATTATATGCTGGCAAAGAACGGAAAACCGGTGGATAAGACAGAATGGATGATGACACCGCAGACAGTGAATGCTTATTATAATCCGACGACGAATGAGATTTGTTTCCCTGCCGGTATTTTGCAGTATCCGTTTTTTGACATGAAGGCAGATGACGCTTTTAATTATGGGGCTATCGGTGTGGTCATCGGTCATGAGATGACCCACGGGTTTGACAATCATGGACGCCAATATGACAAAGATGGTAATCTACGGGATTGGTGGACGGCAGAGGATGCCAAGAAGTTTGAGGAACGCACCCAAGTCTTGGTGGATTGGTTTGATAAGATAGAAGTACTTCCGGGATTGCATGCTAATGGCAAGTTGACCTTGGGTGAGAACATTGCCGATTACGGTGGTTTGCAAGTGGCTTTCCAGGCTTTCCACAATGCGGTGAAAGATGCTCCGTTGGGCGTTGTGGACGGTTTTACTCCTGAACAGCGTTTCTATCTGGCATACGCCGGCGTGTGGGCTGCCAATATCCGGGACGAAGAAATCCGTTTGCGTACGCAGACTGACGAGCATTCTTTGGGACGTTGGAGGGTAAATGCAACCCTTCCGCACATTGAAGGCTGGTATGAAGCGTTTGGCGTACAGGAAGGAGACCCGATGTATCTGGCTCCGGATAAACGGGCTTCTATCTGGTAATACTTTTAAGAAGGCTGTACAAAAGGAATGCAGCCTTCTCTTGTTTTTGTTCTAAACAAATGATATGAGTAAATGAAGCAGCCTGTCTTTGACAAAGCATACGTCAAGGACAGGCTGCTTGTTCATAGTGAAGACAAGACCAAATCAAATGTTATCCCGGTAACACACCCCCAAATTCCCCGTTCCTCCGCCCATGCCAATGAGAGGAAGAAGGGGGATAAATCGGAGTTGAAACGGCTTTGATACGGGAACAGACCGTGTACAGACCGGGAAAACGATTAAAGATGAGCGATTAACGATTAATGATAGAAATTTATAATTTCTGGATTTCTGCCTCTGTAAATCGGTGTTCCTCACTGTGTTATATCAGTCCCATTTGTTTTAAGAGTATGCTGGCATTCATGGTGGTACTGACACCTTTATGGAGTTTATAGTCATATTGGATTTCTTCCCCTTGGTGAGTGATTTCAAAACAGACATTAAAGAAATTCTCCGGATATTCATTTTCCAATTCTCCTAATGCCAAATCATGGGTTGCTATTAGTCCGGTAACAGGGTATTGCAGCAATTTGCGGAGGAATGCGAGAGAACCATTTAGTTTGTCAACGGAATTGGTTCCTTTGAGCATTTCATCAAGTATGATGAATACGTGTTCTTGCTTTGCCATTTCGACCAATTGTTTTAGCCGCAATAATTCGGCGTGGAAGTAGGAGGTATCTTTTGCCAGATTGTCGGTGGTGCGCATGCTGGTGAAGAGGGCTGTGGGATGAAAATCAAAACGGGCGCTGCGCACAACGTTGCCGGATTGTGCCAGGACAAGGTTGATTCCGACGGTGCGGAGGAAAGTGCTTTTCCCTGCCATGTTTGCTCCCGTGACAATGAACATTTGGTGTTCCCGGAGGATGGCAAAGTCGTTGGTTACGCATTTTTTATTTTGCAGCAGTGGATGTCCTATTCCTTCGGCATTCAACTGATAGTTGTCGCTGATTACCGGAAATGTATATTCCGGGTGGTTGAAGCTGAAGTTTGCCATGCTTGCCAAGGCATCTGTCTGGCTGATGGCGGTTGTCCATTGGTTGATGCAGGCGCTGTATTTTTCTTTCCATTTGTCTAAATCCAAAATGGTATGCATGTCACGCAAGTATAGCCCGTTCAGGAAAAAAGCTGCAATGAGGTTGCCACGCTGGTCTAATTTTTCTTGTATCCTTTTTAAGGATGATAAGGCTTTTAGAGCATTTTGATTGTCCTGGAAAAGTAGTTTTTTTATTTCCTGCAAGTGGGAAGAGGTAAAAGGTTGTCTTTCCAGAAGACGTACGAGAGGGAGGTAGTTGCTTATACTACTGATGAAGGTATTTAAACGATTGTGATATTGGTTTATTTTTTTGAGGAGGAATGAAAGCGCCAGCAGTTGCGATAAGGAAAGAAGCAGGGGAATGGGATAGGGGAGAATGCCGGCTATCGTACATCCCCATGTTGCGATGGTACATCCATTGATAAAGAGGAGGATACGGCGGATTCTTTTCTTGTGGTGAAAGAAGGGTGGTTCCTGTTGCCATTGATAGAGGTTTTCAGTATTTATTTCTTGTATTTTTTGCGTTTTGCCATTGGCCCGGAAAAGTTGCCGCCATGACGGCAAGGCAGTTAACTCGCGAACGGCTTCCTGGCGGCGTAGGATTTCTTGGCGTTGCAGGCAAGGGGTAAGCAGCCATTCAGCCAATTGCCGTTGCCCTTCATGGGTGACTGTGCGGTCCAGGTGGCGGAACAGGGAGTCATCACCGAATAAATCCAAGTCGCAAGCATAGGGATGGGAGGGGTGCCCATATTCTTTGCCGGCGGGGAAGGGAGAGAGGTCGCCTTGCAGATAGGCATTTTCTTCTTCATTAATTCGGATAAGGGCTTCTGTGACCCGAATGTGGTTAACGACTTTGCTGTCTATGCGTGTCATGGCAATAAAGGCGATAATGGCGACGAGCAGTGGATACAGGAAATAAGGAGTTCCGTCGTTAATGGCGATATAGATTTGCCATACGATGATGGCGAATATAAGTATTTTTGTAATGGTAATGAAGTTGCGTTGTTTTTGGTATTGACGGAGGGTATGTTTGTGTTTCTCTGATTGGGATTTGTAATAAGTTATTGGTTCCATGTTGTTCCGGTGTTTTGAAATGCAAAAGTAATAAAGAAAAATCTACATGTTGAAAAAAAGCATTACTTTTGCGCTCCGAAAAAAATAATATTCCATGGATTTTCTGACAATTATTGATTATCTGGGTACTTTTGCATTTGCCATTAGCGGTATCCGTTTAGCGTCAGCCAAGCGCTTTGATTGGTTTGGCGCTTATGTGGTTGGTTTTGTTACAGCAGTTGGAGGAGGAACTATCCGCGATTTGCTGTTGGATGTGCCTCCTTTTTGGATGCAGCAGCCTTCTTACCTTATTGTAACGGCTGCAGCCCTTGGATTTGTCATCATTTTTGGGAAGTATGTCATCCGTTTGAATAATACTTTTTTTATTTTTGATGCGATAGGTTTGGGATTATTCACAGTGGTGGGCATGGAGAAGAGCATCGCCCATGATTATCCAATTTGGGTGGGTATTATTATGGGGACTTTGACGGGAGCTGCAGGTGGCGTGTTGCGGGACGCCTTGATTAATGAAGTCCCCTTGATATTCCGGAAGGAGATTTATGCTTTGGCTTGTGTGTTTGGTGGCTTGTGCTATTATTTGTGTACTTTTTGGGGTGTGAATGATGTGGTCGCTCAAATTATAGGGGCAATTTCCGTTATTTTGATGCGTCTGTTGGCTGTGAAGTATCATTTGAGTCTGCCGGTTTTGAAAGGGGAAACAGGAAATACCTAAATATTGTGATTGGAAAAGCATTGTTACTTTCATAAAGTGTGCGTATCTTTGCCCCCCGGGAAAAGTAGTAGTGAAACATAATTAAGTCTAATCTAATAGTGTTTTGTAGTAGGATATGGAACTGAAAAATATTTTTTCAAATTTAGCGGATGCCGGGGAAGAAGAGCAATTTACTGTATTGGGCAAGTCTGCCAATTGTCGTATTGAACGTATTGTCTCATCTGGATACAGTTCTCCGGAAGGCTTTTGGTATGACCAGGAGAATGACGAGTTTATTTTGTTGTTACAGGGAGAAGCCACGTTGGAATTTGAAGATGGAATGAGGGAAATGAAAGCGGGTGATTATTTGATTATTCCTAAAAATTGTAAACATCGTATAGCCAAAAGCAGCCTTGCTCCGGCATGCGTGTGGTTGTGTGTTTTCGACTTGGATTGATTTCTATTTTACTCTTTCATATATTTCCTTAATTTTGCAGGCTCATGTTATAGGCATAAAAATATGAAGGAAATTCAGGAAGAAAACAATATAATTGCCATTTATGGTGCGCGTGAACACAACCTTAAGAATATAGATTTAACGATTCCGCGGAATAGTTTGACGGTGATAACCGGCTTAAGCGGCAGTGGTAAATCTTCATTGGCATTTGATACGATTTATGCTGAAGGGCAGAGGCGTTATATGGAGACGCTTTCTGCTTATGCCCGGCAATTCTTGGGTAATATGGAACGTCCTGATGTGGATCAGATTACCGGGTTAAGTCCTGTGATTTCCATAGAACAGAAGACCACCAATAAGAATCCGCGTTCTACGGTCGGCACGACCACAGAAATATATGACTTCCTGCGTTTGCTTTATGCAAGGGCAGGAGAGGCTTATTCTTATCTTACGGGCAGCCGTATGGTGAAATATACGGATGAAAAGATTATTGAATTGATTCTTGCAAACTTTGACGGGAAACGTATTTTTTTGCTGGCTCCATTAGTCAAGGCGAGGAAAGGAAATTATAGAGAACTTTTTGAAAATCTTAGTAGGAAAGGGTTTCTTACAGTACGCGTGGACGGTGGGCTTCGTACAATAACTTCCGGTTTAAGCCTTGACCGTTACAAGATTCATAATATTGAGGTCGTGATTGATAAGATGGTCGTATCTAAGGATATGGACGTGAAACGACTGAAAGCCTCTGTGGAAACAGCAATGAAGAGTGGTAAAGGGACTATTATGGTGCAAGATGCTGATCAGGGTGATTTGAAATATTACAGTCGCAATTTAATGTGTCCTGATACAGGAATTTCTTATCCTGACCCGGCTCCGCATACTTTCTCTTTCAATTCCCCGCAAGGGGCTTGCACTAAATGCAAAGGTATGGGAGTGGTTACTACGGTGGATATTCATAAAATCATTCCGAATGAATCCCTTTCTATATATGAGGGGGGGATAGAGCCTTTGGGCAAATATAAAAATACGATTCTTTTTTGGCAGATAGAGACTGTCTTGAAAAAGCATGGCTTTGATTTGCATACCCCCATTAGGGATTTGTCGGAAGAGGCTGTTACGGATGTGTTATATGGTTATCCGGGTCAGATACGCTTGTCGAAAGAGGCGTTGGGGGTCTCTTCCAATACGCTTTATGCTTTTGAGGGCATTATCAAATATATTGTAATGCAAGAAGAGAATGCCACCTCAAAGCGTGCGAACAAATGGGCTGAGCAGTTTCTTTCACAGGTAAAGTGTGATGTCTGCCATGGACAGCGCCTTACCCAGGAAGCTTTAAGTTATCGCATTGACGGTAAGAATATTTCTGATTTGGCAGAAATGGAATTGCGGGATTTGTATGATTGGATATGTAAGCTGGAGGAAAAACTGGAGCCGGCGCAACGGCGGATTGCAGGGGAAATTCTTAAGGAAATCCGTACCCGCCTTCGTTTTTTGTTGGATGTCGGCTTGGAATATCTGTCATTGAATCGGCAGTCTGCCACACTTTCGGGAGGAGAGTCGCAGCGTATCCGTCTTGCCACGCAGATAGGTTCGCAATTGGTAAATGTCCTCTATATCCTTGATGAGCCAAGTATTGGATTGCACCAGAAAGACAACCGCCGGTTGATTGATTCTTTACGGAAGTTGCGGGACAACAGTAATTCGGTCATTGTTGTCGAGCATGACCGTGAGATGATGGAATCTGCCGATTATATTGTCGATATGGGACCTTATGCAGGACGTAAGGGAGGGCAGGTAGTTGCAGCTGGAACATATTCAGATATTTTGAAAAGTGACAGTTTGACAGCCAAATACCTGAATGGTACGCTTGATATAAAACTCCCTGCTTGCCGCAGGGAAGGCAACGGTCATTTTCTTACTTTGAAAGGGTGTACGGGAAACAATCTGCAACATGTGGATTTGTCTCTTCCCTTGGGGTTGCTGGTATGTGTCACCGGGGTTAGCGGGAGTGGTAAGTCATCCCTTATAAATGGTACCCTTTATCCGATATTGTCGAAGCAATTATACCGTTCCGTAGCAGAGCCTCTGCCTTATGAAGAGATAGAAGGGATGCAATATATCGATAAGGTGATTATAGTGGACCAAAGTCCGTTGGGGCGTACTCCGCGGTCTAACCCTGCGACTTATACTGGTATTTTCACTGATATCCGTAAATTGTTTGAGCGTTTGCCGGAAGCACAGATTCGTGGTTATGGGGCTGGACGTTTCTCTTTTAACGTGCCCGGCGGGAGGTGTGAGGAATGCAAAGGCGCCGGAGTAAAGGTCATAGAAATGAATTTCTTGCCGGATGTGTATGTGCATTGCGATGCATGCGGGGGAAAGCGTTATAACAAAGAGACATTGGAGGTACGCTACCGTGGCAAATCTATCGGAGACGTATTGGATATGACAATTAATCAAGCGGTAGAATTTTTTGAAGGGGTCCCTTACCTCCAACATAAGCTGAAAGTATTGCAGGAGGTAGGTATGGGATATATTAAAATCGGCCAGCCCTGCACGACTTTGAGCGGTGGGGAATCACAACGTGTAAAGCTGGCATCGGAATTGGCTCGCCGGGATACGGGCAAGACCCTTTATATTCTTGATGAGCCAACGACAGGTTTGCATTTTGAAGATATACACATTCTACTTGAGGCTATCGGTAAACTGGTGGACAAAGGCAATACGGTAGTTGTCATAGAGCATAATCTTGATGTCATTAAAATGGCAGACTACATTATAGATATGGGACCGGGCGGAGGACGTGAGGGGGGACGGATTGTGGCAGTGGGAAAACCCGAGGAAGTGGCGGAAAATCCTGCTTCTGAAACGGGAAAATACCTTCGTGAAGAATTGTTGCGTTCTTCGCGCCATTCAAGCAGTACTTGAGGTTTCCGAGGTATCTGGAAACAGGGAGCAAGCCATTAGTTGCATTTCGTCAAGCAAGGGAAGCGGACATTTCAAATGAAAAAGCCGTGGCATGTTTGCAGGAAAAGACAGGAAAAGGAGAGAATGCCCTTGTTTTTTAGCCCTAAACGTTTATCTTTGCACCGCAAATCAAAATTAATGCAATGCAAGAAAAGATATTGATATTAGATTTCGGTTCGCAATACACACAGTTGATTGCGAGGCGGGTGCGTGAATTGAATGTTTATTGCGAGATTTATCCTTACAATAAATATCCGGCGCTGGATGCTTCAGTGAAAGGTGTAATTCTATCCGGAAGCCCTTTCTCTGTTAGGGATAAGGCTGCACCACAGCCCGATTTGTCAGCCATAAAGGGGAAGTTGCCCTTGTTGGGAGTGTGTTTTGGAGCCCAATATTTGGCTCAGCATTTTGGAGGAGAGGTGAAAGCTTCTGATAAACGGGAATATGGACGGGCAAACCTTTCGTTTGTGAATACAGATTGTCGTTTATTCAAGGGCATTAGTCCTAATTCTCAAGTATGGATGTCCCATGGAGATACAATTGAACGTTTGCCGGAAAACACGGAAGTATTGGCAAGTACTTCTGATGTGGTAAACGCTGCATACGCTTTTCATGGAGAGCCGACATTTGGCATACAGTTCCATCCGGAAGTTTACCATAGCACAGAAGGGAAAGAACTTCTGTATAATTTCGTCGTAGGTATCTGTGGATGTTCCCAGAGTTGGACTCCAGACTCGTTTGTAGAGGTTACGGTTTCTGAATTGAAACGTAAACTGGGAGATGACCGGGTAATCTTGGGCTTGTCCGGAGGAGTAGATTCTACAGTGGCGGCGATGTTGCTTCATCGTGCCATAGGAACGAACTTGACTTGTATTTTTGTGGATAACGGTTTGCTGCGTAAGAATGAGTATAGGGATGTATTGGAGAATTACAAGGAGTTGGGATTGAATGTAGTAGGAGCTGAAGCAGGAGAACTTTTTCTAAGCCGTTTGGCAGGAGTGACGGAACCGGAACGGAAACGCAAGATTATAGGTAGCACCTTTATAGATGTCTTTGACAAAGAAGCTTCCAAGATAAAAGATGCCAAGTGGCTGGGACAGGGAACCATTTATCCGGATGTGATAGAGTCTTTGTCGGTCAATGGTCCTTCTCAGACTATCAAGTCACATCATAACGTCGGAGGGTTGCCTGATTATATGAAATTACAGTTGGTAGAACCTTTGCGCTTGCTGTTTAAGGATGAAGTGCGACGCGTAGGAAAGACACTCGGTTTACCGGATAAATTCTTAAAACGGCATCCTTTCCCGGGACCGGGTTTGGCTATCCGCATATTGGGTGAAATCACGGCTGAAAAAGTGCGCCTTTTGCAGGAGGCTGACCATATTTTTATTTCCATGCTTCATGAGGCTGGGTTGTATGATATGGTATGGCAGGCAGGAGTCATATTATTGCCTGTGCAAAGTGTAGGCGTCATGGGAGATGAGCGTACTTATGAAAATGTGGTGGCGCTTCGTGCGGTGGAATCGACAGACGGGATGACTGCTGATTGGTGTCATCTGCCTTATGACTTTTTGGCACGGGTGTCTAACCGTATTATAAATCAAGTTCGTGGTATCAACCGGGTTGTTTATGATATTAGTTCCAAGCCGCCAGCCACAATCGAATGGGAATAAAGACTGGCGTGTGCAACAATGGTATATAATTTGTAAGAAAATACGTGTAATGAATAGTTTTAACTTTAAAATTAAATCGTTATGGGAGCAGCTGGAAATAAAAAACCGAAGGGCATGAAGAAAAAACACGAAGCAAGTTATTTAGCTGAAGAAGCTACGCATGAGGTTGCATTGAAAAAGGGAAAGAAGAAATAAAGAAGAGGGGAGAAGTGTTAAAAATTGCCCGAAGAAGGGGCTAAAAGTGTTTCTTTATCACTTTTAGCCCCTTTTATTTTTATCTTTGTCCGATTTATGATGGATAGATATGAAAAATATAAAAGACTGTATAGAAGAATTACGATTCAAGCTGGCTGGAGGTTTAGTGAAAAATGTAGTGATTATTCCTCATATTTCGCCGGATGGCGATGCGGCGGGTTCTTGTTCAGCGCTGGCAGAAGTCATGCAACAGGTTTGTTTGCAATGGCATATCCTGACTTGCGATTATATGCCGGAATATTTGCGATTTTTGAAACATATTCCCAAATTGATTTCTTACCAAGATAAGCCGGAAGAATGCAAACGGTTAATAGCAGAAGCAGACATTATTTTTATGCTCGACCACAATACGGTGAAACGTGAAGGGGATTTGGAACCTTGGGTCATGGAAGCGAAAGCCTCACGGGTAATTATTGACCACCATCTTGAGCCGGATGAGGAAGATATCGTGATTTCAGATACCAGTGTGTCTTCCACTTGTGAATTGCTTTATTCCGTAATCACGCAGATTTGGGGAAGAGATATCATTAATGAAGATATAGCTAATTCGCTTT
The DNA here is from genome assembly GCA_019114285.1 of Candidatus Odoribacter faecigallinarum. Taxonomy (GTDB): domain Bacteria; phylum Bacteroidota; class Bacteroidia; order Bacteroidales; family Marinifilaceae; genus Odoribacter; species Odoribacter faecigallinarum. The sequence continues at coordinate 27,007 of DXFT01000046.1, forward strand.
ATGCAGGTATTAATACGGATACAGGGGGGCTGAATCATAATTCTTCCCGCCCGGAGACTTATCGGTTGATAGCCGAATTGTTGGAACAGGGATTAGATAAAGAATATGTGCATGAACACATTTACCAGATGAACCGGCTGTCACGTTTGAGGTTAATTGGCAATACCTTATTGAATAAGTTGAGAGTCAATGAGGAATATGGAGTGGCAATCATGCCTGTTACAAAAGAAGAATTGGAACGGTATAGGTATCGGGACGGGGATTTGGAAGGATTGGTGAATATTCCTCTTACCATACGCAATGTCGTGGTATCTGTGTTGATTACTGAACGGAAAGAGCGAATAAAACTTTCTTTTCGTTCAAAAGGCAAAGTACCGGTCAATGAATGGGCAAAAAAATGGTTTAATGGAGGAGGGCACCTAAATGCAGCAGGCGGGCAGATGGAATCGCCATTGGAGGATGTCGTCTGTAAACTGAAAGAAACCATACCCCTTTTCTTTGAAGATGTGGCTGTGGCGGAAAAGAAGAAATAATGGGAAAATATTGCATATTTGCATAGAAATGCTTACGTTTGCATAAGTATAGTAAAACAGACCATGAATGAAATAAGGGAACTGATGGCGTATCTCAGCAAAGCTGAGCGCGGATACACGAAAATACTTAACCGTGCCTTTCTAAAAGCCGGCTACGATGTGAGCAGGGAACAATTTGAATTGCTGCAAGTGCTTTGGGAAGAAGATCACGTAAACCAGCAAACCATTTCAAAACGTTTGCAAAAAGACAAATACAATGTGACAAAATTATTGAATACCTTGACAAAACGTGGGTATGTACAACGCAAGATGTGCAAGGAAGACCGGCGGAATAATTTTGTTGTCCTGACAGAAAAAGGGATTGAGGTGAAAAAAGCCTTGACTGGCATTGAGGAACAGCTGCATGTCGATTTGACATTGACCATTGCGCCTCAGGAAGTCAAGTCATGCGTATGGGTTTTAAAGAAATTGACCGACAGGATGGAATAAATATCTTGCCTGTTTTTAGAACATAATATAAATATGCAAAAATAATGGAAACATTGAATGGATTAAAACCGGAGGCTCTCTGGAGATATTTTGAAGAAATTTGCCAGATACCCCGTCCTTCCAAAAAGGAAGAGAAAATAAGTGCCTGGTTGATGGAATTTGCCCGTAAACACGGATTGGATGCCCGTCAGGATGAGGCAGGCAATGTATTGATGACAAAGCCTGCCGTGCCGGGAAAAGAACAGGTGCCGGCAATAGTCTTGCAGTCCCACATGGACATGGTATGCGAAAAAAACTCGGATACACAGCATGATTTTGACAAAGACCCGATTCAGCCCTACATCGACGGAGAATGGGTAAAAGCCAAGGGAACGACACTCGGGGCGGATGACGGCATCGGCATGGCGGCAGCTTTGGCAGTACTGACTTCTTCCGACATACAACACGGTCCGGTGGAATGCCTTTTCACGGTGGACGAGGAAACCGGATTGACAGGGGCTTTTGCTCTGAAACCGGGATTCTTTACCGGAAAAATACTCTTGAACTTGGATTCCGAAGACGAAGGAGAAATGTTCATCGGCTGTGCCGGAGGCGTGGATACCGTAGTGCGTATGCCATATACCAAGCAAGTTACTCCGCCTCATAAATTTGCAGTCCGCCTTACGGTAAAAGGTTTGCAAGGTGGGCACTCCGGCGATGACATCAATAAGGGGAGAGGAAATGCCATCAAATTATTGAACCGCTTCTTGTGGGAAATGAACAACAAATACGGCATCTCCTTGGCTTCTTTCGAAGGGGGGAACCTGCGTAATGCCATTGCCCGTGAAGCTTCGGCAGTCATTGTCTTTGACGAGGCATTGAAAGAACAGATGAGGGTATCTTTTAATATGTATGCTGCCGAAATGGAACAAGTATGGAAACTTACAGAACCGGAGCTGCGTTTGGAAATGGAATCCACGGATTTGCCGGACGAAGTGCTGGATGCTGATTCGGCTTCTCATCTGCTGAATGCCCTTTATGCTTGCCCGCATGGTGTATTCTCCATGAGCTATCGCATGCCGGGCATGGTGGAGACCTCCACAAATCTGGCTGCCGTGAAATTTACAAATGGCAATACGATACTGATAACAACCTCCCAGAGAAGCGATGTCGATTCTGAAAAAATGAACATTGCGCAAATGGTGGCTTCTGTTTTCCGGTTGGCAGGGGCTGCTGTGGAGCATGGCGAAGGTTACCCGGGATGGGCGCCCAATCCGGATTCCCCGATATTGAAGATTGCCGTGGAATCTTACGAGGCGCTTTTTGGACAGAAACCGGTAGTACGTTCCATACATGCCGGATTGGAATGCGGTTTGTTTCTGGAAAAATATCCCGGCATGGACATGATTTCTTTCGGGCCGACTTTGCGTGGAGTGCATTCTCCCGATGAAAAAGTGAATATTGCAACGGTTGAAAAATGGTGGCGCCATTTGGTGGACATTTTGGAGCGGTTGAAATAAACAAAAGAATAATGGAGGCAAAAAGCACGAAATTAGCAAAATACGAGCGTCTTTATGAACAGATAAAGACATACGTCGTGACGACAGAAGACATTTGGGCACGGCTGGCGACGATGGAAGCCGTCCTTCACCACAAAATGCAAGCCTTTTTTTGGACGGGAGTGTATGCTTTGGTGGATGGTGAATTGATTGTCCGTTCCTACCAGGGACCCGTGGCGTGCCAGAAATTGCGCCCGCACACGGGAGTCTGTTGGGCGGCAATAGATTCGGGCAAGGCGGTAATTGTTCCGGACGTAGGGCAATTCCCCGGTCACATTGCCTGCGACAGCCGTTCCAAAAGTGAAATTGTCATTCCCATCCGTGACCGTGAAGGACGCGTCTTTGCCTGTTTGGACATAGACAGTGACAAACTGAACGCTTTTGATGCTGAAGATGAAGAAGGACTAAACAAAATATTGGGATTATTGTATAGTTGATATTCGAAAAAAACAGCAAAACATTTTGTTTTTTTGTCTCTGGAATGTAATTTAGTGCGCTGAAGAGAATAAATTATTGATAACATACAAAATTGGAGAACATGAGAAAGTTTATTTTATTATTTGTAAGTGTTTTAATGGGGACGGCATTATTTGCCCAAACACCCGGTGCTGCGGAAAAAAACGCAGGAAATGCCGCTTATAAGGCAAAAAACTATGCGGAAGCCTTTAAAAACTGGGAGGCTTATTTGAAAATTGTGGAGAATAAGGACAATCCTTGCGTTTACAACACGGCAGTTGTGGCGCAACGCATCAAGAATTATGAGGCTGCAGTGAAATACTATGACCTGTCCATTGCCAATCGTTATAAATTGGCATCCTCCTATGTGGGAAAAGCAACGGCATTGCGTGCTTTGAAGAAAACAGATGAAATGTTGGCTACGCTGGATGCTGGGATGAAGGCTTCTCCCGGAAACATGAAACTGGAGACAATGTATGCCACTCATTTCCTGAAAGAAGGGCAAACCTTCCAGAAAGCAGGCAATGAGGCAAAAGCCGCTGAAAATTATATGAAAATCACAGAATTGAAAACTAAGAGTTTTCAGGTACAGGGTTTTTTGAGCTTGGCAGGGCTTTACTTTAACGACGGGGCTAAAATCCTGCAGGATGCCACTCCGATTGCTACGACCGACCGGGCAAAATACGATGCCGAGAAGGCAAAAGCCGTGGAACTTTTCAAAAAAGCCAAAGGCTATGCTACCCAGGCGCAATCGCTGGAGCCTGCCAACGAGGATGTAAAGGCAATGGTTTCCCAGATAGATGCAGAATTGGCAAAACAAGCATAAATTTCTGGAATTTACGTATTAAAAGGTTGCCACCGGATAGATGGCAACTTTTTTTATACTGCGTTGGGGCTCGTTCATCGTTCATTTTTCATTGTTTTCACGGTCTGTTCCCGTTCTGTTCCCGTATCAACTCCGGTTCACCTCCGGTTTATCTCCGGTCTTCCTTTGGTTGGGACTGGTGGAGGAAGGGGGGTGTTTGGGCGGGGAAACTGAAGTGTTGCCTGATTTGACCCCTATATCCCCTTCATATCGATTCCTGTCGTCCCCTTGATTGCTTACAATTTCTGTTGGGGTTGGTCTATGGATGCTTCGACCTTTCCCCGCATCTCCTCCGCACCTCGTCCGGTGCGGAGCGGACGAGCACCGAAGGAGCACCGACGGAAAGGCGGCGGAGGTATAGGGGAACCGGGGGGAGGGAGGCGGTTAGGTGGGGCATTTCCAGCAAATTGTGTGCCAAATGGCGATGGCGTCATGCTGAAAATTTCAGAAAAGATTCGGAAGATTTTCTTTGATTGTTGGAGAATAATGCTATATTTTTGTTGCAGGATTTCAATCCAACCTCTTCCAAAGGGGGAGAGGGATTTATAAATTTAAAAAATAAATAATATGAAGAAACAACTTCTTTTTTTGTTTGCCCTCGTAGTAGCTATGGGGACAAACGTTCAAGCCCAGAGCTTGAAAAAATTGTATCCTGCAGATGCAGAAGTAGTCATCACTCCTTTGCCTTTCGCTTGGGAGAAGTGTACGCCTTACCTGGACCCGGTGGTGGATTTTACTTGGGAGAAGGGGAAGGGGTTGCCGTTGTTTTCTTACCGTGATTTGAACGGTTTGCTGAAGAACGAGAGCGAGGAAGATTTCGCTTATGTGTTCCGCCATTTCGAGTTGCCTGCTGAGGGCGTGGAATTATTGGCGGTGGCAGTGGAGCGTTCTTACTTTATTCGTCATTTGCTGTTGGTTTACAAGGACGGGGTGTTGACGGACTGGCTGGAGGCAGGTTTTTGCTCCAACGACAACATAGCCATGAAGCAATGGAAGGTGGAAGCGGACGGCACGGTGGAGATTTACTCGCTGAAGGTGCTGGGTGACCGCTCCGTGTTGTTTGACGACAACTTCGGGAGCATCCGCGTCCAGCGGGAGGACGACACCTACCAGATAGACGCCAAGGGCAAATTCAAACGGTTGGAAAAGGTGAAATACGATGCCCGCGACTATGCCAAGGCAGATTTGCAGAACAAGGAATTGAATATTTGGGATATGTAAATGATGGTCTAATTTTAAAGTATGAATGCTATGAAAAAGTTAGTATATAGTTTATTGGTATTGTGCAGTGCGGGCTTGTTGGCATGGGCTTGCAACAGCATGGATGAATCGGTAGCCGTTACGGATTTGGAGGAGAGTTTAGATTTAAAATCTCCTAATGGTATTATGCTTGCAAGGAATGCAGTGGATTTGAAAGAATTTGTGGCTAAGGGATTTGGTGTGTCTTGTGATGAATTTGAGATTACCAATATTGATTATAAGGATGCAGTCGTTGGCTGCGTAGCAGAAGCTACTTGTTTATTTTTAGATGGAAGAATACGTTTGGCTGTTTTAACAGATTGGAGTGTGACTTCAGATGGGAAAGTAGCGCCTTCAACAACTGTAAGAGTGAAGTCTAGCGAGGAAACCTGTCTCT
>DXFT01000047.1 GCA_019114285.1 Candidatus Odoribacter faecigallinarum
TTCTCGCTCCATTGCTCCACCACCGACTCATCGGACAGGTTGCGCACGTGCTTGAGAATCAGAAGGCCGCACATCAAACGGATCGGCTTTGCAGGACGCCCGTTGTCCGCACTGTATAACGGAGAAAAGGAGGCTTCAAAACGCTGCCAGTCAATCTTGTCGGCGAGCAGGTACAAGGGATGTTTGGGGTTCAGTTGGTCTGCCAACGAACTGAACAATGAGGGTTGGGGACAGGTCTTGTTTGTCATATAATCTGCAAGTTTTCAACCGTAAAGGTACAAAAACTTGCAGATATCTCAAAGCAAATCGCACATTAATTTGTTGGCTATTAAGCAGAAAAACATCTTTTAAGGGACGACTAGATAAACAACTAATTTTGGATATTGTGAATGAATGGATACAAAAAACGCGCCTTGCTGGGCGCGTTTTTTTTTGTATGGTGGATTATTTCCTTTTTGATAACCGGAGCAATTCCCCAATCCATAATACGAACGAGGTACCCACGATAATGATGATCCAGTCCCGGAAACTGATGGGAGTGGTGCGGAACACATCACCGCCGAATTGCACAATCAGGAATTGCCCTACCGGGATGATGACCATCATGAGCAGGAAACCTGTACATTCCTTTAATCCTTTGAAGGCAGAACCGTGTGCCAGGAAGGCTTTGGCATTGAACATATTCCAGAATTGCAGCATCACGAATGTCGTGAAGAATACTGACAGTTCATAGCGCGTGAGCACGTTGCCGGTATGTGCTGTCCAGAACATCATTCCCAGTAGCAAGATAGCAAAGCTGATGCCGATGCCCAGGATGTAATTTCGCATGGTCGGGCTGATGATAAAGTCGCTCGTCTTCCGTGGCGGCTCGTTCATTACTTTCTCATTGGGAGGAAGGGAAGCCAAGGCGGCTGCGGCAAAGGTATCCATAATCATGTTTACCCAAAGCATCTGGGTGACTGTCAACGGCAACTCATGCCCCACAATAGAGCCAATCAGCACAATGAGCAGCGCGGAGAGGTTGATGGTCAGCTGGAACAGAATAAATCGTTGGATATTATGGTAAAGCGAGCGCCCCCACATGACGGCGGTGGCAATGCTATTGAACGAATCGTCCAGTAAGGTAATGTCGCTGGCTTCCTTCGCGACGGACGTGCCTGTCCCCATGGAAAGCCCCACGTCGGCGTGGTTCAAGGCAGGGGCATCGTTGGTACCGTCCCCTGTGACGGCAACCACTTCGCCGTTGCGTTTCAGCAACTCCACCAACCGCTGCTTGTCCGTCGGGCGTGCCCGGCACATGATTTTCAATTTCAGTACCCGTTTGGCAGCTTCTTCATCCGGCAAATTTTCGAAGTCCACGCCTGTGATGATTTGTTCGTCCGTGTCTCCTTCTTTCCAGATGCCGATTTGGCGGCCGATTTCACGGGCAGTGGCAGGCGTGTCGCCGGTGACGATTTTCACGCTGATGCCTGCATTCAGGCAGCGGGTCACGGCTGCCGGCACATCGGGACGCACGGGGTCTGAGATGGCTGCGATGCCTAAGAAGGTCAAGTCGCTGGAAGCCAATTGTTCAATATTGTCAATTTGTGCAGAGTCCAATATCTTATAGGCGAAGCCCAAGGTACGCATGGCTTGGTTCTGGTAAGCCAGCAATTGCTCTTCCACCGTTTGGCGGAACCCTGCCGCAGGGATGCTCCCTTCTGCCGTCCGTACATGGCTGCATTTGCCAAAGACAATTTCAGGCGCGCCCTTGACATAAAGGATGATTTTGCCGTCCAGTACTGACCGCACGGCGGATGCCATGTACTTCCGTTCGGTGGAGAAAGTCAACTGCTCCACCATCTCCGATTTCTCCCGGTACTCCATGTAATTGGCGCCTTGTTCTTTCAGCCAGAGGAGCAGGGCGGCTTCCGTGGGGTTGCCCAATGTCTTTACCTTGCCGGGCTGGCTGTCATCCAAATAAGCCGTAGAATTGACCGAAATGCCCTCGCGGATTAATGCGCTGGTTTCATCATCAGCCAAGGTCTGATTGGCAAGGGCATAGAAATTGGTTTCATGCACTTGCATCTGGTTCTGGGTAAGCGTGCCGGTCTTGTCCGTGCAAATCACTGTCGTGGCTCCCATGGTCTCGCAGGCGTGCATCTTCCGTACCAAGTTGTTTGTCTTGAGCATCTTGCGCATGCTCAACGCCAAACTGAGCGTCACGCTCATGGGCAAACCTTCCGGCACCGAAACGACAATCAGCGTGACAGATACCATGAAATATTGCAGGATGCGCCCTGCCGTGTCCAAGGTCAGAATATTGTCAGCGGTAAATACGCCGGCGATAATGTCTTTTACAAGGAGGGCAATGAAAATCACGCCGGCAATGACGAATCCCACAATGCTGATGAACTTTGCCAAACCGTCCAGCTGCTTGGTGAGCGGAGTCTTGTCGTTGGTGATTTCAGTGGATTTCACTGCCACCTTGCCGAATTCGGTCGCATCCCCTACCTTGTCCACCCGGTAAACGCAATGCCCGTTAACCACGGTCGTGCCACGCAATATGCGGTTGGAAGGATAAGTGGCTTCGCTGTCGAACTCTTCCGGCACGGTCGTCTTGTCGATGACAGGCTCGCCCGTCAGCGTGGATTCATTGACTTGCAGCGAGATTGCCTCCACCAGTTCCCCGTCGGCAGGCACTTCTTCGCCCGTCTCTAGGATAATGATGTCGCCGACCACAATGTCCTTCTTGGGGATTTCATGGACACTGCCGTTGCGCATCACTTTAATCAATACATCGTCATTGACTTGATTCAACAGTTCAAACTTCTTGTTGGCATCCATTTCAAACCAGAACCCGACACCCGTTGCCAGGAAGATGGCGACAAAAATACCGATGGTCTCCGCGTATTCGTTGTGTATGATGGCAATAATCAACGAAAGCGTTGCGGCTACCAGCAGGATTTGGATAATCGGGTCTTTGAATTTTTCGAGAAAAAGTTTCCAGAGAGGTTTCCGTGGCGGAGGGGTAAGGATATTCTCGCCGTGCTTTTTCCGGCTGGCTTCCACTTCCGCGTCACTCAGGCCTGCGTAATGTTTTGTTTCCATGTTTCAATCTATTTCAATCTGTTTTTGCGCTTCCAAAATTAATACTCCTATGTCAATCGGCAAAAACTTTTCTCTACAATTATTTATAAAAGCATCCGACATGAAATTTTATGTTGCGGTAACTTCCGGCATGTTCCTTTACTGTGTTGCAGTATTGCTGGGGGGAATCGAAATATTCTCTACGTTTTTTTTGCAATCCGATTTTCTGATGGGGGCATTGCTGCTTGCGAAATGGGGTGCTTGCCAAGGGGCATATAGGGGATTGCTAGGGGGGAACTTTGGCGCAATAGTAATCATTTTATTTGATATTTCCAAATAAAATCCATATTAATTGCATTATAGGAAGGAGATGATAAGGAGTTGATAAGGTTGTGACAAGGAAATATGAAGGAAATATCTCCTGCTTTCCCCCTAGATTCCTCCCGGCAACCCTTGGGAGGCTTCTTGGATGCTACCGGGGTATGCCGTGATTGGCCGAACAGAAAAGCCCTGCCTGCAGGAGGGAAAGGTAGCAGGAGGCAATAAAAAACCGCCATCGCCGTCGTGTGCGGCAATGGCGGTCTGTAGGCAGTTCCCGGGCGGGGATTATTTCAATAAGCCTTTGCGTTTGAGCAAGGGGGCAATGCTGGGTTCTTTGCCCCGGAATTCCTGGTAAAGTTTCATGGGGTCGTCCGTGCCTCCCCGGGAAAGGATGTAGTCGCGGAATGCATGGGCCTTCTCGGGATTGAAGATGTCGCCCGTTTCCTTGAAGGCGGCGAATGCATCGGCATCGAGCACTTCAGCCCACGTATATACATAGTAGCCGGCGGCGTAGCCTCCGTCAAAGATGTGGCTGAAATAGGGGCTGCGGTAGCGTACGGTGATTTCCGGTATCAGCCCGATACGGTCCAGCGTTTCCTTTTCAAATGCCTGTGCATCGATGCGGGCGGTGTCCTGTATGGAATGGTAAGCCATGTCGAGGAGGGCGGCGGACATGAATTCCACTACCGTAAAGCCCTGGTTGAAGAGACGGCTTGCCTGTATTTTGTCAATGAGCGCCTGCGGCATGGGTTCGCCCGTTTTCCAGTGGCGGGCATAGACTTTCAGCACTTCGGGGTCGGCAGCCCAGTTCTCCATGATTTGGGAAGGCAGCTCCACGAAGTCGTTGGCAACTGAAGTGCCGGAGACGCTGGGGTAGGTGCATTTGGAGAGTAGCCCGTGCAAGGCGTGCCCGAATTCGTGGAAGAGGGTGCAGGCTTCGTCGAAAGTGAGGAGGGAGGGAGTGCCGCCTGTCGGTTTGGTGAAGTTGCATACGTTGACTACGACAGGGGTGGAGTTGAGCAGGGCGGATTGCGGGCGGAAGGCTTCCATCCAGGCACCGCCGCCCTTGGACGGGCGCGGGAAATAGTCGGCGTAGAGGATGCCGATGTGGCTGCCGTCAGCGTCCTTCACTTCGAATGCCAGGGCATCGGGGTGGGGCAGGGGCAGGTCGTTGCGTTGCTCAAAGGTGATGCCGTAGAGCTTGTTGGCAACATAGAATGCGCCTTCCCTCACTTTTTCCAAGGGGAAATACTGGCTGATTTCGGTTTCGTCCAAGCCGTATTTTTCTTTTTTCAGTTTTTCGCTGTAGTAGCGCCAGTCCCAGGGGGCAAGTTTGAAGTTGCCGCCTTCGCGGTCAATCAGTTTTTGCAGTTCTGCGGCTTCCCGTTTGGCATTGGGGAGTGCGGCTTCCCAGATTTGGTTGCAGAGGTCATAGACGGCTTCGGGTGTCTTTGCCATGTTGTTGGCTATGACGTAGGAGGCATAGTCCGGGTATCCCAGAAGTTTTGCCTTTTCAGCGCGGAGGGATACCATTTCGCTGATGATGTCCCAGTTGTTGTTGCCGTTGGGGTTGCTCCCGCGGTTGATGTATGCTTTGTAGATTTGTTCACGGAGGTCGCGGTTGTCAGCGTATTGCAGGAAGGGCATGATGCTGGGGTTGTGGAGGGTGAATACCCATTTGCCTTCCATGCCGTTGTCCTTGGCAGTCTCCGCTGCGGCGGAGATGACACCCTCGGGCAGTCCGCTGAGGTCTTTTTCGTTGTCGATGACAAGCCGGTAAGCGTTGGTCTCTTTCAGCAGGTTGGAGCCGAACTGGAGGCTCAGCAGGGCAAGGCGGCTGTTGATTTGGGTGAGCCGCTCTTTGTCGGCAGGAGCAAGGTTCGCGCCGCCCCGGACAAAGGAATCGTAGTAGTGCTTGAGCACCATTTTCTGTTCGGTGGTGAGGTTTTCCTTGTCCTGTGCCTCATATACTTTTTTCACGCGCTCGAAGAGCTGTTCGTTGAGGTAAATCCCGTCGTTGTGGGCGGTTAGCTCGGGCATGATTTCCTCGGCAATGGCTTTGAGGGAGTCATTGGTGTTGGCTTCTTGCAGGTTGATGAAGATGTAGTTCACCCGGTCGAGCAGTTGCCCTGATTTCTCCAGTGCCTCAATGGTGTTGGCGAAAGTGGGTGCTTCGGAGTTCGTTACGATGGCTTCGATTTCCTTTTGTTGTTGTTTTATTCCTTCGCGGAAAGCGGGCAGGTAGTGCGCGTTGTGTATTTTTTCAAATGGCGGCACTTGGAAAGGAGTGTCGAATTTGGCGAGCAAGGGATTGTCGCCTGCCGTTTTTTCGTTGCAAGCCTGCATGGCAATGCCTGCAAAACAGATTAAATAGATAATTTTTTTCATGGTCAAATTTATTTTATTACCGAACAAAAATAGGTAAAATTTTTCTTTGTCTATCTCTTGCATATATGAAAATAATGTATTTTCTTTGCACTCTGTTTGGAAAGCGTTTATAATAATTATTGAGAGAGATGTCAAGAGTTTGTCAAATAACCGGAAAGAAAGCGATAGGTGGTAACCATGTGTCTCACTCTAAGAGAAGGGTGAAGAGGACATTTGCGATAAACCTGTTCAAGAGAAATTTTTATTGGCCTGAAGAGGGCAGATGGGTTCGTTTGAATGTTTCTGCAGCCGGTCTTCGGTTGATTAATAAGAAGGGCATAAATGCTTGTTTGAAAGAGGCATTGGAAGCCGGATTAATTAAAACAATTTAAAAAAATCACTGACGATGGCAAAGAAAGGTAAAGGAAACAGAGTGCAGGTGATTCTGGAATGTACGGAGCAAAAAGAGTCAGGAGTGCCGGGCATGTCTCGTTACATTACGACGAAGAACAGAAAGAATACGCCTGAAAGGTTGGAACTGAAGAAGTACAATCCTTATTTGAAAAGAGTAACGTTACACCGAGAAATTAAATAATTGAACTATGGCAAAGAAAGTAGTTGCTACATTGAAAACCGGTGACGGTAGAGGTTATGCGAGAGTAATTAAAATGGTAAAATCCCCGAAAACGGGAGCCTATACTTTCAAAGAGCAAATGGTCATGAGCGACCAAGTGAAAGAGGTTTTGAAGAAATAATTTTTTTCAAAGTAACATGAGGGCTGCAGGATAGTTTATATCCTGCAGTTTTTCTTTTGTTTGCGAATCCCTTTGTATATGATGTAGGTGCAGGTGTGCGCGGCAGATTTATATATAACTATTTTTTTTT
>DXFT01000048.1 GCA_019114285.1 Candidatus Odoribacter faecigallinarum
AGCATCTACTTGATTATCAATAAACGAAATCTTGTCAAGGATTGATTGTGCCATCGTATAATTTTCCATCTGAAAAAGCAAATCTATCATTTCAAATGCCACATCGGGAGTTTGTTTGGCAGACAAAGGGAAATGCATCTCATAGTCATATATTGCCTCTTCTTCCCAACCAATACCCTTATAACAAATTAATTTATTGACCAATACCTGGACAGGCAGTGAGGGTTGGGCAGTTTGAAGCCGTTCAATTTCAAATAATGCTTCCCGATATCTATGCATATTAACCAATTTATTTATAAAGAGCATGATCGAATCTTGCTTCTCTCTCCAATCTGTATATGCATAATATTCTTTAGGAGCATAAACATAATGTTTCGGAACAAACAGATAAGGCGGATAATCCAGCATCCGTATTTGTCCATTTTGTAACGTCAAATCATAATAATCAAAATCATGCCCGCAACGAATCATCCGATCTGCCATGTACACCATTGCATTTGGAAAATAACAATCCTCAAATACCATCAATCCGTACTGAGAACAAGAAGGATACATAGCACATCCCCCATCAGCAGAATCCCGATGAAGATATTTCCGATAAATTCTTACATAATCATCCAATGCAGAATCATCTTGGGCATTGGTCATAAAAAAGCACAATTGCATGAGAACTAACAACAAGGCTCTCTCTAAAATATGCATAACTCTTTATTTATGCAGCCTTAAAATTCCCCCAAAGGTCTATTAATAAAAAAAGAAAGCGTGGGAATTTGTTTGTTTATTTATTAGGAGGCATCGCCAAACGCCCACAGAGAAATAAACAACCAACCCACGCTGGACATATATACAAATATGCATATACGGCAAGCATGAACGTTTAGACTGTCTATCCTTCTCTGTTGAAAATTGGCGATTTCCCTAATAAGGATGAAACAAAAACGCTTCTATTAATCAATATGTCTGCTACAATCCATTACTGTCTTGTAACAATGCAAATATAATTAATATTTTGCATTTCCAAACGCCACAGGCTGGTTGTTTGGCAAAAATAAATCAAATAAAAGAATTAAAAGAATTTCTTCCCAACGGTTTTCTTCCAAATAGGAAACAAACACCCCTCCAGTCAAGAATTATAAATAATAAAGGGTCCGTCTCAAAATAGCTCCCTTTTCTTTTGCCTTTACTTCCCCATAACGAATGATTTCCTTCCCACGAATCCATCCTGCCTACGGGATGGAGCAGCGTTTCATATCGCTCATTCTGTCGTTCTATCTGAATTTCAGAAATATTCAGTATCTATTCCCGTTCTGTTCCCGTATCATCCCCAGTTCACTTCTGGTGATTCTTTGGTCCTCCTTTGGTTGGCATCGGCGGAGGAACGGGGAATTTTTGGATGTGCTACCGAGATAATGTTTGATTTGACCTTGCCTTTTATAGGCAAACACAAAAAAGGGCATGTCAATGTTGACACACCCTTTTCTTTAAAAAATATTTACACTTTACAATCAATCCCCCAAAGTAGCCACCATCACTGCTTTGATAGTGTGCATACGGTTCTCTGCCTCGTCAAAAACAATGGAGTTCTTGGATTCGAATACTTCTTCCGTTACTTCGATGCCATCCAAACCGAATTGCTTATTGACATCACGACCTACCTGGGTCTCCAGATTGTGGTATGCCGGCAAACAGTGCATGAATTTGCAATTCTTATTTCCGGTCATCTCCATAGTCTTGGCATTAACCTGGTAAGGCATCAACAAATTGATGCGCTCTGCCCATACTTCTGCCGGTTCACCCATGGATACCCATACATCCGTGTAAAGGAAGTCACATCCCTTCACTCCGGCAGCCACATCATCCGTAACCGTCAATTTTGCGCCGGTCTCCTCGGCAATCTTGCGGCAGGTAGCCACCAATTCAGCATCCGGCTGCAAAGCTTTCGGAGCCACGATGCGTACATCCATACCCATCTTCACGCCACCGACCATCAATGAATTACCCATATTGAAACGGGCATCCCCCAGATAAGCGTATGTCACTTGATTCAGAGGCTTGTCCACATGCTCGGACATAGTCAGGAAGTCTGCCAGGATTTGCGTAGGATGGAACTCATTCGTCAAACCGTTCCATACAGGCACACCGGCATATTTTGCCAACTCTTCCACAGTCTCCTGCTTGAATCCGCGGTATTCAATTCCGTCATACATACGTCCCAATACCCGGGCGGTATCTGCCATGGACTCCTTCACGCCGATTTGTGAACCTGACGGTCCCAAATAAGTCGTATGGGCTCCCTGGTCTGCTGCTGCCACTTCAAAAGCGCAACGGGTACGGGTGGACGTTTTCTCAAAAATCAAGGCAATGTTCTTGCCTTTCATCCGGGGCTGTTCAGTCCCTGCATATTTTGCTTTTTTCAAATCTTTTGCCAAATCCAGCAAATACTTGATTTCCTCTGGAGTAAAATCCAATAACTTCAAAAAGTTTCTGTTTCTCAAATTGAAAGCCATAATCTTTATTTTTAATGATATCACACAAATCAATATTACCGTTGCAAAGGTAAAGAATTAATCTGAAATTCAGTCATAATGCAACGTAATCTTGGAACCGTAACGCCGGTCTTCCAATTTTGTCGCTTCCGTAATGACTGCTTTCTGCCCGCCTTTTTCCACAAATGCCAGACAGGCACGGATTTTCGGAGCCATGCTTCCCTCGCCGAACATGCCCTCATCCAGATACTTCTTGGCATCCGCATAATCCAAAAATTCCAATACTTGCTCCGTAGGCTTCTTGTAATCCTTATAAATATAAGGTACATCGGTCAAAATATACAACTCATCCGCCTTCACCCGGTTGGCAATCATTGCTGAAGCCAAATCCTTGTCAATCACTCCTTCCAACGGCTGCAACATACCATCCTTGTCAATATAAACAGGGATACCGCCCCCACCGCCGGTTATCACAATGCTACCGGAACGTGCCATCCGTTCCACCAAAGAAGCATTTTTAAAATCAATGGGCACAGGTGAAGGCACAACACGTCGCCATCCCCCTTCAACCTTAATTTCCTCCTTGAAAATCCAACCATGGTCTGCTGCCAATTTATCAGCTTCTTCCCGAGTATAGATTTTACCCACCCGCTTGGTCGGATTCTTTAGGGCAGGGTCATGCTCATCCACAACAACTTGGGATATCATGGACACCACATGCCGTTGCAAACCGTGTTCATGCAATACATTACGCAAATTGCGCTCAATCATATAACCTATCTGTCCTTGAGAATAAGCCACGCACATATCCAATGTTGAAGGAGCCAAACCATACATTTTCACTCCGGCGTCGTCACTCATCAGGAAATTGCCCACTTGCGGACCGTTTCCATGAGTAATAATCAAATTATATCCCTCTTTAACCAAATAAATCAGATTCTCCAACGTTTCCCGGACATTCTGATTCTGCTCTTCCACTGTACCTTTTTGGTCGCCGCGAAGAATGGCATTCCCACCCAACGCAACTACAGCCAACTTCTTTTCTTCCATATATCAATGACTTTATATTTTTATTACCACTTCCCCGCATAGCCGAGGATGCAAGACAAATGTAGAAAATAAAGAAGTGCGAAAAAATAGGGGAAACGCCTTTTTTTACGCACTTAAAACACTGGGAAACAATATTATGTATAATTATTCCATCACTTCATAATAATTATGCAGCGCAAAAGCACCAGACCTGCCTGCCCCAGAAACAAACCAAATCATTCTGCACTGCGAAAACCATTGTCACTGCAAATAGAAATTGCCGTTGGAGATTTCAAGCTGGACTTTTCCGGCTTGCGCAGCATCACCCACCTGCGCTTTGCCAATGCGCACATTCCGCTCAGAGGTAGGTGCATATTCCAACTCCAGCCCTTCCGGCAAATCCATCTTCAAAGATTTATTGTGCTTGATTTCCAAAGCATAGCTGGCTTTATCCATAAAAGTCAGTCCCACTTTGGTAAAGGATGTTTTCAAACGGATTTCCGAAAACAAAGGACGGATGTTACGGATGTTCATTTCCCCCATTTTCATATCCATGTCCAAAAGGTCAGCAAGGTCCTGCACTTCATATTTCGTAAAAGAGGAACTGCCTATCAGGCGTTCTACATCCCCAATCTTCATTTTCCCACCCGAAGAGCGCACATTCAACTTGCCGGCAGAAGCTATGTCACCCGTGCAGGCATTCAGGTTCAAGCGGATATTCTCCCCGTCCCCTATCAGCACATTGCCATTCCGAAATTCCCCGTCCAAGACATTCACTCTTTCAATATTACAGTCCCCACCGGACTGTTTGATATAACACTCCCCGTCTTGCAACACGCCTGCCGTAATATTCCCATTATTGACATCTACATCCATCCTGCCGGCAAAAGCGGGGACAGACACATCCCCGTTGGAATTGACAATACGCACCCGCACTCCACGAGGCACGGCAAGCTGGTAATCCACCTGCACCTTCACTCCCGCAAATGCTTTTTTCAAGCCCATCTCCTTGTCCAAAACCGTTGTAAAAGTCCGCGAGCCATCTGTCACGGCAGTATCAATACGGGTCATCGCCAAAGCTTCCTGCACTTTTTCTTCCGACTTGGCTTCAACAACAATAGCAGCAACCACCCGGCAAAATGCCTCCTCCGTTTGTTTCAATGACACATTCCCGCTACTATTCACCACCACCAATTCCTTAACTTCCTTGGAAGGGAAAGAGGTTTCATACATTTTCTTATTCTCCTGTGCATAGGCAGCCACTGAGCAAACCAGGCACCATATCAATAAAAACTTCTTCATAAACCTTTGAATTACATATTATCTAAAGCAGCATTTTCCTCTTCTTCACGTTGTTTGTAACGCGCGGCAAGATAAGCCATCATTTTACTGAACGACTCCATGGCTGCCGCCGTTTCCGGATGTACCTCCTTCTTTTGGAGACGCAACAACAAATTGCCATACAAACCATTCAGTGCCAACTCTACGTCCGAAATTTCATTCCCCGCACCCGAACGTTGCCGGAACTCTACCAGATTCCCCGCCGCCATCGTCACCAACTGCTGGTAACGGAAATCATGCGCCGTGTGCAACAAAAAGAAATGCAATTCCGTCAACTCATCCACCGTATTTTTCAATGCCTGGATATGCCCCTGCTTCTCCACCCGCTCCTGCTTCATAATGGCAATGATATTGTCATACCAATCATGGATTTCATGACGGGTTGCCTCATCAGCCGAAAATTGCGAAACCACATATTTGTCCACCATTCCCATGTCCAGGTTCAATGCCCGCAACATGTCCTCCACTTGCCACATATACAAAACGTATTCGGCTATATTGCTTTTCTTCTTCTCTCGTGCAACTAACATCTCTCTACCTTTAGTATTCATCCTCATCAGACCACCCCTGTTTCAGACGGTCAATCATTCGGCGGTCCCGTTTGGTGGGACGTCCGATACCGCGCGGACGGGACTCAAAACCATAAACTTTTACGGCATTCAGCAATGCCAATGTCTCCGGCGGCGTAACATCCTCTACGAACTCAACAGCCAGCTGGGCAGACATCCGTTTGGACGAAAGTTTCTTGACCAGATAATGCCGTTCAATCGGCGGCATCCGCACCTTGACCACTTCCCCTCCGTGCAATTCCTTGGAAGGCTTCACATGCACATCGCCAATCGAAACATGCCCTTTCTGGCATTCCTCCGCCGCCAATGTCCGGGTCTTGAAAATCCGGACTGCCCACAGCCATTTGTCAATTCTTACTTTTTCCTCTTCTGCCGCCATCATTCATCGTTATTTTCCAGAGTTAGTATTAAATACATTCATTGTCCGGGCAAGTCCTTGCAACACAAAAGAAGTAATCACCTCCCCGCCGCGTCCCAGCAAAGCAGGCAACGCTTCTGACTCCTCTGCCGTCCAACTGCCCAACACATAATCAATCTGCTCCCCTCTCCTGAAATCATTACCGATACCCAAACGTAAACGGGCGTATGCATTCGTTCCCAGAAGTGTATTAATATTCTTCAAACCATTGTGCCCGCCGTCACTTCCCTGTCCCCGCAAGCGCAACGTGCCGAAAGGCAAGGCAAGGTCATCCACAACAACCAGCAAGTCTTCCAACGCCACCTTCTCTTTCTGCATCCAATAACTGACAGCCTTGCCGCTCAAATTCATATAAGTATTCGGTTTCAACAACACCACGGTCCTACCCTTCAACTTCAATTCACACACGGCACCATAACGCTTGTCTTCAAAAACAGCATTGGACGCCTTTACAAAAGCGTCCAACACATCAAAACCTATATTATGCCGCGTATCCGCATATTCGGGACCAATATTGCCTAACCCGACAACAAGATACTTCATAATACACTACATTACTTTGCATCCTGGGCAGCACGCGCAGCACGAGTCAACTTAACCTGTGCAACTACCACATCCTTAGCATTGACAATCTCAAACTTATCAAAAGACAAATCCTTTACTTTCACTGATTTACCCAATCCCAAATTGGTCACGTCTATATCAATCTCTCCCGGCAAATCAGCAGGCAAAGCCTTCACTTTCAATTTCCGGACTACCAATGACAACTTACCACCAGCCTGTACACCGGCTGCAAAACCACGCAATTTCACTGGCACTTCCATTATCACCGGCTTCGTCTCTACAATCTGGAAGAAATCAATATGCAGCACACGGTCGCTCACCGGATGGAACTGGATTTCGCGCATCACTGCCTCATATTCCTTGCCGCTAATGTTCAACTTCACAATATAAACGATGGGGGTGTACAACAAATTTTGCAACGCACGCTCCTCTACGGCAAAATGAACATTCTCCGCTCCGTTGCCATAAAGCACACAAGGAACTTTTCCTGCAACCCTTAATGCCTTTGTTGCCTTTTTACCCAAATCCGTTCTTACTTCTCCTTTTAATTCAAAAATTTGCATAATACATTTTTATATGTGCTACTCAAAAACATGCCTTGGCTCCGGGGGATTCAAGCCTGCCTGTTTTCCCATTGCACGATTCATAATATTCCCCCGCCCAACAATCAGGGTGCAAAGATAATAAATATCCCGGACAAAAAAACAGGAGAAAAGTTTTTTTCTTTCAAATATTGGTTTTACTTTTGCGGCAGATTTAATCAATAAAACTATAAAAAAATGGCTTACGTAATTTCTGATGATTGTATTTCATGCGGTTCATGCGAAGGGGAATGCCCGGTAGGCGCAATCTCTATGGGTGACGAACACTATCAGATTGATGCAAATGCATGCACTGATTGTGGAACGTGCGCAGCACAATGCCCGGTTGAAGCTATCAAACAGGCTTAATATCAAAACATGAATGCATAAAAAACAGGATGTGCCTGAAGGTACATCCTGTTTTTTTATATTTCGCTTACTTCCGTTTTACAATACCAACATAAATCAACAAAATCACATTCATCATCAAGGCATAGATAATGGCAGGTATCGCAATGATGTCATTATTGAAAATAAACGGGCTGCTGGCAACAGCAATGCTCTGGGCAGCATTCTGCATGCCGATTTCAATCACCAAGGTGCGCACCTCCTGACGATTGAGCCGCATAGCCTTTGCCAAAAGCGCACCTCCTCCCATTGCCGACAAAATCAACACGGTCACGCACAATCCCAACTTCCCGAATTGCTCTACAATGGTTTCCCGATGTTGGATAAAAAACACGGCAGCTAAAAATATCAGGGCAGGAAAAGCTATTTTGGACAACAAGGCGTGCAATTTCCCGGCAACGACAGGGAAACGCCGCTTGATGCCAATGCCAGCCAATATCGGCACCAACATCAGCAACACGTTTTGAACAATCAAACTGCCCACCGGCAAATGCACATCCACTCCCGCATTCCCGGCATAACGGGTGGTAAAATCCATAATGACAGGTATCGTAAACAACGTGATGACACTGCTCAAAGCAGTCAGGGACACCGACAACGCGACATCCCCCTTGGCTATCATGGAAAAAATATTGGACGAACTCCCGCCCGGCGAACAAGCTATCAGTACCAAACCGATAAAAAAGAGCGGGTCTAATTTGAAAACCAAACCAATGGCAAACGCCAACAAAGGCAAAAACACCAACTGCCCCACCAAACCCGCAACAATCGGACGGGGACGTTGGCGGAACAACTTGAAATCAGCCACACGCAAAGTCAAGCCCAATTCAAACATCAACAACGTCAGAATGGGCAATACAATCCACACTGCATT
Organism: Candidatus Odoribacter faecigallinarum; assembly: GCA_019114285.1. GTDB lineage: Bacteria > Bacteroidota > Bacteroidia > Bacteroidales > Marinifilaceae > Odoribacter > Odoribacter faecigallinarum. Next base: position 8,271 of record DXFT01000048.1, read on the forward strand.
CATCGAATTTTCTCTCTACTAACGAATCCAATAATAACTGACACTCACCCCCCGCTGGCGACCACCCGGTCCATCTTCACGTCATGCGGTTCAACGGGCACACGCTCCACCAATTGGAAATCAAAACAAACGCCCAGCTTGTAAGCCCCCGTCTGTTTCAGCACTTTGTCATAATACCCCTTGCCCCGTCCCAACCGGTTGCCGGACTTGTCAAACGCCACGCCGGGCACCAAAATCAAATCTATCTTCCCCCAATCCGTAAACAGTTCCCCCACCGGTTCCGGAATCGCATACCCTTCCCCTGGCTGCAACCGCTCCTCCCCGTCAAAATACCGAAGTTCCAGCTCATCTCCTTTCACGCACGGCAACAGGAGTGTTTTGCTCCCCGCCCATTTATTCACAAAATCATGCGTATATACCTCATCATCCATCGACCAATAAGCCAGCACCGTCTCCGCCTGCTGGAACACCTCGTCACGCTCCACCGCCTCCCACACGGACAACGACTTCCGGCGTCTCTCCTCCAACGGACACGCCCTTTTCAACTGCCTGATTTCTATCCTCAATGCTTTCTTTTCATCCATAATCTTTCCTTTTATTCCGGTATTTCTATCCACCATTCCGAAATTTTACCTATTTTTACGGCAAAGATAAACGAAATAACACATTCCTTGCAAAAAACGGAACCATGAAAATAGCTATACCACAAATCAATTATAAAGCCGGCGACATCGACGGCAACAGCGAAAAAATCCTCCGGGC
>DXFT01000049.1 GCA_019114285.1 Candidatus Odoribacter faecigallinarum
CCATAATGCTCCTTTGCCCAATAGATTTTTTTGTAAAGCCAGCCATAAGGGGTTTCTGTGATATATATCCCTTTTCGTAAGTCGTTTTCTTCATCGAAAGCCTCGACTAAGTCATTGGAAATAAAGAACGGTGTTTCGTCCTCATAGTCATCATAGCCGTAGATGTAATAAGACAGGAAGTGCCCGCCCATGGAAAAGATGGCTTCCGGGGAGGAGGAGGTAAACACGTTGTCTTCCCCGTTAAAGCTGTTCAGGTTGGTCAGGCTGCTGTTGCGGTCCAGTACATTCTGGGCGTAGGTACGGGCATTTTCCCAATCCTGCATGTAGAGGTAAACGCGGCTTTTCAGCAAGTAAGTCGCCGTGATGTCTGCCCGGTAAAGTGATTTGCGTTCCGTCTGGCTCAGGCATTCTTCTGCCCGGTCAAGGTCGCTGAGGATTTGCTTATAGACCTCCGCCACCGTATTGCGGGTATATTCCTTGTCCTCGATATAGGAGGTATTCTTTAACGGAATCCCCGGTGTCGTGGCTGCCGTGGAGGGGGCATACGGTTCGGCGTACAGGTTGACCAAGGTGAAGTAATACAGGGCGCGCAAGAAATGGGCTTCCCCTTCAATGCGGATTTTGTCTGCCGCGTCATCTTCGTTGGTCGCTTCTACTTCCGGCAATTCGTAAATAATCATATTGGCAGCATTGATGTATTGGTACATCAGGTTCCAATCCGTGTCTTCCGTGCCGACACTGTTCCCTTGGAGCGTGATGCCGACATCCCTTTGCCAGGTATAATAGCCAAAAACACTTTCGCTGTATAGATCCCCATATCCCGTTTCTGTGTTTTGTTGCAATTCATCGGACATAAAGTTGATAAAAAGATTCAATCCTTCACTGCCTTCTGTATGATACATGAAATTGGCAATGTAAATATATCCGGAATTGTGGTAAACTCCGCCTAACAGGAGTTCATCCAAGTCGCTGACTGTTTCTACCCTTGATAAGTCTTGTGAATATTCCTCCAAGAACGAGGAGCAGGAAGAGAGACTAAAGAAGAGCAGGGCGATAATACATATATTTTTCATGGTCCTGTTTTTTAGAATGAGACATTTAAAGTTAAAGAATAAGTCGGACGGTCAGACAACTGTACTTCGCTGAATCCGCCTTGCGTTGGGGTTTGCCCGTGCAGTTTCTTGGAGCAGATAGTGAAGAGGTTGCTGCCCGACAGGATGAGTTCCAAACGGGACATCGACATCTTTTCCAGTATTTTCTTGCCGAAATTATACGTGAGGCTCAGATTGCTGCACTTCAAATAATTGGCACTGACTACCCGCACATCGGAGTAATCGTACATTTGGTAATAATCTTCCGCAAAAGTCTGGATATTTTCATGCATGGTCGAATAATGGCGGCTTTGGTATTTCCAGTAAGCATCGCTCTTGTAATTAATAAGGGCAGGGATGTTGGTACGCAATTCATCGCCCGGTTCTTGCCAACGGTCCATAAAGTCGCGGTTGATGTTGTTTTCCGGTTCCAGGCTTTTGTCGAACATCCGGAACAAACGGGTCTTGGCGCCAAGGCTGTACACAAAGGAACCTCCGAGGCGGAAATTCTTGTAAGTCAGTTGGGTGGTCAAGTTGCCGGACATATAGGGCTCCCGGCGTCCCGTGGCTTTCAATACTTTGGTGAAAGTTTCATAGCGGGTCAAACCGAAAAGTTCGTGCATCCGGCTTTCGTAGTCGTTGAACATCGGACCGCCGTCCACGGGGCTGAGCCCGACAAAGTCGTAGGAATAGAACGTATTGACCGCTTCCCCTTTCACCAGGGCAGTTCCGTCCAAGAAGGAATCATAGTCATACGTCTGGGCATCCGGGTCGTTCATGATTTTGTTATAATTTTTGGAGAAAGACGTGGAAATGCTCCAATACCAATCGTTCCGTTTCAGGGGCAGGAAGGTCAGGTCGATGTTGAACCCTTGGTTCTGCACGTCGCCACCGTTGATGACATACGTATCCACCCCGTTCATGGAGGCGACTTCTTTGTTCATAAAGGCATCTTTCGTCCGCTTGTAATAGTACTCCGCTTGGGCTTGGATGGCGCCTTTAAGGAAAGAGAGGTTCAATCCCACGTTGAGGGAGTTGGTCTTTTCCCACTTCAGGTTGGGGTTCGGGTACCTTGCCACGCTGGCTGTATTTTCTTTGTAATAGGAATTCATCGGATTTTTTTGAATCAATAGCACCGGGGATTGGTCATCCAACATGTTTCCTTGGTAACCGTAGGATACCTTCAAGGACATGTAGTCAATCCAGCTTGCCAGTTGTTTGAAATGTTCCGAGAAGTTGTAATTCCCGGAGAGGGACCAGATGGGCAGGAACTTGTCGTTGCTCTGGTCGCCGAATTTGTTGGAACCGTCCACACGCCCGTTCACGTTCAACGTGAAATAGTTCTTGTAACTGTACGACAAAGAGAGGTAATAAGAGATGACGTTGGTCAAATTGTCGATGATGGTGGGATTGTTGTTCGCCAACCATTCTGCATAGCTGGGATATAATGTCGTGCTGACATTGCTGACAAACGATTTGCCCCGGTCTTCATAATAGCCCCGGTGGATGCTCTCGAACTCGTTGTAGCGGGTGGAGCTTAATTCAAAGCCGGCAGCCCCGTTAATATTATGCTGGCTGTTCAAACCGAAATATTTATTGGCATTCAACTGCAAACGCACCGTGTAGGAATTGTTGCGCGAATGGTTCATGGTCAATTCCCCGCCATAAGGAAATGTACTCGTGCTGGGGGGAGTTTCTCCGTAAGCCGATTCCCGAATGGCGGCTACATGATAGGTCTTTTCACCCCAATAGCTTTCTATTTCCGTATTGGAGTTGCTGTAAGAGAGGATGGCATTCGCATTCAGCCAGTCCGTGAACTTGAATTGCAGGTTGATATTGGCAGTGATGCCGGAGCCGTGTTGTTTTTTATAGCTGTTCTCCAATTCGTTCAGAATATTGAACATCTGATAGTTGGAGCCGGTGGTCCCCAAACGTTGTTCATAGTAATAATATTCCCCGTCTTCGGTGTATGCCGGGAGGGTGCGGGTGGTGTTGTAGGCGTAGTTCATCGGATTGATTTCATCCTGGTAATACCGCTTTTCGCTGATATTGCCCAACAACTGGAAATTGGCAGTCAGCCATTTGGTCATATTGGTCTGCAAGTTCATGGATGCCGTGTAGCGTTGCGTGTAGTTCCTCCGGATAACGTCGTTGTCCCGGGCATAACCGATGGAACCGTAGTAACGGGTCTCTTCGGAACCGCCGGAGATGCTGATGGTGTGCTGGTGCGAGAAGCTGTCTTTTGTCAGCAGGTCGAACCAGTCCGTATTCCTGGTCTCCATTTCTGCCACTTGCTGTGCAAATTCTGCATCCGATATTTCTCTGTTGTACAATTGGAAGAGAAGTCCTTCGTAACCCACCCGGTTCATATTCGTATTGTTGAAATTATAGTGTAAGTCGTACAACTCCCTCGAGAACTGCACCCTTTCCTTCGAGTCCATCAAGTTGATTTTCCGGTCCGTATAGCGAGGGCGTTGGCGCAGGGTCGTGGTCATGTTGTATTGGATGACCGGGGGACCTACCCGCCCTTTCTTGGTCGTAATCACGATAACCCCGTTGGCGGCGCGGCTACCGTAGAGGGCGGTTGCCGCAGCGTCCTTCAGGATGTCGAGGCGGTCAATGTCCTGCGGGTTCAAGCCCGCAATGGCATTCCCGATGCGGTTGATGTAGTCCGGGTCGTTCAGCTCCTCCGGCGAGATGCTCACCGGGTCCTGCACGATGATGCCGTCCACTACCCACAGCGGTTCGCGGTTGCCCACCAACGTCGAAGTTCCCCGGATGCGGATTTTGGGCACGACGCCCACCTCGCCCGAGTTGCTCATTAGAATCAGGTCGGGAATCCGCCCCTCCAGCATCTGGTCGATGCTCGTCGTGCCCGGAATCATCAGGTCCTCCGCCTTCACGGAATACACCGAGCTCGTGTTCTTCCGCCGGTCGATGGTCTGGTACCCCGTCACCACCACTTCCTCGATTTCCGTGGCTTCCTCTTCCAGGGTCACGTTGATTTCCTGCTGCCCGGCGTATGCCACCTCCTGCGGCTTCATCCCGATGAAGGTGAACATCAACCGTACATTCGGCACGTCGGGCAACGTGATGGCGTATTTCCCCTCGTTGTCTGTGCTTACGCCCATCACCGTCCCCTTGATGATGACAGCCACACCGGGGAGCGCATGCCCCTTGGAATCGGTCACCTTCCCGGTCACCCGTTTCTTGTCCGCCTGCTGGCGCGCCTTGTTCTGGATGATAATCAGGTTGTCGCGGAACGTATAGGTCAAGCCCGTTCCGGCAAGGCATTTGTCGAGGATGCTGCTGAGTTCGGCATCCGTCTCGTTCAGGCTGATGTTGTCCACTCCTGCCAAGTCTCCCGACTGGTAAATGAACATATAGCCACTGAGTTTCTCAATCTGTTGGAACACTTCCGACAGTTTGCTGTCCGTGACGTTCAGACTAATGCGCCCGTTCTGTGCGGACGCGCTGGCGTGGCATGTGCAAAAGCCTGCCAGCAAGCATACTACTAATAATTTCATCTTCTGCAAAGTGTGTTGCAATTTTCGCCTTTTCTTCATACATTTGTAGAATTAAAGTTAATGATTGAATTAATTTTATCGCAATGCGGGGAAAAGGTTTGAGGGAACCTTCCCCCGTTTTTCTTTTATTCGTCCGTGACTGATTTCACCCATAATTTGACCGTCCGCTTTGCCCGGTTGGCTTCTCCTTCCCCGATGTTGGGGTCATTGTCCTTGTACACGATTTTGCAATCCGGATTGTCCTGCAATTCATCGTAAAGGACTAATCCGACAAAATTTTTCTCGTCCAACAGTTTCTCTACGACCAAGGGCAGGATTTCCTTTCCCATCGCCAACAGCTGCGGGTACTCCTCCAACTCTTTGGAATCTTGCGTGCTGCTGGAAAGCAATGTTTCCGGGTTGGTTTCCCAATTCTCAATCCATTGATTGAAAAGTGTGTCAAATTGCTGCTGGAGTTCAGGCACTTCCTTGACCGCTTGGGCTATGACCTCCTTTTCTTTTGGCGTAATAATCACCGGCTGGCTGTCTTGGGCTTGGGCAAACAACACGTTCCCTGTCCATACCAAGCAGGCAATCAATAAAATCTTTTGGAGATAGTTTCGTTTCATATTTATAAATTTAGGTTATTGGCTTACGTAAATGGTCCCGTTGTGCTCCATAAAGCGGATGCCGTAAGTCTCCTGCACCCGTTCCAGGATGTCCATGACCTTCTCGTACCGCTCGCAGTGGATGTGGAAACGCATGTCCTTCAGGCGAGGATGGGTATAAACCACCTGGAAGTCATACCATCTGCCGAGTCTCCGCAGGATGTCCTCCAGCCGTTCGTCCCGGGCGATGAACTTCCCGTTCTTCCAGGCGAGGACGGCATCGATGTCGGCTGCCTGCAACCGCGCCGTTCCCGTCGCCACGGTATAGACGGATTGCTGGGAGGGGCGCAGGAGGGTCTGTCTCCCGCTCTCGAATTTCTGGGAAACGCTCCCCGTGAGGAGGGTGGTGGTGATTGCCGGGTCATCCGGATAGGCAGAGATGTCAAAGCTCGTGCCCAACACCTGCAACTGCATCCTGTCTGTCTTTACGAAAAAGGGGTTTGCCGTGTCGCGGGCTACCTCGAAATAGGCTTCCCCGCTCAGGAACACTTCCCGTTTCCCCGGGGCAAACCGTTCGGGGTAGCGCAGCGTGCTGCCCGCGTTCACCCAGATGCGTGTGCCGTCGGAGAGGGCGAGCGAGAACTCGCACCCCTTCGGCACGCTGAGCGTATTGTAATGAATTTCAGAGTCCATGGTGTCGCTGACGGGGGTATATTCCAGCCGGGCGGAATCCGTCTGCCGGATGTCAATGGCAGGAGTGCCCGCGATGACCTGCTGCGGCTCGTTGGAAAGCACGATGCTCTGCCCGTTGTGC
>DXFT01000001.1 GCA_019114285.1 Candidatus Odoribacter faecigallinarum
AAGTTATTCTGTCGTTAAATGAATAGAATCTAAGAATGTTTCCTTTTATAGTAACACTATGGCTGTATTTATTGTCCTCATAGCTATGTTTGGGAACGACCCTATAATAAGTCTCTCCTTCTTCTTGATAAGCTACACTTGCATATTCTTCAGTGATGCCGTCTCCCCAATCTATTGTTATGACATCACCGCCATTGGGGGTAGAAATCCAAAAATTATCACTATCATAATAATCACCAATATTAAATTCTTCTGCTTCAGACATTAATGTGATAATTCCTTCGCTATTGTCACTACCACCTCCGTTGTCGTTGTCATCGTCATCTGAACATGCCGTAAATGCCGCAGTACCTAGTACCACTAACATCAAATAAAATAATCTTTTCATTGTAATTTGATTTAAAGTATTAATATTCAGTTGTTGTTTTTATGCTCTTCGTGCAAATGATTTCTTTTCATGATTACATATATTTAACTGTTGATTCCTTTAAAATTCTTCTGTTTCTGTCTCGTTTTAGCCCTGTCGGAAGCTAAAACCAATGCGTCTAAATCGCTTAAAACGTCAATTTTCTTTCTGCTTTTTACTTTATCTTTTTACTTGTTGTAAACAAAATAACCTGTATAACAATGCGTTATTTCTATTGCTACCTTCCTTTATTCAAATAATAAAAGTAAATAATATATTGATTATAACAAATCATTTCAGCGAATTATTTTTTTCATCGAATTTTTTGTTGTTTGTGGGGAGATTGGAAAGTTGTCTTGTATGGAAAGTACAACTGGCTATTGAAATGTAAGTGCGATTACCTGATAGAAAGTGCATGAAGCATTCTGATTAGCATGTACGTCGTCTGGGACGCAGACTATTCATTTGGGGTTAGGTTTTAGAGGTTTCGTTTTCTCTATCTCCATCACTCGACACTCGCTCGGTCTCCTCCGAACCATCAACGAAGGAAACAGAGTCCGACGATAGGGCACACAGAATAAGAATAGGGCATTTTAGCCATTCTCTTGTTACACTTTCTTATATAGAAAACAAGCAGCCACTTTCGTGACTGCCTTCCCTTAAGAGCGACAAACGGGACTCGAACCCGCGACCTTCGGCTTGGGAAGCCAACGCTCTACCAACTGAGCTATTGTCGCCTGTTTTTAATGACGTGCAAATATAGGAAAGATATTTCAATTGACAAGCATATTCCACAAAATTATTTTCCTCTTTTTTATCTTCGCATAATCGGCTAATATATAGGGATGCCCAGGAAATGGGCTAAAAGAGCTAGATTTTTGGGTATTACATCCGGCTTTCATTACATTGGGATAATATAGGATGCGCCTCGGCAATGTGAAAAAAGAACTTGTTCTTTTTCCATTGCGCTCGGCTTTCACTACTTTTGCACAACAGAATGAAGATGTAATAACCAAGATATATGGAAATAGAAGATTTCTATCAGATCCGGGAGGATTTCCACCGCCACCCGGAATTGTCCGGCAAGGAAAAGGAGACTGCCCGGCGCGTGGCAGATTTGTTGAAAGGAATGCAACCCACCCACCTTTATACCGGCATCGGCGGACATGGTGTTATTGCTGAATACGTGTTTGCGGAAGAAGGCGAAACCCTGCTTTTCCGGGCAGACATGGATGCCGTTGCCATAGAGGAACATGGCGGCACAGGGCATGATTCCCTCAATCCCGGTGCCGCCCACAAGTGCGGACATGACGGGCATACCACCATTTTATTGGCTTTTGCCGATTTACTACACCGCTATCCCCTCGCCAAAGGCAAAATATTGCTGCTCTTCCAACCCGCAGAAGAAACAGGAGAAGGAGCGATGAAGATGCTGGAAGACCCATTTTTCAACGGCAGGCACATCGACCACGTATTCGCATTGCACAACCTGCCGGGTTATCCGACTGCCGCTGTTGTCTGCCGCCCGGGCAGTTTCACCTGCTCCGTGGTCAGCTGTTCCATAGAAATAACCGGCAAGACTTCGCATGCTGCAGAACCGGAAAAGGCTTTGTCACCAGTCCCACTCTTGCTGCAATTGCTCCGCACTGCGGAAAGTTGGGACTGCAATACCCCCGGGAAAGAGACCTATTTCCGCAGTACGCTCATTGAATTGCACATCGGGGAAGAAGCCTACGGCGTGGCTGCCGGGCAAGGCGTTATCCGCTTCACCTTCCGTGCCGCCACGGAAAAGAATCTGCAAACCCGCATCCGGGAAATGGAAGAAATGGTAGCTGCCATCCCCAAAACAAATCCGGAATACAACGTCAGGCTGCAATGGCTGGAACCTTTCCAAGCCAATGAAAACACAATGAAAGAAGCGGGATGGATAAAACAGGCTGCCCAAGCCCAAGGTTTGCCTTACATCGAAGCGGAAGTCCCTTTTGCCTGGGGAGAAGATTTCGGGGCATTCACCCAACGCTACCCGGGTGCCTTGTTCGGCTTGGGGGCAGGCACAAAAACGCCTCCATTGCATTCTCCGAAATATGACTTTCCCAACGAACTGATTGAGAAAGGGGCACATATATTCTATGAAATTGCCAAGATTGCACTTGAAAGCAGGGGAAAGCAGGAATAATTATTCCGCTTTTTTCTGCCGCAATTCAAAATTCTTACCCAAATAAACCCTCCGGACTTCCGGGTCTGCTGCCAAATCCTCAGCAGTTCCCGCCTGCAAGATTCGCCCGTCGTAAAGCAGGTAAGCCCGGTCTGTAATGGAAAGGGTTTCCTGGACATTGTGGTCTGTAATCAAGATGCCGATATTCTTGTCTTTCAGCTTTTTTACAATGGACTGGATATCTTCTACTGCAATGGGGTCAACTCCGGCAAAAGGCTCGTCAAGAAGAATGAATTTCGGGCGGATGGAGAGCGCCCGGGCAATTTCCGTACGACGCCGCTCACCTCCTGAAAGCTGGATACCCAAGCTTTTACGGATATGTTGCAAACCAAATTCGTCCAACATTTCTTCCAAACGTTCTTTTTGTTCCTCTTTGGTCATCTTCGTCATTTCCAGCACGGAGCGGATATTATCCTCCACACTCAAGCGGCGGAAAACCGAGGCTTCCTGTGCCAGATAGCCTACCCCCAACTGGGCACGGCGGTAAACCGGTTCTTTGGTAATTTCCCTGTCATCCAGGAAAATCCGCCCGCCATTCGGTGTTATCAAACCTACAATCATGTAAAAAGAGGTGGTTTTTCCGGCACCGTTAGGTCCCAACAGCCCGACAATCTCCCCCTGCTCCACATTCAGGGACACATCCTTTACCACGGTACGGCTTTTGTACTTTTTAATCAAATGCTCTGCTCTTAATTTCATAATCAAAGGTTTTAGACTACAAAGATATATTAGAAATTCAAATTCACCGAAACATTTATGGCAAAATTCTGTATATCCTGCCCCGTTACCGCCTTCCGATGCGTCAAACGCCATATTGCATCTATGCGAAAAAGCCTGAATATGTTTTCAATGCCTATGCCTGCTTCAAAATAAGGCTTCCCGACTTCGCTCAAGCCTTCCGGGAAAAGCAGGACTGCATCCGTTGCCGGAAGGCTACCGTTATTTTTGTCCGCCAGACTCCCTATCAATCCTTTAAAGACAAACACTTCACGCCAATTCAATTTTTTCATCAAAGGAATCTTACCTAAAAAAAAGCCTTTAAAGTGATGTTCGTAGAAGAGGGACAACCAGGCATCCGAAGCAAACTCATAATAATTCATGCAGGAAAAAGCGTATGTATCATAAAAATAGGTCGCATTCCCCTCGTGAAGTTTCAATAAGGGATAAGGCACCCTGCCAAAAATCTTTCCCCCGGTAAGCACAATCTCCGATGTTCCTATGGGAGATATCGGCAAATCATAATCTATGGTACCTACAACGCGATAAAATTCATAGTCATTTTTAAACAACCCCTTTATTCCCATCGCCAAATCCAAAGACAGGACAGGATAATCCGAACCCAAGGAATACTTGTCAAAAGTCTTCCGTACCATGATTTCATCCTTGGACAATCGGGTGTTCAAATGAAGGATGGTGGAAGAAATGCCTCCGATATGCTCTCCTGTCGGCGTAACAAAAGGCACGTAAGAATTGGGAAATACATCCCGTATCTGAATCCCCAACGTATTGCTGATTCCTTGCCGCCATTCCTGTTCAAAATCAACATCCAACTGATTTACCATGGTCAACCGGTCGTTGTCTCCACGCGAAAGGATGGAACTCAAGATATTGCTCTCCGTCAAGGCATTCACACCTGCCCCCAATTGCACCATATCATGCTTAAAAGAAAGGGTCAATTTGGAAGTCGGCAATTCCCTGAAAAGATATTCCACCGTTCCTCCTCCTTTCCAAGCCTTGTCCTTGCAGCCGTATGCCCCGTATGCGGTCAAGCGTATTTTACGGCTGAAATCAGTTGTCGTCCGTGCCCCCAACTGAAAGCGGCATCCCTCCTGGTCATTAAAGCTCAGTATTTTATAATAAGGTCCCACCTCCAATTTCCCGGCATCATAATATCCACCCAACGCCATCATGACAACATCATAAATTGTCTGATACAAAGGAACATTCTTGATGGAATCCACCATGCCATAAATTCTTTTTTCCTTTTCACTCAACGTATAAGGACGCACGGAATCCCAATACTGCTCGTCATTCTTCAGCACTTGACTGTTTATCATGACATTATTATCCATTCTCTCTATCTCCTTGGGGATATCGGCATTCAAGCGCACATCGGAATAATCAATTTGCCGGTGTCCTAAAAAAGAAAATATTTTTGCCGAATCGGACATAACCAACGAAAAATCCGCAAACAGTTTATCTTGCTTGGGAAACCAAACCGAGTCATCCAGCAATTGGTTTTCATTGTCAATTGCCAGGTTTCTTATCCAATTGACATTTAACCCCTTCACCATTTTGACATGGGCAGATTGCAAAGCCCAAGTCATGGAATCTATGTTTACTTCCCCATCCAATACCGGTGTAGAAAAAGCCTTGGGATGGAAACGGATTTTATAAATCTTACGCCCCCCGACAGCAAGGCTGTCCACCAAATAATATTTGTAAAACAATTGCCCGTGGTCAGCCAAAGGACTGGCAAAACGTACATCAAAGATATCAATAAAATTGTCATATAAATTGATATTCGCATGCAAATGCCCGGTAAACTGTGCCAAGGTATAATCTTCCTCTATGCCCGAAATACGGCTGGCTTGCAACACCTCACGCGAAAGCGCCGGAGATTTCCTAAAATAGTAGTCCGCCACTGCCTCCGATATCATCACAGGAAGGTATGACCTGCCCGTGATGACAGACGTATCCATATAGTTAAATATAAAGCCGAAGTCTTTTTGTAAACGCTTGATTTTAAACTCCGGTTTGATATTGGTCAGGTCAAGTTCCATCTTCGTATAGGTTTTACAAACATACCTGTCCAAAAAAGCCGGATTGTTTCTATATTTATTACGTATCACATTACGTAATACAGCATGGGCTGGATTTTCGCCCGGTGTCACCTTGACTTCATCCAAAGCAATATGTTCCGGCTCCAATGCAAAATCCACCGTATTATATGCCCCCGGATTGATTTTCACAACTTTTGCAGTATAACCCAACAAAGAGGCTTCCAATTCCACCACATCCTCCCGTGTCTCTAAGTAATAAGTGCCTTCAAAATCCGTGGTAACCCCTATCGTCGTGCCTTTAAAAAACACATTCGCCAAGGGCAATACTTCCCCCGTCTCCGCATCTATGACTTTTCCTCTCACCCGTGTACTCTGGGCATAAAGAAGATGCGTCACCAGAACCAATAATAAAACAAGCCCCGCTTTTAGTTTCATAATCCCCCGGCTATCCATTAAACCAGCTCAAACCATGTATATCATACAACACCTTCCCGCAATATGTCATGAATATGTACCATGCCCTTGTAAAGGTCACCTTCGCCAACAACAACCAATTGTGTGATGCTATTCTTTTCCATCTTCTGGAAAGCATTGTATGCCAACTCTTCTTCAGAAATAGTTTTAGGCGCAACCGACATAATGTCCTTTGCCTTCAAGGTATCTATATTTTGATATTTTTCCAACATCCGCCGCAAATCTCCGTCTGTAATTATCCCCAACAAACGTTCCGTCTCATCCGTCACTGCCACGGCTCCCAAACGTCCTCCAGACATTTCAAGAATTACTTTGCGGATTCCATCCTCCTCAGATACTTGCGGACGGTTTTCACTATCATATACATCAGACACCCTGGTATATAAACGCTTGCCCAAAGAACCGCCCGGATGGAATTTGGCGAAATCCCGGCTGGAGAAATTCCGGCACTGTATTAAACAAATAGCCAACGCATCCCCCATCACCAACTGTGCGGTAGTCGAATTAGTCGGCGCCAGATTATTCGGGCATGCCTCCCTATCTACCTTCGCTTTAATGACATATTCCGCATTATGCGCAAGGAATGAGTCTGTATTGGATACCATTCCGACAATCTGATTGTTCCCGACATTCCGAATCAAAGGAATCAAAACCTTTATTTCTGCCGTATTACCACTTTTGGAAACACAAATGACCACATCATCGTGGCAGACCATCCCCAAATCCCCATGAATAGCATCCGCAGCATGCATAAAAACCGCAGGGGTCCCCGTAGAATTTAATGTCGCTACGATTTTCTGCGCGATGATTGCACTTTTCCCTATGCCCGTAATAATAACTTTCCCTTTACTTTTATATATTAAATCGACTACTTTCACAAAATCGTCATCAATATAATCTCCTAATCGGCAAATCGCCTCTGCTTCGTCAGCAATTACCTTCTTTGCAACTTCTTTAATATCAATCATATAAAAATATATCTAAAATACTTCAAGTCATATTCAAATGTCTTGGCAATATTTATGCCAAAAAAAATTCACCCAAATGCTTGCCATAATAATATTTTGCTGTAACTTTACTAATGACAAAAGTACCATTTTTATTACCGGGATAAAAACAAAATGGATGTACTTTTATTATGCCATATTGTTTGCCAATAAGAATTAAGTTATAAATTTGCAAACTCTTGAAGAAAGAGTAAGCGGAATAATATGATAAACACAATGGGATTGCAAATTGATTTACATGCAAAATTGAAAGAGTATTTTGGTTTTGACAGTTTCAAAGGAAACCAAGAAGCCATTATTAAAAATGTATTGGCAGGAAATAACACATTTGTATTAATGCCTACTGGAGGGGGAAAATCATTATGTTATCAATTGCCTGCCTTATTATTAGAGGGGACAGCTATCATCATTTCTCCATTGATAGCTTTAATGAAAAACCAAGTAGATGCCATGCGTTCTTTTTCAGCCGCAGAAGGCATAGCTCATTTTCTCAACTCATCGTTGAGTAAAAATGAAATACTTAATGTCAAAGAGGATATATTGAGCGGGAAGACAAAAATGTTGTATGTCGCTCCGGAATCGCTCACCAAAGAAAGCAATGTCGAATTTCTCAAAAAGATAAAAATTTCTTTCTTTGCCGTTGATGAAGCACACTGTATTTCAGAATGGGGACATGATTTCCGGACAGAATACCGCAGAATCAGACCAATTGTTGAAGAAATAGGCAGGGCACCTATTATTGCTCTGACAGCCACAGCAACCCCCAAAGTACAAAATGATATTCAAAAAAATTTGGACATGATGGATGCCCAAGTGTTCAAATCTTCCTTTAACCGTCCTAATCTGTACTATGAGGTGCGCCCCAAACAAGGTGACATCACCAAAGATATTATTAAATTCATCAAAAACCACGAAGGAAAATCCGGAATCATTTACTGCTTGAGCCGGAAAAAAGTGGAAGAATTGGCAGAAATATTATGCATCAACGGTATCAAAGCCGCCCCCTACCATGCCGGAATGGATGCGGCAACCCGAAGCACCAACCAAGATAAATTCTTAATGGAGGAAATAGACGTCATTGTTGCTACCATTGCTTTCGGCATGGGAATAGACAAGCCCGATGTGCGTTTTGTCATCCATTACGACATACCCAAAAGCCTGGAAGGTTACTACCAGGAGACCGGGCGGGCAGGACGTGACGGAGGAGAAGGCATCTGCTTGACTTATTACAGTTTTAAAGATATTCAGAAACTGGAAAAATTCATGCAGGGGAAACCGATTGCCGAACAGGAAATCGGCAAACAATTGCTCATGGAAACTGTTGCTTATGCAGAGACTTCCCAATGCCGCCGCAAAGTACTGCTCCATTATTTCGGGGAAAATTACACAGAGGACAATTGTGGCAACTGCGACAATTGCCTGTACCCCAAAAAAGAATTCGAGGGAAAAGAATATGTCTGTGATGCCTTGCAATTAGTCAATGACGTAAAAGAAAAATTCAAAATAGAACATCTTGTAAACATTCTGGTTGGCGAAGCAGACAATGCCGTCAAAGCATATAAACATGATGAATTGGAATTGTTTGGAAGCGGTGCAGACCAGAACCAACAATTCTGGACGATGGTTTACAGACGGGCTCTGGTGGCAGGTTTCATTGAAAAAGACATCGAACAATATGGTGTCATCAAACTTACACCGGAAGGACAGCAATTTTTGAAAAAACCTCATAGTTTCATGTTAATGGAAGACCACAACTTTGACGAGAACGACGATGATGATAAGATTCAGGAAAAAGGAGGTGTCTCAGCTCTCGACAGCACATTGTTTTCCATCTTAAAAGACTTGCGCAAAAAAATCGCAAAGACAAACAATTTACCGCCATACGTGATTTTCCAGGACCCCTCCTTGGAAGACATGTGTACAAACTACCCCATCACCATCGAAGAACTCTCGAACATTCAAGGAGTAGGCGCCGGCAAAGCCCAAAAATACGGCAAAGAATTCGTTGAAGTCATCAAACAATATGTGGAAGACAATGAAATCGAACGGGCACAAGACATGGTGGTAAAGACTGTCGCCAACAAATCCAAATTCAAGGTATATATCATTCAAAACATTGACCGGCAAATCGACTTGGAAGACATCGCTTCTACCCTTGGTCTTACATACGACGAACTCATCAAAGAAATGGAAGCCATCGTATTTTCAGGTACCAAGTTGAATATCGATTATTACCTCAACCAAATACTTGATGCAGACCAACAGGAAGAAATCATGGATTATTTCATGGAAGCCACAACAGATAACATTTCCGAAGCCTTTGATGCTTTTGAAGGTGATTACTCTGAAGAAGACTTACGGCTAATGCGTCTGAAACTCCATTCTAAACATGGCAACTAAAACCATCTAAAATAAAGCCCTGAAAGGTTCCCCCTTTTAGGGCTTATTATTAAAACGGAAACCTACGCCCAACATCAAGAAGCTGGGCGTCCGGAATTCCTGCAAATTATACCCCACATGCACGAAAATCTCCCTTGACAATGCTATTTTCAACGCCAACATCTGATAAAAAACTTTGAACTCCCCATATCCTAAAAAATTACCCCCAAAACCAATACCCACTGTAAAAAACGGCATAACGTATTCAATACGTCCTGAAATTCCCAACGCCAATTGCTGATATAACTCAGGGTCTATAATATCCGAAGGACGGATATCATAACCATCTGCATTTTCACCCAAACGCACATTAGCAGAACCATCATAAACCCCATCCAACGAAACCCCTAAACGCAATTTATAACCTAAATTATACATGGGAGAAAACTGGAAACCAAATACAGGATAAGCTTCAGGAGACGGATACTGTCCATCCCCTATATCAAATCCCCTGCGCCTCCACGAACCAAAAAACACCACATCGTATGTGACATGCCGCCGGAAATCAGGCACTTCCCCACGCTTCGGATTACGCAAATTCTCCCCCATAGCCCTGTCACAAAAAGTATAAGCGAGTCCCAATTTCAGCCCTATCGTATTCAACCCCGCGTTAGGGATATTGGTATTCCCATTAGAAAAATGGGACAAAGTCACCCCTGCATTCACATTCAACTGCGGAGTCAGCAGCCAATTAAAATAAAAACCGGCATTAATATAGGCATTCATTTTAGACCCCATCATTTTATTATAGGAATTTTCCATGTAAGTCACCCAACCTGTGGACAGTCCAAAATTCCACTCATAATTGAACGATAACCCGGGAGCTACCGTAGCAATCCGGGCTCCCTGAAACAAATACAATGCCAAAGGAGTGCCGATTTGCTCCGACTCTCCGAAAGCATAACGTCCGATTCCCACTCCCTGGTAAACACCCCCGTAAATTCTATCAAGCAAGGACCCCGGACGATAACGGAAACGGTATTTCAAATGGGCGGAAAAAGCTCCCCGGACAGGTTTCCCTTTCATGTTATCCCCCTGTAGAAAAGGATTGGTTTGAAAAACATATTCCGGACGGACATTGACCTCCACCCCATGCACAAGCCCTTTCCACAAAGAATCACTCTGTTGTGCATGCAATGGCGAAGCTACAAATAAACAGATTACACCTACCAAGCAAACTACATTACACTTGTCAAAATACATTTTGCCATTCTTACTATTACGGTGCAAATATAGTGAAAGCCAAATGTAATGAAAAAAGAGCAAGCTCTTTTTTTCATTTCTGAGGCGCATCCTATATTATTCAAATATAGCGAAAGCCGAATGCAATAGAAAAAAGAGTTTACCCTTTTTTCTATTGCCGAGGCGCACAATCGCTACTTACCACCCTTCATTCTGTTCCAACTTGGCATCCAAGTTCGAGTCAATGGCTTTTTGCGGTATCGGGAAAAGGCTCCACTCCAATGTCCCCGTATAAGTCGGATAATCCCTGGTATAATAAGCATAACCTAACAATTGGTCGGCAAAGACCTCATGCCCCATGCGGAGCAAAGTACACCAGCGCCGTTCCTCCAGAAAAAGTTCGCGGGCACGCTCGTCCAGGATATATTGCAATGACATCTCCCCGGCTGTCGCCAAATGTTGGCACTTTGCCCGGCTGCGCACCTCATTGACTGCATCGGCAGCCTTCCCCGTATTCCCCATGCGCAGATAAGCTTCCGCCTGCAACAACCAGGTCTCTGCCAAACGGCAGGCATAATCGTCACGGAACATGTTCGAACGGTTGCCGCCATACTGCAAATCCTCAAATCCCCAGTCATCCACCGGTGCAAACTTCGTCCATATCGGGTAAAAACGGTCGATATTATCCGTCTTCAACATATCCAGCGTCACCGGCTTCCCGTACAGGGGGTGCGTCGTGTCTATACATACCCACTCCCTGCGGATATTGACAGCAGAATTACGGATATCCCCCTCGTCGTTCTCCCAAATGTCCTCGCACACATACTTCGTCGGCGCATTGAAGGACACCCCGCGTCCCCCGACGTATGCGCAGAAATTGCCGCCCGGATACTTGCTCTCGTCAATATTGGCAACCCAAGGCCCCGTACTTTCATCTGTCGCATACTCATCCGTCCATTTCATCTCCCGCATCACCGGCGAAAAATTGTTCGGATAAGCAAGGCTCTGGTTTCCGCCAAACTCATGCCAGACCTCCACGTCATTCTGCAACGTCCAGAGCGCCTCCGTATTCCCTTCCGAATAATCCAGATTGCCCCGTTGGAAAAGGTCAAAGAACACATCCCCGTCCGGATAATAAGCAGCCACCCCGTTCATCTCCTCTCCTCCATCAGGATTTGCCCGCGAACCGAAACGCTCCTTCATCAACGCATGCCGTGCCGTCACCTCCTCCGTAGCCTTCACGGCAGAATCCAACAACACCACGTCATTGTCCCGAATCGTCGCCAACGCAATATAAGCTTCAGCCAAGAAATGGAATGCCGCCCCCTTCGCCACATAACCCGCTTCTTTGGGATAATCCGGCAACGTATCGGCAGCCGCTTTCAAATCTGCAATCGCAAAACGGTAAGTCTCCTCTCGCGTGGAACGGGTAAAATCATACCGCGGCTCCTGGTAAAAAGTCTCCACAAGAGGCACTCCGCCATACAATTCCCCCAACACCAAATAGGCAAAACCTCTGAAAAAACGGGCTTGCGCACGGACATACAAGCGGTCATCCTCGCTGTCCCAATTCAATCCGCTGACCTCCGCCCCCTCAAGCGTCTGGTTGGCATAACTCACCAACTGATAAAACGCATCGTAAATATTATTGATTTCCCCCTTGTCCGATGACCAGGAAGAAAAATTAGAAATACCGTTCCCGCTCGAACGCCACATCGGGTCGTCATAAAAATCGGTGCCCTTCCCCTTCAGGAACACATCATTCTGCAACCAATAACGGGCATGCACGTACATATTCGTGACGCACGCCTTCACCTGGTCCACGGTCTTGAAAGCATCTTGTGCCGTATAAAACGTATCGGGATGCTCCTCCAAAAACAAATCATCGTTACATCCACTGAATCCCAAAGCCAGCACGGCAACCAACATCAAAATATATCTTTTCATTTTCACCTGCTTTTTACGATTTAAAATGTCAAATTAAGTCCAAATGAATACATGGCAGCCAGCGGATAACCATAACTCCCGCTGAACGTCTGCTTAATCTCGGGGTCTCCCCCCACCCAATTGGTCACGGTAAACAAATTCTTCGCAGCAAAGAACACCTTCAGGCTCCTCATCTGCAACCTTGCCAACCACTCCTGCTTGAACGTATAAGAAAGCGTCAAATCCTGCAACCGCACAAAACCGAAACTCTGCAAAGGAGTATATCGGCTGTCCTGATAACCCACGCTCGGATAAACATTGCTCCGGTTTTCCGGCGTCCACCAGTCATGGTCCAGCATATTGTCATAAATCACCCCCGTGGCGCTGCGGTAAGCATACGTATTCACCGCCTGCCCGTACCCGTTGCCGCCAAAAACGCCCGTAAACAGGAAATACAGCTCCAGATTCTTATACGTCAACGTATTGGCAAAACTCATCCGGAAATTCTCCTTATTATACCCCAGGATGGCACGGTCGTCTGCCGTAATTTTCCCGTCCGCGCTGCCGTCCAGATTCGCGAACATCACATCTCCCGGCTGGGCATTGTTCGCCTGGATATATTCCGTGTCATCCTCCTGCACGATGCCGATATTCTTATACCCGTAAATCGCCCCCAGCGACTTCCCGATAAACAGGCTGTTGGAAATATCATCCTTCCCGTCCCCATAAAGGTCCACCAACTTATTACGGTTCATCGAGAAAACAAGGTTGGACATCCACGTCCAAGCCCCCTTGCGGATATTATAAGTCGTCAGATTCGCCTCAATCCCCCAGTTGTCAATCTGCCCCATCGTCGCCTTCATCGAAGTCAGCCCGTTGTTCATCACCGGAATCAGGCGGTCAAATATCTGACCGGTGGTCTTCGACTTGTAGGCATCCACCTCCAGATTCACCCGGTTGGCAAACATCGCCAGCTCAAAACCGTAATTGAACGCCTCCGTCGTCTCCCAGCCCAAATCGGGATTACCCAGCGAAGTATAACGCTGTCCCCAGCTCACCGTCTCCGAATTGCCGAAAGTATAACTCACCCCGCCTTGCTGCCCCAAGCCGATGCGCGACAACGTCGCATACGGGTCCAAAGACTGGTTCCCGTTCTTCCCCCACGAAAACTTCAACTTCAAATTATCCAGAAAAGCAGCCCCCTGCATAAACCGCTCATTCGAAACCGTCCAGGCCACCCCCACGGCAGGGAACACGCCCCACTTCGAATTGGCACCGAACACGGACGAACCGTCCCGCCGCACACTCGCGTTAAAATGATACGTCTCATTGAAATTATAACTAACCCGCCCCAAATAACCCACATTATTATGCGTCGTGCGGTCAATATTCGTAATCTTCTGCGTCTTGGCGTATGTCAGCCCCCCGACACCCAACACCGTATTCCCCTGGTCCGAAAAATCGCTCCCCGTCATCCTCCGGTAATCATACTTCTTCGAATCGCGCGTATAAACATACGTCACGTCAACATAATGCTTCCCGAACTGCCGGTTGAAATTCACAATATTATCCATCACCCAATACGTGTTCTTCGTGCGCGCGCTATACCCGTTCGCCTTGCTCAGGAAAGCCGACAACGCTGAAGCCGAATAACGGTCCTCCGAATTGCCCTCTGCCACAAAATGCCCCTCATGCTCAAAATAATCCCGCTCCACATGCTCCTGCGACCACGCCAGGTTCAACCGGTAAGTCAACCCCTCCAGCCACGGGCACGACACCAACGCATGCCCCTTCAGCAACACCGTCCCGTACGTATCATGGTCATCCACCTCCCCGCTCCGGATGCTCCACAAAGGATTCACCGTGCTCGTCTCCCGCGGATACTTCTCAATCTCCCCGTTCGGGCGCTCCGCCCGCGCATAAGGAGACAACGTCACCGCCTGCGCCAGATTATAAGTCGAAGGGCCGGAATAATCATTAAAAGCATAATTCATCTGCGTCCCCAACTGCAACCACGACGTCACATCGCTCTGCAAACGCATCGACAGATTCTCCCGCCGGTAATCGTCCCCCTCCAAAATCCCCTTCTGCGTCACATGCGAACCCGCCAGGAAATAATTCAACCGCCGCGTCGCCCCCGAGAACGACACCGAATAATTCTGCATCACCCCCAACCGCGTCACATAATCAAACCAATCCGTAATATGCCCCTTCTTATAATTCTCCAACTCAAAAGAAGTCATCCAAATACTCGGGTCCGCATCCTCCTCGAAACCCTGAATGGCATTCACCTTGCGCAAATACTTCTCCGGGCTCAGCAAATCCGGGCGGTTCGCCATCTCCGACAACGTCCACGAAAAATTGAAATTCAACGTAGGCTTCCCCCTCATCCCCTGCTTCGTCGTAATCATAATCACCCCGTTCGCCGCCTGCGAACCGTACGCCGCCAGCGACGTCGCATCCTTCAGCACATTCATCGACTCAATAATCGTGGGGTCAATATCCCGCAGGCTCCCCATGAAAATCACCCCGTCCATCACAATCAGCGGGTCATTCCCCCCATTGATGGAACGCTGGCCGCGCACCTGCAAAGACGGCGCCTGGCCCGCGCCCTGCTCCTGCCCCACCGTCAAGCCTGCCACCGTCCCCCGCAACGTGGACATCGGATTGGAATTGGGCAACAAAGCCAGCGGCGAATTATTCATCCGCACCGTGCTCACCGCCCCCGTAAAATTCTTCCGCTTCACGGAACCATACCCCACGACCACCACCTCGTCCAGCTCCTCCGTATCCTCCTTCAACTGCACCTGCAAAGGCTCCGTATTCGTCACCAGCACCTCCTCCGTCACATACCCTATAAAAGAAATGCTCAACACGGCATTCCCCCTCACCTCCAGCGTAAACCTCCCGTCCACATCCGTCGCCACGCCATTCGTCGTCCCCTTCTCCAGCACCGTCGCCCCCACAATCGGCTCCGACTTCTCATCAATAACGACACCTGTGATTTTCAACACTTTCCTTCTCAATTGCTCTTCCTCGTCATGGTCCGGCGCGGCAGCATACCCGCTCAACCCCATACCACAAAACCACAAAACCAAAGCCAACCGAACCCCGTTCCGAATCATCCTATTTACATTATCCATAATCTATACTTATTACAAAATACACCCACACCCCTCGCAAAAAACAAGCCCAAATCCATGCCAAAACACCAACCCCCTCAAAAACAAACCTCTATTCCCTGAAAACCCTTCCTTGCCCCTTCCCCTGCCGTGGAAATTTTCCCCACCGCCTCCACACCCGTTCCCCAACCGCCCCTGCCCCGTTCCCCCGCAAACCATCCCTTCCTCCCTCCCTGTCCGGATACTCCCCGTGAAAGGCATTTCCTCCCTCCGCCCACAGGCATTCCATCCGCCCCTTTAACCACTATATACCAACGGCTTACACCCTATCCCTCCCCGCCCCAAACAGGGAGGAAACAAGTGAAAACACGTCCTTATAACTTCATCATAACTAATACATTACTATGTAAAACCTTTCAAAAACCTTTCAAGAACCTTACAAAAACCTTTTAATATATAATGTTTTTGAAGTGTTTCCGATGTGTTTTCAGAATATTTCATGCATTGATATTGTAGAAATATATAGGAAATAGGGATAGATTATTCACTGTTTTCCACCGGTTTGCCTCCTGTTTCCCTGCTGGAAGGGGCGGCAAAGGTGCAGGGAGAGGCAGGCTGCCTTCACCCCACGAGGACAGGCAAAAAAGGCAAGGGGGTTAGGATAAAAGCGCCCGCCCAGCATAAAAAAACCTCTCCCGGGGCAGGAGAGGCGGCAGCATAGCCCGTGAAAAGGCATCACTATCGTTTTAAGAAAAAGGAAGCGGGCTCAGCGTCCCTTATTCCTCGTAAAAACAGGTGTATTGGTCTTCGATATGCTTTTGTTTTTTGGTACCCGTGACGCGGACGTGGTTCTCGCCGGGACGGAGCCTGATGCCTCCCCACTCCACGACGCAAAGCCCGTCGGCTTTCCGTATGCCGCAGCTTTTGCCATTGACGAACAATTCCGCCTCGGGGAGGTTCGTGAAAGCCCGGAAAGACTGCACGGAGCGTGTCCTCCGCACGCAACGCCGTTCCGCCAGGCGAAGTACCGGCTCCTTCTTGTTCCAATTGGCTTTATAGAAGTAGAAGGCATCTTTGCGCACCTTGCGGTCGAAGGTCACCAGCCCCTTGTCGTTGATGCCGGGACGGTCGCCCTCATGGCGGTGGGCAGCCCCGAAATCGAACATGTTCCACACGAAAGTCCCCCAGACGAAGGGACGGGCGGCCATTTCCCGCCAGTTCTCAACATGGTAGTGCGTCTGCCAGTTCTCCGGATGCCACCAGCTCACCGGCAGGGGCTTCACGAGGGTGTCCTGCTGGTGGTAGATGCTTGCCCCTGCCCCGTACTCGCTGACGGCAATGCACAACTCCGGATGCGCGGCATGCATCCTGTCCAGCCACTTGCCCAGGGAAGCGGGCGTGCCCCCGTACCATCCGTCGTAACGGTTCCAGCCCATGGCGTCCGTCACGAAATTCAATTCCCCGTCGGTGTTGGACGCTGCCACGGTAAGCCGCCCGGGGTCTTCGGCATGCGCCAGGTCATTCAGCTCCCGGAGGTAGGGCACGGGGCTGTCACCCCGCATGGACAGTTCGTTGAAGATGCCCCACAAGCAGATGGAGGGATGGTTGCCGTGCTGGCGTATCAGTTCCCGCAGTTGTTCCTTGCCGTTTTCCCGGAAAGCGGGCAGGTCCACAAAGCCCTCGTCGGCATAGCCTCCGGGTCCCACGAAGGGTATCTCCGCCCAAACGATGATGCCCAGACTGTCCATCAATTCATAGAAATACTCCGCTTGCGGGTAATGCGCCAATCGCACGGCATTCACTCCCATCTCCACCATCAAGGCGGCGTCCTCCTCATGGTGTTCACGCCTCAAGGCGTTGCCTATCCCTTCCCGGTCCTGGTGGCGGCATACGCCATGCAAGGGCAGGTGCTCCCCGTTGAGGAAAAACCCCCGGTCCGGGTCTATCCGGAACCAGCGCAACCCCAAAGGTTGCACCACCTCGTCCAGTTTCTTCCCATCCGCCCACAAGGACACTTCCGCCCGGTAAAGGAAGGGGTCTTGGGTGCCGTTCCACAGGCGCGGGGCTTCCAATTCAAAAGCGACTTCCTGTACCACTGCCCCCTCCGCAGGCAATACCACCCCGCGTTCCCCGCGGCAGGCTTCCCGGTTGCCGTCCAGCAAGCGCAGGCGCAAGAGGGCATGCCGCTCTTTGCCACTGCCGTTCGACAACCGCACCACCGCCCGCCCGGAAGCATAGGAGCGGCTGACGCTGTCCTGCACCAAGCGCACCCCGCTCGAAGCATAATCCGTAAGTGAAATGCACAACGGCTCCGTAACAATCAAATGTACATCGCGGTAAATGCCCCCGTAAAAGTTAAAGTCGCCCACCAGGGGCATCACTTCCAGGGTCTCGGCATTGTTCACCCGCACCAGGAGGGCATTTCCCGCGCCATAGTCCACTTTATCCGTGATTTCAAACACAAAGGCACCGTAGCCGCCCCGGTGCTGCCCTATGTGGCAACCGTTTATAAAGACATCCGCCACGCTGTTGGCCCCCTCGAAACGCAGGAACAGGCGTTTGCCCCTCCATTCTTCCTTCACCCAAAGGCGTTTTTCATAGTTCCCTATGCCGCGCTTGTAATCCAGTTTCCCCGCCAGGGCATCCTGGGCGTTCCAGGTATGTGGCAAATCGACACGCCTGGCGCTCCCTTTTTCAACCTGATGCGAGAAACGGAACTGCCAGTTATCATTCAACAGCATCTCCTGCCGTTGCCCCCGGGCAGGCAACATACTGCCCGCCAAAAGGCCTATCAACAGACACCAAAAACTTTTTCTCATTCCCATGTATAATTTTCCGTTATCAGTGAACAAATATACGATAAATCTTTCTATCTTTGCGCAAAGCATGAAATGGAACAATAATAATATCGGCTTCCGGCGTCTTCTGTTTGTCCTTTTTATGAACAAATATACTTTAACGGCGCTTATCTTTTTGGTTTGGCTTACTTTTTTCGACCAAAACAACCTGATTGAAAAAATGCAGCTTAACCATAAAATCACCGTATTGAAAAAAGAAAAGGCATATTACGAGAACAAAATCAAGGAAGACAACCGGAAAATCCAAGAACTGCTCGGCAATAAAGAAAACCTTGAAAAATTTGCCCGCGAGCAGTATCTGATGAAAAAACCGAATGAGGACATATTTGTCATTGTAAACGAATAAGGAAGTGGGAAGAATTTTAGCCATAGACTACGGGACCAAAAGGACGGGGATTGCTGTCAGCGACCCTGCATGCATTATTGCGACAGGGCTGCAGACTGTTCCCACGCATACCTTGCTCCAATTCCTGCAAGAGTATGTTTCGCATGAAACCGTCGAACTTTTTGTTGTCGGGCATCCGAAACAGATGGACAACACGGATTCTGCAAACATGCGCCACATCACGCCTTTCGTAGCCTCCCTCAAACGGAAGTTTCCGGACATTCCCGTTGTCCTTTACGATGAACGGTTCACCTCCGTCCTTGCCCACAAGGCCTTGATTGAAGGAGGCGCCAAGAAGAAAACCCGCCAGGATAAAGCCCTTATCGATAATATAAGCGCCACACTTATCCTGACTTCTTACATGGAACAACAAAGAAATCTAAGAAACAAATAAAATCTATCGTTTATGTTTTTACCTATTGTCATATACGGGCATCCTATTTTACGTAAAATCTCTGAAGACATCACCACCGATTATCCGGGCTTGACAAAGCTCATCGCCGACATGTTCCAGACCATGGACGAGGCAGACGGCGTCGGGTTGGCAGCCCCTCAAATCGGACGCAACATCCGCCTTTTCGTCGTGGATGGCAATGCCTTCGCAGAAATGGACCCCGACTGTGCAGGTTTCCGCAAAGCCTTTATCAATGCACATATCACTGAACGCTGGGGGGATGAAATCAGCCGCAATGAAGGCTGCCTCAGCATTCCCGGCATCCATGAGGACGTGAAACGCACGGATAACATCCGCATTTCTTATATGGACGAAGAAGGGAAGCAACATGAAGAAGTATATTCCGGCGTTAAGGCATGGATTATCCAGCATGAATATGACCACCTGGACGGGATTCTCTTCACTGACCACCTTTCCGCTTTAAAGAAACGCCTGCTCAAAAGCAAACTCAACAACCTCAGCCTGGGCAAGTTCAAAGCCCCCTACCGGGTCATTCTTCCCAGGTGACCCGTCACACTACCGATTAGGGCATTAACCGCAACAGGATATGAAATTCAATCGCAAATATCCGTTCCTTTACCTGTTAATTGCCCTAATGGGCGGTATTTTGTGCAATACTTATTTCACGTTGCCGGCATGGTGCATGGCAGGGGCATGGGTTGCAGCTTTGAGTTTGTTCCGGTTCTCAAGGGCGGGAACAGACCTTTGCCTGTTAGCGGCATTCTTCTGCATCGGGAATGCAAGCCCGCACCCCACGCCCCGAGAATACAATCCGGAAAGCGTCTATCTGCTCCAGGCACGTTGCGAAGAAGAACTTGCAGGCAACAATTACATATTGACTGCCAACGGCGACCGTTTTTACCTCAGCAGATTTAGCATAGACACCACTTACCATACCGGCGATTCCCTGAGATTTTACACCCGCATCTTACCCTTCCGCTACAATGGAAACCCCTACGAATTCAGCTACGCCCATTACATGAAACAGCAAGGGGTATTCTATCAATTGCGCCCCGTCACTCCGCCCCGACGGACAGGGCAGTCACACACCTTGCTTTCCTATTTCAACGAGCAACGTGCGAAACTATTACGCAAAACAGAGCAACTGACCCAGGACAGCACATGCGTCAGGCTGATAAACGCCCTCTGTTTAGGCTACCGGAATGACATGCAAAAAGACTTGAACGAACTCTTCATCAAGACCGGTACGGTACACCTGCTTTCTGTATCAGGATTGCATGTCGGTGCCATTTATTGGTTGCTCATGCTATTTTTCCGCCGCCTGCATCTCTCCAGATGGACGACTCTGCTCCTCGTATTACCCCTGCTTTGGGGGTATGCCTGCCTGACAGGAATGGAACCCGCTGTGGCAAGAGCCGCAACAATCCTGTCATTTTTTGCCATCAGCCAAACTTTAAGCCGGCATTACAATCCGGTCAATATCTTGGCAGCTTCCGCCCTCCTGACGCTGTTATTCCAACCTTCTGCCCTGTATTCCGTCAGTTTCCTCATGTCATATAGCGCTTATGCAGGCATCATGCTGCTATACCCTTATTTATTCAGGCTTCCCGGGAAATTGCCGAAACTCCCTTCCAAGGTATATTCCTGTTGTTGCATCACGCTGGCGGCACAAATCCCAACCATCCCCATCTGCGCCTATTATTTCCACACCTTGAACGCAAATGGGATTATTGCCAACCTGGTTGCGGTCCCCCTATCGACCTTATTGCTCTATGGCGCAACAATATGCCTCATACTCCCCTTGGCTATCAGCCAATATTTAATGCCTGCCTGTGAAATGCTTTGCAAAGCATTACTAAGTTGCCTGCAATGGCTGTCGCCCTACATGCTCAACCTTCAAAACCTTTACCCGACGCCCCTGACCATCCTATTGTTGTATATCATTCTTTTTGTTTTCGGCTATTATCTGCTGAACCGCAAAACCGCTTATTTATATGCAACGGTGGGAGGCATGCTCGCATTACTGCTTACCTCCATCGCCACCAATTTCTATATATCATCACGCAAAGAAATCGTTGTATTCCACCATTACCGGCAATCTTCCGTCATATTGAATTACAACGGGTTTTACCTCCCGTTAAAACACTCCTGCAAAGAAGAACCGGATTCAATCCCCTATTTGCTGCGCAACAAACTGAAAGCTCTGCCACCGACGGCAGGAGTGCTTGGGACAAGCCTCTATTGGTATCCCCCTATCTGCTATTTGCCCAATGACACTTTATTTATTGCAGACAAAAATACACTTACGCCATACCGCAAGGCAACCATCCTTATTGTCACAAACAACTTATATCCCCAACATCTGTTTGGTTCCGACACGCCCCTTCCCTATCCGAGGAAAATCATTCTTGACGGCTCAAACCACAGCTATTGCGCACAAGCCTGGGAGCAATTTTGCAAAGAACATCACATCGATTTTCTGAACAGTGCCGAACAGGGAGCAATATATTTGCCTATAAAATAAATAAAAAAATTTACCTATTACTATTATCATTATTTTACTACATTTGCCGTCAGAAATTCTTAAGAAAAAAATTATGAATATCGTCATTGCAGGAGCAGGCTCTGTAGGCACCCACTTAGCGAAGATGCTTAGCAGACAAGAACATAACATCATGCTAATTGATAGCGATGAAGAGAAATTAGCAGAACTGGAAAGCCAGTTGGATATCCTTTCCACGGTTGCATCATGCACTTCCATCGGCGCTTTGAAAGACGCGGAAGTGGACAAGTGTGACCTTTTCATTGCAGTCAACCCATTGGAAGACCAAAATATCAACTCAGCCATCTTAGCCAAAAAATTAGGGGCAAAACAGACCATCGCACGGGTAAACAACAGTGAATACCTGGAGACAGAAAATGCTGAATACCTGCGCTCCATCGGTATAGACTCACTCATTTATCCGGAACGGTTGGCTGCCGAAGAAATTGTCGCCTCTCTGAAACTGACCGGTACACGGCAGATGCATAATTTCTCAGATGGACGCTTGCAACTGTTGGGCATCAAATTATGGGAAAACGCCCCCATATTAAACCACACCCTGATAAAAATGGCAGCCACATACGGAGCCGACCAGTTCCGAATCGTTGCCATCAAACGCCACAACCACACTATCATTCCCCGAGGAAACGATGAGCTCAAGTACGGAGACCTGATATTTGTGGTCACCCGTCCGGATTTTATTTCTGAAGTCTTCTTCCTTTGCGGGAAAGAACCTTTTGAAGTAAAAAACATTGTCATCGTAGGTGCTTCGCGCATAGGGGTCAAAGCAGCCTCATTGCTTGAAAAAAACTATAACGTCAAAATTATAGAAAAAGACCGAGAGAAATGCATCCAATTGACAGACAGGTTAAAATCGACCCTCATTATCAATGGCGACGGACGCGACCTTGACCTGCTGCGTGAAGAAGGGATACAAAACATAGACGCTTTCATCAGTGTCACCGATTCATCGGAAACCAACATTCTCTCTTGCCTGCTGGCAAAAAAAATGGGCGTAAAGAAAAGCGTCGCCGAAGTGGAAAACATCGACTACATCGATTTGGCAGAAAATATCGGAATCGGCAGCCTCATCAACACCAAGCTGATTACGGCATCCCACATTTACCGATATACAATGAAAGTGGATATCAAGCATTTGAAGTTCCTGACTTTCTCTGAAGCTGAAGTATTTGAACTGGAAGCCCGTCCGGGTTCGAAAATCACCAAGCACCCGATCAAGGACATTGACTTTCCTCGAGATGCCACCATCGGCGGAGTATTCAGGGGAAACGAGACTATTATAGCAACAGGTAGTGTACAAATACAAGCAGGAGACAATGTCGTTATTTTCTGCCTGCAAAATACAGTCAAGAAAGTCGTCAAATATTTCCAATAACACGTACTGACATGATAAACTTTCGCTTTATCGCCAATCTCATGGGCAGGTTGTTACTTATTGAAACCTTCTTCTTCGTCCTATGCCTTTGTGTCGCCCTTTTCTACCATGAACCTGATTGGAAAGCATACGCCTATACCGCAAGCATCACTTTAGTGACCAGCATCGCCATTACGTCATTTGTCAAACCCAAAGACCGCATCCTGGCAAAAAAAGACGGATACTTCACAGTCACCGTCGTATGGATTGTCTTCTCCCTATTCGGATGCCTGCCTTACATTTTCAGCGGGACACTGCCTGCATTTACAGACGCCTTCTTCGAGACCATATCGGGCTTCACCACCACGGGCGCATCCGTCATCACCAATGTCGAGATTGTTCCCCATGCGACCCTCTTCTGGCGAAGCCTCACCCATTGGCTGGGCGGCTTGGGCATCATTATGCTCTTCCTTGCCATTTTGCCCAGCTTAGGCATTGAAGGACGAGACCTATATGTTGCAGAAACAACGGGACCAGTCCATTCCAAAAGCTCATTCACTTTTACAGGAACCGCCCGGAGGTTATGGGTTATCTATTTAACGCTTACGGCACTATTAACCGGATTGCTGTGTATTGGCAAAATGAATCTTTTTGACAGTATCTGCCACGCCATGTCCACAATGGGGTCCGGCGGCTTCTCCACCAAAAACACCAGTGTCGGCTATTGGGACTCTCCCTATATTCATTACGTACTCATTGTCTTTATGTTCATCGCAGGCTCGAATTTCGGTTTGGTATGCGCAGCCATCAAAGGTCAATGGAGAAAAGTAATTCATGACAACGAATTTCAATTATACACCATCATCGCCCTTGGAGCCAGCCTGATTATCGGCACCGTGCTTTACTTGGACGGTTGGGGAGACGTTGAAAAAAGCTTCCGGGATGCCTTGTTCCAAGTGACTACAATCATGTCCACAACCGGATTTGCCACTGCAGACTACCTCCTGTGGCCGCCTTTCTTAGGCATGATTATCTTCCTGTTGATTGTCATTGGCGCATCGGCAGGCTCCACCGCCGGCGGTCTTAAAATCGTCCGGCTTCAACTTCTATTCAAAAATTCATTTGCGGAATTGAAAAGAATCATCCACCCTAACGGCATCATAACCACCAAATACAATGGCAAAAGCGTGCATCCCGACATCATGACCGGGATTATGGGGTTTGCTATCCTGTATATCATTATTTTCCTGCTGGGCAGTTTGCTCATGACCCTCTTCACCGAGGATATTACAACTTCATGCAGTGCTGTCGCCACTTGCCTAAGCAATGTGGGACCAGGTTTCGGAAGCGTGGGACCTATGTTCAACTATGCCCATTTAAATGATTTTGCAAAAGTTCTCCTCTCCTTGCTTATGCTAATTGGCAGGTTGGAAATTCTCACGGTCATGGTACTATTCACCAAGTCATTCTGGAAGAAATAAAAAAGCCGCCTTGGGCGGCTTTTTATATATCACTCCAAATGCACTCAAATCAAGTCTCCAATGCCTTGGCGCACGATGGTTATTTCATCCCCTGTGCAATCCACGACGGTAGAAGCGACATTCTTGCCATAACCGCCATCTATAACCAAATCCACTAAATTTCCATACCTCTCATGGATTAATTCAGGATCAGTCATATATTCCACCACCTCATCATCCGCCTTGACAGAAGTAGTTAAAAGAGGATTTCCCAATTCTTCCACTATCGCCTGCACAATAAAATTATCCGGCACACGGATACCTATCGTCTTGCGACGGTTCATCATGACATTGGGCAAACGGTTCGTCGCTGGCAAAATAAAAGTAAAGGGCCCGGGCAAATTATGCTTCATCAACTTAAAAACCTCATTGCTCACTTTCGCATACATGGCTATGTTCGACAAGTCTTGGCAAATAATCGAAAAGTTCGCCTTCTCCGGCTTCACTCCTTTCAAATGGCAAACCCGTTGCACAGCTTTCACCTGATTGATATCACATCCCATCGCATATATCGTATCCGTCGGATAAATAATCACTCCTCCGTCTTTCAATATATCCACGACCTTCCGGATATCACGCCCATTGGGGTTATCCTCAAATAACTTGACGTACATACGGCAATATTAACCGTTTACTTTCTTATAATCTTCCAGGAATTTAGCCAAACCTATGTCAGTCAACGGATGGTTCAACAATCCCTTGATAGCCGGCAACGGACAAGTAGCTACATCCGCACCCGCTTCAATACACTGAATAATGTGCTGTGTCGTGCGGATAGAAGCCGCCAGTACCTGCGTATGGAAACCATAATAACGATACATGTCCACAATTTTGCCCACCAACTCAATTCCATCGCTTGTGATATCATCCAAACGCCCTACAAAAGGAGAAACATAAGTAGCCCCCGCTTTGGCTGCCAGCAAAGCCTGCCCCGGAGAAAAGACCAAAGTGCAGTTAGTACGGATTCCCTTATCTGTAAAATACTTGATAGCCTTTATGCCATCAGCGATGCAAGGAACTTTTACCACAATATTCGGGTGCAAAGCCGCCAATTCCTCCCCTTCTTTTATCATCCCCTCATAATCCGTAGCAATCACCTCTGCACTTACATCACCATTCACAATATTGCAAATATCAACATAATGCTTCTTGCAATTCTCTGTTCCCTTTATGCCTTCCTTAGCCATCAGGGAAGGATTAGTCGTCACTCCGTCCAACACGCCCATCTCATTGGCTTCACGGATCTGTGCCAAATTGGCGGTATCAATAAAAAATTTCATACGCTTGAATATTTTTATATTTACAATTTCTATTTCAAAACAAAAGTAGAACATTCCCGGCAATAAAGCTATAAATTGCAAAAGATTTTTTTCTGCCCGGAAAAATCTTGACTAAACAGAAAAAAACATCACCCCCAACGCAACGAAAACCAATTTCCTGCATCTATTATAAAGCAAACCAATCAAAAAAGAAAAGGCATGAACAAGAAACCCAACCCACGCAAAAAGAATGATGCAATTCATTTCTTCCTGTTCCTCTTGATTCTATGTGCATTCGCTTACTACAAATCAAATGAAGGACAAAAAGTAGATGTCGCCAATTCCTCCCTGCAAGAAGAATCTGCCAAAGCCTTCCACAATACCAACTCCATCCAACCCCGGATTTTCAACTTGAAATAACCCAAGCCGCAATTACAACCTTGCCCGATACGCCTGCGGGGACATGCCGGTATGCCGCTTAAAATAACGGGCAAAGAAAGAGGAATTGGGAAAATTCAATTGTTCTGAAAGTTGGGTTATCGTCAAAGATGAAGACTTCAGCAACGCCTTGGCGTCCTTGAGCGTAAAGTCCGCAATCCAAAAAGAAGGCGTATGGTCAGTTACCTGTCTGATAACCTTGGAAAGGTATTTGGGAGTCACACACAGTTGCCCGGCATAAAAAGCAACATCCCGGTGCAAGCGGACATGCACATGCAGAAGGCGGAAAAACTGGTTTGCCATCTGCTCGTAATGGGTTGCGACAGACTCCACCTTTTTATGCGCATATATCTCGCTGACCTCTGCCAGCCAAACAAATACCAATGCCCGCATAATCTCCTGATATGAAGCATGCGAAGTCCGCAAGCTGTGGGCAAGCAGCAAATCATGGCGTTCCACCAGAAGTTGCAACTCTCCGGCATCCAGCAAGATATGAGGCACCTTCTCCATCCTTTCAGAAATCTGTGAACGCAGTACAAAAGGAAAACTGTCCATAAAATCAAAAGCAAAAGCCAAAATGCGGCATTCCAACCGCTCCTGTTGCAACAACTGCAACAAATGGAAAGGCAACACGCTCACCAAAGCCCCTTTGCACAACGGTATGGCGCGTCCATCCAATTCCAACATCCCCTTTCCGCCCGTCACCAAAAGAAAAACCACACCATTCAAATTATTCCGGTGCGCCTCCGTCTCCGGAAAAATGGCAGACACGCTTTCCAACGAATCAGACACTGTTAATAATGGCATTTCCATACGACAAAAATAAGTCCCGTAAAGATAACAATTTACTTCCAAAGCGACAAACAGGACGAATCCGAAGAAAAACAGGACGAAAAAATCCCGGAGATTATCGCGTATTTTGCAGCACAAAATAAAACGACACACAATGAAAACAAAAACAAATTCACGTCTTTACATACTCATCCTCATCGGACTGCTGTCAGCCTTCGGGCCATTCGTAACTGACTTCTACCTCCCGGCACTGCCCGCCTTGGGAGAATATTTCCAAACCACCGCATCACGCGTGCAAATGAGCTTAACTTTCAGCATGATAGGTTTAGCTGTCGGGCAATTGTTTATCGGACCTTTCAGCGACCGCTACGGCAGGAAACGCCCCCTCCTCGCCTCTCTCCTGCTATTTATCCTCTCAACGGCAGCCTGCCTGCTCTCCCCAACCATCGGCTGGTTCCTGTTCTTCCGTCTGCTGCAAGGCATAGCCGGTGCGGGAGGAGTCGTCATCTCCAAAGCCATCGCCGCCGACCTCTATGAAGGCAAAGAACTGGCAAAGTTCTTCTCCATGCTCAGCGCGGTACAAGGCTTAGCCCCCATCTTCGCCCCGGTATTGGGCGGTGTCCTGCTGGGAGTGACCGACTGGCGCGGCATCTTTGCCATCCTGCTGGCAATAGGTATCGTCCTCTGCATTATGCTACTTCCTTTCCGCGAATCCATGAAAACATCCAACACAGGCATCAAGGGAATCAAAACCGCCATACTCAGCTACCTGCCCGTCCTGCACAACCGGCAATTCATGCAATATGTCCTCATCCAATCCTTTGCCATGGGAGTCATGTTCACTTACATTGCCGCCTCGCCCTTCATCTTCCAAAGCCATTACGGCATTTCCCCTCTGGGCTACAGCCTGTGCTTTGGCATAAACGCATTGGGCATCATGCTCGGCAGCTTCCTGATTATCAAATTCAGGGATACAGAACATGCACTCCGATCCGGAAGCCTGGGCTTCTTCCTGTTAAGCCTCCTCGTCGGCACGGCATTCATATTGGACTTCCCCATCACCATCGTCGAAAGCACCCTGTTCCTGCTGCTCGTATGCCTCGGCATGATACTGCCCACCTCCACCACCCTTGCCCTCGAACTGGAAAGGAAAAACTCCGGAAACGCCTCTGCCGTTCTCGGCTTCCTCTGTTTCTTGTTTGGAGGAATCCTCTCCCCCCTCGCCGGCATGGGCAACATGCTTCACACAACCGCCATTATCATTGGAATATGCAGCGCGTTCACCCTCTTCCTCGCTGCCAAAAGCAAACAGACTGCCCCAAGCGTCACACAGCAAACAATCACCGTCCTGCAAAAAAAGGAAAGGGGTCATGGCAAATTACCGCAATAACCCCTTCCCGGACAATATCTCCCTATTCCACGTCAATCCACTATCCCCCGCCCGGCAAGCAGACGTTCCATATCAGCCTGCAACTTCCGGGCTTCCTCGCCGGCACGACGGGCAAAATTCTCCGTCTTGTCTGCAAAGATAATCCCACGCGAAGAATTGACAATCAAACCGCAATGATTGTTCATCCCATACTTTGCCACCTCCTCCAGGCTACCCCCCTGGGCACCGACTCCGGGAACCAACAGGAAATGTTCCGGGACAATCTTCCGGATGCCCTCCAGCATGTCCGCCTTCGTCGCCCCCACCACATACATCATATTACGGTCATTTCCCCACTCCTGAGATTTCCTCAGCACCCGCTCGTACAAGCGTTCCCCCTCCTGCTCAAAAAACTGGAAATCAAAAGCCCCTTTGTTCGAAGTCAATGCCAACAACACCACCCACTTGCCTTCATATTGCAAAAAAGGCGTCACGGAATCCTCCCCCATATAAGGGGCAACCGTGATGGCGTCAAAATCCAGCGTCTCCAGGAATGCTTTGGCATACATCTGCGACGTATTGCCGATATCCCCGCGCTTGGCATCCGCAATCGTGAATATCTCCGGATAATTCTCCTTGATATAAGCCACAGTCTTCTCCAGGCTGCGCCACCCTTCCACGCCCCGGCACTCATAAAAAGCGATATTCGGCTTATAAGCAATCGCAACCTCAGCCGTTGCATCGACAATCGCCTTGTTGAAGGCAAACACAGGATCCTCCTCCTCCAACAAATGGGACGGGATTTTGGCAATATCCGAATCCAACCCCACGCAAAGGAAAGATTTCTTCTTCTTGATTTGTTCAAATAATTGGTCGTAAGTCATCATCTCTTCATCTATTTTTAAAGCCCGCTTGCTTTCAAGCGTTCCGTATTTTCTTCAATCTGCAATTTCTCGATAATCTCATCCAGTTCCCCGTCCAGCACCGCCTGCAAATTATACAGCGTCAGGTTAATCCGGTGGTCTGTCACCCGCCCCTGCGGATAATTGTACGTGCGGATTTTTGCCGAACGGTCACCCGTGCTCACCATCGTACGCCGCCGGGAAGAAATGTCATCCAGATACTTCTGGTGCTCCTTGTCATAAATGAATGAACGGAGCCGCGCCAATGCCCGCTCCTTGTTCTTCGGCTGGTCACGGGTCTCGGTACATTCAATCAGAATCTCCTCCGCCACTCCCGTATTCGGATTCTTCCACATATACCGCAACCGCACACCCGACTCCACCTTATTCACATTCTGTCCCCCCGCACCGCTTGACCGGAAAGTATCCCACTTGATTTCCCCCTCATTGATTTGCACGTCAAACTCTTCCGCCTCCGGCAACACAGCCACCGTCGCCGCCGACGTATGCACCCGCCCCTGCGTCTCCGTCTCCGGCACCCGCTGCACACGATGCACCCCCGACTCATATTTCATGATGCCATAAACTCCCGTACCGGAAACACTGGCAATGATTTCCTTGTACCCGCCGGAAGCTCCTTCCGTGAAACTCGAAACTTCTATCCGCCATCCCTTTTTCTCACAAAATTTGGTGTACATGCGGAAAAGGTCCCCGGCAAAAAGACAGGCTTCATCCCCACCTGTTCCGCCCCGGATTTCCAGAATGGCATTCTTGCTGTCCTCCGGATCGGCAGGAATCAGCAACATCTTAATATCCTGCTCCATCTGCGGCAACTGTTCCTCCAGCTTCTCCGCCTCCTCCTCTGCCATCTCCCTCAGTTCCCGGTCATCCTCCGTTGCCAGGATTTCACGCGACTCCTCCAACGCCCGCAAAGCTGCCTTATATCTGTCGCCCGCCGCCGTAATCTCCTCCAAATCCTTATACTCCTTCGTCAGGCGCACATAACGTTTCATGTCCTGAATCACCTCCGGGTCTGTAATCAACTGCCCGATTTCCTTGAACCGGATATAAAAAGTTTCCAATTTCTCTAATAATGAATTATCCATCTGCTCTCGTCTAATATTCCGCCACAAAAATAATGAAAAATCCCTATATAATTTTTCCCCAACACTCCTCAAGGCAAAATAAAGCACAGAATTTCCCCACCCGCCCTCACTTCAAAAACCTTTTGACTACAGACGCAAAAACAAAAACCACCCACCCCCCGGTCCCTACGCGGAACAGCAGGCAAAAAACATCTTCGTTAGCCGCTCATCTCCAATTGTTTTCTCGGTCTGTTCCCGTTCTGTTCCCGTATCAACTCCGGTTCACCTCCGGTTTATCTCCGGTCTTCCTTTGGTTGGGACTGGTGGAGGAAAGGGGGTGTTTGGGCAGAGCAACTGAAGTGTTGCTTGATTTGACCCCGACATCCTTTTTACGACACCCTATCTAAATAACAGACACATGCCCACAATACACCCGTACTCCTCTGGCAAAAATTGAAAGGATTACACCCCCTGCAATCCAAGCATGGCAAACCAGAACTTTTTCATTTTCCGCTTATACCACCCGTGACATCCAAAGGGCAAGCGCCTGCCATTCCATTCATAGCAAAGGGCAGGGTATTTGTCAAAACTGAACTCCAAGGCTTCCCGATAATCGGGATAAGAAAAATGCATGCCTTGGCGGTTGACCTCGACGGCAAAAAAGACATCCTCATTGAAGATATGGTTACCGGGATGCGCCAGGTAATGCTCTACCACCGGTTTCAACCGGGTGACTGCCTCCAGATGACTCTCCACCTTGCGCAAAGAGAAGCCCCCATTGCCTACCTTGAAATTGGACTGCTGGGAGTTGGGACGGTGGAAAACCTCGCAATACTTCCGTTTCAGCCAGGAAGTAAATACAAAGAGGGGAAACTTATACAAAGGACGCACCAACCAGGGAGCGCCAACATAATCATAGCCCTTGCCGCACCAGAGTTGCAATTCATCCCTGAACACATAAGCGTCCAACTGGTAAATCAGGACATAGCGCACATCCGCGAACCGGCTGTAAAACTCCGCAGACATCATCAGGCGGTTATAACCGCTGATACCCTTGAAATACCCATCGTCAAAGTCTTCCGTCTCCAAGCGGGGGAACTCCTTCAGCAGGGGAGACAAGTCCAAGCCACGAGGCTTCACCGCCACCAATGGATAATCCTGCAGGACATGGTATGCCTGCTGCAGCGACATCCGCTCCAAACGGTTAAGCGTTGTTTTGTATATCGGAATAAGAACCTTTACCCCTGTCGTTGTTTTCTGTTCCATGATGCTTGATGTTTTTATTTATGTGCAGCAAATGTAACATTTTCCGGAAAGATACTGCCAATTACGAGGGAATTTTCTACTTTTGCCACAAATAAAATACAATCTTTCAACATGACACTATCCATCATTGTAGCAGCAGCGGAAAATAACGTCATCGGACATAACAATGCATTAATCTGGAGGCTATCGGCAGATTTGAAGCATTTCAAAGCCCTCACGACAGGGCATGCCGTGATTATGGGGCGGAAAACATACGAATCCATTGGCAAGGCATTGCCCAACCGGCGCAACATTGTCATTTCCTCCAACCCTGCCTACGTGGCTGAGGGCTGTGAAGTCGTGGGAAGCGTGGAAGCCGCCCTCGCTCTGGTGGAAGAAGAAACAGAAGCATTCATTATCGGCGGAGGAAGCATCTATGCTGAACTCTGGAACAGGGCAGACCGGCTCTACCTGACCCGTGTGCATGCCAACCCGGAAGGTGAAACGGTCATTCCGGCTGTCCAAGACAAGGAATGGAAGGAAACCAGGCGGGAAGCCCACACCGCTGATGAAAAGAACGAATATGCCTATACCTTTATCGACTACTGCCGCTCATGAAAATAGAGATAACCATCCATCCGGAATATCGGCAGTTGCACGATGAAATATTCCACCTTCCCCAACATTTCGATCAAGAAGGCAAAGTCGTTTACCAAGGGCGCAACCTCATCAAAGCCTTGCGCATAGGAGGCACGCTCAGAAATGTCAAATCCTTTAAAATTCCTCATTGGCTCAATCGCTTTGTTTACGCCTATTTCCGTCCGTCCAAGGCAAAACGGTCATTTACTTACGCCAACCTGCTCCTTGCAAAGGGCATCGGCACCCCCTGCCCCATAGCCTACCTGGTTGAACGAAGTTTCTGGGGCATCCGGCGGAGTTACTATGTCAGTGAACAGGTCGCTTTCGACTATGAATTCCGCGACTTACGCGTACAGAACCCTCCAGACTTGGAAGCCATTTTGCGTGCCTTCACCCGCTTTACCTGGCAGTTCCATCAGGCAGGCATCTACTTCATAGACCACTCCCCGGGGAATACCCTTATCCAACGGGAGGAAGAAGGCTACCGATTCTATCTGGTCGATTTAAACCGCATGAAGTTCAAACACATTACGCCCTACAAGGGATTAAAAAATTTCTACCGGCTAAATGCCACCGATGAGATGATAGCCGTCATTGCCGATGAATACGCCCGGCTCACCCATTCCGATGCAACTCGGATGACGAGCCTGTTAAAAAAATGGACTCACCGGCACGATCGGCAAGTGCAAAAACAAATTGAAAAAAGGAATGCCAAAAAAGCATTCCCTTGAATCTTGATTTAACCTGCTGCCTGTTTCGCCAATTTGCGTTTGGCTATGCGGTCTATAATAAAAAACAGCACGGCAAACAGAACTATATCCACAAGTATAATCAGTTCGTTCGAACTATTTCGCCCCCAATAGCCTATCAGAATAAACACCAAATTCATAGCCAAGATGGTGAAAGTGGCTTTCCGATGTACGCCATTATAAATGGTCAGTAATTTATGGTGCAAATGGCGCTTGTCCGGAGCAAAAGGGGATTTGCCTTGCATCCAACGTGAAGCAAAAAGACGAAGCGTATCCAATACCGGAATTGCCAAGACACTGAACACGACTGCCGGTGCCGCCGGCAAATCAAAACCCGCTATGTGGTTTATGCTTTCCCTACACACCTTGATCGCCATCACCCCCAAAAGATAGCCCACCATCAATGCACCGGAATCCCCCATGAACATCTTGGAACGCTTGCCAAAAAGATTAATCACAAAAAAAGGAATAATCGATGCCACCAATGTGATGCACAACAAGGCATATTCCATATCGCCAATGTGGTAAAACCACCAGCCAAAGAAAAAGGTATCCATCAAAACCACTCCGGAAGACAAGCCATCTATCCCGTCTATCAAATTAATTGCATTTACCAAACCAACCAACGCAATAAAGGTCAAGGGAATACCCACCCACGGTGAAATGTAGTCAAATCCCAGGAAACCATGCAAATTATCAAAATAAAAATCCCCTCCAACCATCAACACAATCACTCCCAACATCTCACCTTTCAATTTTTTACGGGGAGAAATCTGCAAAAAGTCATCATAAATCCCGACAAAGAAAATCAAAATAGCCCCCAGCAGCACGTATTGCAATTCTGCCACCTCCTTGAAACAGGCAAAAAGGACAAAAGAGACCAGAAAGGCGACAAAAACAATAACCCCTCCGATATTCGGCACCGCCCCCGTATGGGAAGAACGCTTATTCGGCTTATCGACAAAGTTTTTCAAGATAGCCATCCGGAAAACAGGCACCCTCAAATTCCAGCCGATAATCAGAGCCAACAGGAATGAGAGCAGCAATCTCCAATAATCTGACAATACACTTAACATAATCTAATGTTTATATCATTACGCATACATTCACTACAAATACAAATATTTCATCTTATTTTTACAACCAAAGGTCCGGCAAGAATCACACTATGCCTTAATACCTGTCTGGAACTCTTGGATTCCAAACGGAGCAAAGATAAGATATTATTCGCTTGGTACAAAAATTTTCAAATACATTTTACACAGCCCAATCAAAGAAAAAGAGCAGAGTAACAGGATGTATTCTGAATATCAAATTCCTATCCCGGATTATGTAAAACAGGCAAAAAGTATGATAAAATATTTCGCAAACAAAGTGCAAACACGTACTTACACGGAAATCGCCCCTTTGATGTGGGGATGGGGGTCATAACCGGTCAGCTCAAAATCTTCATACCGGAAAGCAAAAATATCTTTTACGGCAGGGTTGATGTGCATCTGCGGCAGGGGACGCGGCTCACGGGTAAGCTGCAATTTTACCTGCTCAATATGGTTAAGATAAATGTGGGCATCCCCCAACGTATGGATAAACTCACCGGGCTGCAAACCACAAACCTGGGCAATCATCATGGTCAACAACGCATAGGAGGCAATATTGAAAGGCACGCCAAGAAAAGTGTCAGCACTCCGTTGGTAAAGCTGGCAGGAAAGTTTGCCATCCACGACATAAAATTGGAAAAGAGCATGGCAGGGAGCCAATGCCATATTTTCAATATCACCCGCATTCCAAGCGCTTACAATCAGCCGCCGGGAATCAGGCGTATGCCGGATATCATGGACCACTTGGGCTATCTGGTCTAGGTGAGTGCCGTCCGGACGTGGCCAGGAACGCCATTGATAACCATAAATATGCCCCAAATCTCCATTCGCATCCGCCCACTCATTCCATATCCTCACCCCATGTTCCTGCAAATATTTCACATTGGTATCGCCCTGAAGGAACCACAACAATTCATAGATAATTGACTTCAAATGCAATTTTTTCGTAGTAAGCAAGGGAAAGCCTGCTTGCAGGTCAAAGCGCATCTGATGTCCGAAAACACTGAGGGTTCCCGTACCCGTACGGTCGGTTTTCTTCGCTCCTTCTTTCAGGATTCTATCCAACAAATCCAAATACTGTCTCATGCGTTCACCATAAAAATTGAAATGCGAGGACAAAGATACAATTATTTCTTTCTAATCAACATCAAACCGTGGCGGACAGGCAATAAAATATTTTCAACCCGTCCGTCTTCCTGGACTAAATCGTTAAATGCCAAAATGCCCCGCGTCTGGGGGTCATGCAACTGCGTACCATCCGCCACCTTCCCATCCCAAAGGACATCATCCGCCACAATAAGCCCTCCTGGACGCACCTTGTCAAATACCAGGCGGTAATAATCCGGATATTGCCGCTTGTCCGCATCGATAAATACCAAATCAAAAACTTCGTCAATCTCCGGTATCACTTGGCAGGCATCCCCCACATGAAACATGATACGCCCTTCCATACCACTCCTCTGAATATAATCACGGACGAAATCCTCCAGTTCATCATTAATGTCAATCGTATGCAACACTCCACCTTCTTCCATGCCCGATGCCATGGCAAGGGCAGAATAACCGGTATAAGTACCTATTTCAAGCACCCGACGTGCCCTTGCCAAACGGCATAGCATCTTCAACAATTGTCCCTGCATGTTGCCGGACAACATCCGCGGACGCAACATGCGGCAATGAGTCTCACGAGCCAATTGCCTTAATATTTCCGGCTCAGCCTCCGTATGGCGTTCCATATATTCTTCCAAACCAAAAGAATCTATTTCCATTTCCCTATCTTTTATTCATAAACCAGCATGGACTGCTTA
Organism: Candidatus Odoribacter faecigallinarum; assembly: GCA_019114285.1. GTDB lineage: Bacteria > Bacteroidota > Bacteroidia > Bacteroidales > Marinifilaceae > Odoribacter > Odoribacter faecigallinarum. The sequence continues at coordinate 36,033 of DXFT01000001.1, forward strand.
TCTTCGGCAAAAATTTCCTCTGCCACCTGTAAAAGCAAAGCGGAAGTGATACCCTGTACCTCTTCGCAAATGGCATTCTGCTCGTCCACTTTGCCATAGACCAAAAAACTTTTCCCGATAGACAGCATCATATTCTCATAATTCTCAGAAGAAAGAACCAATTGCCCAATCATTTGCCGCTTGGCTTTCTGAAGCTGCTTTTCTCCTAAAGGCTTATCGCACAAATAGTGCATCTCCCGGCGGCAAAGGTTAAGACAACGGTCAAAATCCTCAGGATCGCAACCGAAATAAACCGTAAAAACCCCCGTATCCGAATAAGGCGTATAAGCTGCCTCAATATTATAAGCAAGCCCATAACGTTCCCGGATATTAAGATTCAGACGCGAGTTCATCCCTGTTCCGCCCAAAAGATTCACCAAAAGCGACAAGGGAAGACGGTTGTCTTGCATATAATCATAAGCCACATTACCTATGACACAATGACATTGGTACGTATCCCGCTTTTCTACCCTGGTTTCCGGAACATAAATATCCGGCTGCATACGGAGAAGCGGTTCCACTCCCATCGGGACATCCCCGAAATAACGCTCCACAAGCCGCACCAAAGACTCAAAAGGAATATCACCGATAGAACTGACAACCATCCGTTCCGGCGTATAATACCGTTTCACAAAACGGCAAATTTGTTCACGCGTCACCCGCCTGACCTCCTCTTCGCTTCCCAAAATATTGTGACCGATGGAATAGCCCCTGTAAATCAATTCCTCAAAGTCATCAAATATCAACTCACCGGGATTATCCCGATAGGAATTAATCTCATCAAGCACAACCTCCTTTTCTTTCCTGATTTCTTTTTCCGGGAAAACAGAATGAAAAACAATATCGGCAAAAAGTTCCAAAGCACGCCCGTAATCTTCCGGCAAAAAAGAAGCATAAATACAGGTATCTTCTTTCGTCGTATAAGCATTCAACTCCCCTCCCACATCTTCCATCCGACTCAAGACATGATAAGCCTTACGCCGCTCCGTCCCCTTGAAAATCACATGCTCGATAAAATGGGCTATACCTTGTTCCTCTACAGACTCATCCCTGCTCCCCACCCCGATAATCAAACCACACCACGCTGCCCGACCGGTAATGCGCTGGTGAATCACTTTCAAGCCATTCTTTAAAATACAAGTCTCATACATCGGCCTACTCTCCCAAGAAAAAACAGTATCTAAAAAATACCCCATTCCACGCCCCGATAAAAAATAAACCTACGGCACCAATCCTATATCCCTTCTGGCACCGCAGGTCTATTTCTTACATCCAGGTCGTTCACAACAACTATTACCTGTGCGTTATTTCTGGAACAACTTTTCAAAATCTGCCATGGAGATTTCCTGCTCCTCAAGTTTCATGTTTTCGCGTATGACATTGAAAACTTTCTCATCCATAGCCCGTTCATAAAGATGCTGACGTTGTTTGTCATCTTCCAGCAATTTGGCAGCAAAGCCATCCAACTGTTCGTCTGTCAAACCGAACAAACCGTATTGCTGCAACTGAGCCGCAGCTATCTGACGTCCTTCCTTCTTCAAGTCCTCGTCTTCCACTTTCACCTGATAATCCTTCACCACTGCCGACTTCACCAACTGCCACTTGAATTCATCGCGGTAACCTTCAAAGTCTTTCTCCACCTCTTCCGGTGTCATATTTTCATTTACTGCCACAATCCAGCGTTTCAGGAAAGCCTCCGGTAATACCACATCCTCATTTTTCTTTATCATTTTTTCTTTGGCATCAATAGTAAAGCGATAATCCGCATGCCCTTTCAACTGATGTCCTATATCCTCCTTCACCCTCTCGCGGAAAGCAGCCACATCCTTCACCACATCCTTGCCAAACAACTTGGTAAACAATTCCTCATTTACCTCTGCATCCACATAACGCTTGATTTCACGGATAATGAAACAATAATTCTCACCTGCCTTCTCTGCCTCTTCTTTGCTTACCCCCAATAAAGCTGCATAATCTGTCTTGTTCGGGAAAGCCTTTGCCGCATTAAATTTCACCTCTTCACCCACCTTCTTTCCTTTAAAAGTTTCTACAGCCTCCTCGTCCTTCATGTAATGGAGCGACATGGAAGCATCTTCATTATGGATGCCGCCTTCTTTCACTTCTCCGTTTTCGCCAAGTTCTATCAACTCGCCTTTCAAATATTCCCCACCCTCAATCACATCCACAGGCGTCAGACTGCCATTATTTTTGCAAATAGCTTCAATCTGCTTATCAATCATCTCGTCATCCACCTTGATTTTATAATAAGGCAGTTTTTCCCGCTTGCTCATCTTGACATTTACTTCCGGAGCAAGGGCAATATCATAAAGGAACTCAAAATGCTCGTCTTCCAAATTCAAAGGCTTCTGCTCTGTCTCGTTTGGAAGGGGCTCTCCCAAGATATTCAAATTATTTTCCTTGATGTAATTACCCAGCGCCTCGCCCAATATTTTATTGATTTCTTCAAAAAGCAGGCTCTGTCCATACATCCGTTTTACCATACCCATCGGAGTTTTCCCCGGGCGGAATCCTTTCACCACAACCTTCTTCTGGTAGTCCTTCAATGCTTTCTCTACGCGCTCTGCGTAATCCTCTTTCCCTAATTCAATCTTAATCGTCGCATTCAGATTGTCAATCTGGTTCTTTGTTATATTCATGCCAAATTATTTGATGTATTATTCACATTCACTAATCTAAAAAAGCCACCTCGGCAAAGGCGGCTTCCCTACGTGTACGGGCGAAGGGACTCGAACCCCCAAGTCTCGCGACACCAGATCCTAAGTCTGGCGTGTCTACCAATTCCACCACGCCCGCATCTCCGTTTGACGTCGCAAAAATAATACTAATTTGCAAATACTCAAACCTTAAACGGAAAATATTTTCACATCTCTCTTTTTAAGTCCATAAACAGAATATGTTACTTTAATTTTTTATCTTTACGCCGACAAAGCAGAAAAAGACATGATTGAAATCAAAAATATCCGAAAGAGCTATGGCAACCTTCAGGTCTTAAAAGGCATTGACCTCACCATCAACGAGAAGAAGATAGTCACCATCGTCGGCGCCAGCGGTGCAGGCAAAAGCACGCTTCTCCACATTATCGGTTCGCTCGACCTGCCAGACTCCGGCGAAGTATGGTATGGCCAGGAAAACATCGCCCTCTACTCCCCCGACCGTCTGTCAGCCTTCCGCAACCGGAACATCGGCTTTGTCTTCCAATTCCACCACCTCCTGCCGGAATTTACCGCTCTTGAAAATGTCTGTATCCCTGCCTGGATAAAAGGCGACAGCAAAAAAGAAGCGGAACGGAAAGCCACTGAATTACTCGGATTACTGGGACTCCGGGAACGCATGGCACACAAACCGGCACAACTCTCCGGAGGGGAACAACAACGTGTATCCATTGCCCGCGCCCTCATCAACTCCCCCAAAGTGGTGCTTGCCGATGAGCCTTCCGGGAATTTGGACTCCCGCAACCGCACGGAATTGCACCAACTCTTCTTTCGCCTACGCGACGAACTGGGACAAACTTTCGTCATCGTCACCCATGACACAGAACTTGCCGCCCTCTCCGACCTGACCGTCACGCTCTCCGATGGACAAATCGTCCGTGAAGGCTAAAGGGCAGAAATGCATATCCCTCCCAAGTCCTTCATTGGGGAGGTCTGAAATCCCCGTTTGGTAGGAGGTTG
>DXFT01000050.1 GCA_019114285.1 Candidatus Odoribacter faecigallinarum
TATCCTTCAGATGGGCTGCCAGGTGCGCGACATCGTCCACATGGCTACCCTTGCCGTCTCCGACGCGCAGCAGGAGGAGAAGCGCGACATGTGCCGCATCTGAGCGGCGGGGAGGTTTTCAACCGATAGAAGAGCAAGGGGTGCCAAAAGCAATTTTGGCACCTCTTCCTTTTGCCGTGCCCCTATGCCGCGCGCGTCCGGCGCTTGGTGTGCCTCCTTCCCTGTATGTGGTTCATATTCTATATAGCATATTAAATTATTCTATGTAGAATATTTAGATATGCTTAGTAAGATATTTTGATATTCTACATAGAATAACAAGCACGCACAGGCGCAGCGGGGTGGGAGGAGGCGGGAGGGGCGGGATTATTCCCCCGACCGGTTTTGCGTTTTCCATTGCTCCCACAGGGCGGCGTGCTCCTCCTCGGAGCGGCGGGCACCTTCCGTGTCGCCGATAGCCTGTTGCAGGTACTTGCGGCTGAGGGTGATGTTGCCTTTATCCAACAAGCCGGTGACATGGTCGCGCATGATGCCTGTCAGGCGGATGCCTTCCCGGATGAGGAGGGTGTCGCCGCTCCGTTGCAGCGCGCGCATGCAGTTCTGGAAGTAGGTCACGCCGTCCCTCGTGTAGAAGAGGTTGGAGTCCAATGCCGCCTTCATGTTGTCGAGCATGCGGCGGTAGTCGCCGGCGCGGGCGCAGGCTGCCGACTGCAAGCCGGCAAGGGCGGCTGGGGCAGCGGGGAAGTCGATGCCTTGCAGGTAGTCCGCCAGGGCGGCATTGCGTGCTTCGTCGAAGGGCTTCTTCTTGCCTGCCCGCCAGGACATCAGTTCATCCACGGCATCCACGATGCTTTTGGTCAGCTTCGCATCGACGGCTTCCTGCCCGGCAAGGGCGTAGAATTTCCCGCGGTGCGCCATGACCGTTTTCAGGGGCACGGACAGCGGGTCGCGGACATAGGATTTGATGAGCGCCCAATTCTCTTCGGTCGCCATCTCGTCCACGGAGAGGACGTCGAGGTACGCGCCTGCCACCTGCTTCACCTCCTCCTGCATGTAGGCGGAGGAGAGGACGGGCAGGTATTGCTTGAGGAAATCCGCATCGCGTTCCCCGTCGCGGTAACGCTTCATGAGGGCGGCGAGGTTGCGGTCAGGCGTCAGGGCGAGGGTGCCCCTGTAAGACAATTCTGAGGGAGGAATAGTACTATATGAAAAAGATAAAATTTTTCTTTCCGCTTTCTGTCCGTAATCGACGGAGTGCTTCAGTGAGTTGATTTTTAACGGTTTGTTCGGATAAGGACAAGCGTTCGGCAATTTCTTTTATCGTCAAATTTTCTTCTCTGCTTAATAGATAAATGGTTTGTAGGCGTGGAGGAAATTGGGCAACAACCTTTTTTAATTTTTCATCCAAGTCCGTGGCTACGATTTGTGTCCATGTGTAGTCATGGGCTTCTGTCCAGTTTTCTTGCCCTTGTGTGTGGTATTTTGTCCGGATTTGTTCTTCCCGAATGCTATTCAATATGAAATTTTTCAACCAGGTTAACAAATATCCTTTTACAGAGGTGTTTATTTGTATGGAATCTCTTTTTTCCCAAAGGTTCAGGAAAAAAGATTGGAAAATGTCATCGGCATCAAAGGACGAATTTACCCGGACTAAAATATGGCGGTAAATTAAATCTGCATACCGCGCATATAGTAACCCGAAAGCGGTCATGTCCCCTTGTCGGATTTTGTCCATAAGTTCTATGTCTGACTTTTCCGATTCCATGAGCTTATTCATAAATGCTAATCCATTTATGCCTTCCGTAAAAGACAATGCCAATAAGCAAATGCAATATTAACCAAAAAGTTTGGGAAACTTACTGTTAATAGGGGGAATTTTTTATTCTTTTTGCGCAAATACTTGAAAATATCTGCGCAAAAAGAATGAGGCTACCCTTTTATGGGTATAATTCCTGTAATACTGCGTCTAATGCAGCGCCACGCATGTCAGTTTTGAAAATGCGCCCTTCCTTGTCCAACAGGATGCAGGTTGGTACACCGGTAATATTATAGGTTTGGGTAACGGGACCATTGAACATCAGCGGATCACATAGTTGGGTCCATGCCATTTTTTCTTCTTGGACAGCTTTTAGCCAGTCTTTTTGCTCGCTGTCCAGAGAAATACTGACAATCTCAAAACCTTTGTCTTTGTATTGCTGGTACACATGGCGGAGGTGGGGTATTTCTCCCCGGCATGGTCCGCACCACGATGCCCAAAACTCCAGCATGACATATTTCCCGGAAGGAATGTATGATGAGAGTTTTACCTTTTCTCCTTTCAGATTAGTGAGTTCGATGTCTTGGTATTTGCTACCCAAGGCAAGCGCTTTGGCTTTTTCTGCCTTGGCATGGAATGCCGCTACTTTTTCCGGATAACTTTGCCAGTTTGTTGAAATAAGGCCAGCCAATTGGTCTATTTGGGCGGCAGTAAGGTTAACATACATACCTTCTAAAAACTGGCAAGCCAAATCATACCCGACTGTACTTTGGGGATGTTTTTCAATGAATGCCCATTGTGCATCTCGTTTGGCTTCTTCCAATTTTGTAATTTGTTTGGCAAGGGCAATGCCTTCTTGAGTATGGAATTTGCCTTCTAAGGCAGGAAGGTGGTAAACCTTCAGGTACTGATTGTAAATCTGACTGAATTCTTGATTAAGAGCTTGGTTTTCTTGTTGGTATTGGATGTACAAATCTTGTTCCTTTGAGCCGGTAATGACAGGTTCACGGGTCATGCGTTCCTTATTCCAATAATAGGTCGGGAGACTGTCAATGTGTCCGGTGTAGCTGATGTTGGAGTTTTCCAGATAAAATTTGCTGGCAAGCATTGTTTCTTCTTGTCCTTGTCCGCTTCTGTCAATGATGAGTTGGTATAAACCGGGCGAATCTATCCGTCCTTTTAGCAGGAATTTGCCGTTTTGGATAACAGTGCTGTCCAATATCACGAAGGGATATGCATAAGCGTCTGCCAATAATACCTTCATGCCTTCTGCATTTCCGCCGATGGAACCTTTGAGGAGGAAACCTTCTTGCTTATCCTGGCAAGAAGCCAGGATAAGAAGAAATGGGATGATAAATATAATGTTTTTCATAAAGTGATGTTGTTTATTCATATTCTGGATTTTGTTTTAATAATTTGTTTCCGGACAGGGCTTTTTGAGGTATCGGTAAAATAAATTGCCATGCTTGGGTAAGTGTGCTCTTGATAGTCTCGAATGCTAAATCTCCATTTGCCGTGTAACGCACAAGGTCGAACCATTCCTCTCCGGTTTCAGCTGCCAGTTCTATCCATTTGTGTTGCCGGATGGCTTCCAACAATTCCTCATCACCGATTTGGTCAACCAATTCTGCAGGATAGCCGGCACGGTCTGTGATAACCTTCAGACTGGCGCGGGCTGCTGCATAGTGGTTTGCTCCTTGACGGGCTTCCGCTTCTGCATGAATGAGATAGACTTCTGTCAACCGCATGAAAATATACCCGTTCCCGCTTCCGCTGGGATAACTTGTGGCATAAGGATATTTTCCATTGCCGCTTAAAGAGGTCGTGCTTTGGAAAGTCGTGGTATAACGCAGGTCAGCGCCGATGCCTGCCTTGGCAGCCCATTGTGTGGCAAGAGAGGTGGTATAAGAGCCGACGATTGTCCTGTCGATGCTGATGCTGCAAGACTCTGTTGTACCGCTGGTGTAAGGAGCAAACAAGGTTTCCGGGTGCAGGTAGTGTTGTGAAAACAATTGGCTCCAGTCTCCGAGTTCTAAGGAATATCCGTAGTTGGCTGCTTCATTCAAAACTTCTTGTGCGAGGGCAGCAGCTTCCGGGTAATCTTTTTTATAAAGCAACACTTTTGCCTTTAAGGCTTTTGCCGTCAAGCGGCTGATACGGTCGTGCATATAGACAAATTCAGGAGCAGTACTTGATGCATCTGTTAAGTCTTGTAGAATAGATGAATAGCTATCTACTACGTTATCCCTTGCCGTAATGGGGCTATCCGGACGGTAAGGTTCTTGACGTAATACGATGCCGTAAGGGGAACTTTCATCGTAAAATTGTCCGAATTGCCGCAGTAGCATGAAATGTGCCAAGGCACGGTGGAATTTGCATTCTCCGATAATTTCTACATTCCGAACCGAGTCGATACCAACGGCTTTCCCTGCTCCCAATGCTTCAATCAGGTAGTTCGCTGAATTGATGATAGAATAGTTGGCAGTATAGAAATCTCGTATGGCTATATTATCTGTTTCTACTTCGTTAGTGGCAAATCCTTCAATGCCGGAGATGCCTTGCCCTGCATTCAAGCTGCCCGACAGGACGGAAATATGTGCTCTGAATGGCGAAATGCCCCATGCTCTCCAGCCTTGATAGATTCCGTTCAATGCCTGTTCGGCACTTTTAGGTGTGGTGATGTAGTTCCCTTCTTCCAATTGGTATTCGGGCTGGATATTGTCAATGCTGTCCATCAGGTCGCAGGAAAATAAGGTCGCTGCACCGATGATAAGGCTGGTGATATATTTTAGTTTCTTCATAGTCAAATATATTTGATGGTTATACATTAAAATTCAACTCTTACGCCAATAGAAAACGATTTGCTTAGCGGGTATGGATCGTCATTGGTCGTATATCCCCCTAAACCGGTGCTGGTGTCCAAAACTTCCGGATCCAGTCCTGGCCATTGGGTCAGCGTCCAGATGTTGTTTAGTGATGCAAATACCTGTGCGGACGAAAGGTTGATTTTCTTCAGGATGCTTTGTGGGATATTGTACGAAAGATTAATGTTCTTCAATCTCAGGTAAGATGTGTTGAATACATATTTGTCTGAGATGTAACAATTGCTGCTGGGATTATTGGGGTCGCTGGCAAACAGTCGGGCATACGTGGCATCAGGGCGTTCCGGTGTCCAGGTATTGCCATATAATTCCCGGTAAATGCTGTTGCCGAGTGAACCGTAAGCATCTACTTGGAGTTGTTCCAGAAGTGCTTTGGTCCCTTGAGAGAATTGGAATGCGAAGGACAAAGTGAAATCTTTATAACTGACCGTATTGACAAATCCGCCAAAGAAACGGGGCTCCGGTTTGGCAATGATAGTTTGGTCGGCATCTGTAATGGTGCCGTCGCCGTTCAGGTCCTTGTATTTGTAGTCACCGGCTCCGGTACCGGAATTTTGGTAATATAATATGTTAGGATTTTTGGCATGGGCAGCTGCGTTCATTAATTCGACTTCTTCGTCTGATTGGAAGATTTTCTCTACCACATACCCCTGTAGTACTCCTGCGGGTTCGCCTTCGACGTAGGCTCTCGTTTGATACTCATTCAGGTTGGCGTTGTTGAATTTTTCCACCCGGTTGCGGTTGAAGGCTATGTTGAATTTGGAAGTCCACCTTACGTTATCATTCTGGATAATATGCCCGCCTATTTCCAATTCCAAACCCCGGTTGGACATGTCTATCAAGTTGGAATAGAAAGTGGTTGCACCGGTCTCGAAAGGCAGTGGCGAAGGTGCCAGGGCTCCGTCCGTGAAACGATAGTAAGCATCAATGCTTCCGAATAGTCGGTATTCAAAGAAAGAAAAATCAATACCGCCATTGTATTCCGTGGTCATTTCCCATTTCACGTCATGATTGGGGAAAGTGGAACTGGGCACGATGCCGGGTTGTCCTTCATAGAGCACACTGCTGCCCCGGGTAAAGAATTGGCGGTAGCTGAAATCGGCTACATTTGTCGAACCGGTTTGCCCGATGCTGAACCGCAATTTCAAGTCGCTGACAAAATCTGCGGCATCCATGAATTTTTCTTGGCTCATGCGCCATCCCAAAGATAAGGCAGGAAAATAAGCTCGCTTGTTGCCTGGACCAAATTTGGAAGAAACATCCGACCGGAAATTGAACTCTACCAGATATTTCTCATCGTAATTGTAGCTTGCGCGGGCGAATACAGAATTTAAACCGCTCCGGCTTTTGGTGCCGGACCATCCATCTGCGCTGCCTGCTGATGAAATATTGGTCAGTACATAGTCATCCGGGAAATTGGAAAACATGTACATGCTGTTTTCCGTGAAACTTCTGTCCCAAGCATAACCTGCCATGAAAGCAGCGTGGTGTTTGTCGATGTCCAAATTATAATCTGCGCGGAAAGTGACAGAAGTATTGGCAATTTGGGTTTGGCTTTCCGTCATGTTGTTGATGGGATCCATACCCATGGCGGACATGTAGTCATCCATGGAGTAAGTGGGATTGAATGAGTTCAAATGATCGTTGAAAAGTGAGATGTTGATGTCACCCCGGATTTTCAAGTTGTCTAAAATCTTTACTTCCAGATAACTGCTCCCGATAAACTGAGAGGAATTGTT
>DXFT01000051.1 GCA_019114285.1 Candidatus Odoribacter faecigallinarum
CGACGCGGGAGAGGCAGAAGTTGCTGCCAAGTTGGAGGAAGCGCGTGAGCAGTTGCGTCAATATGCGGGGGACGGGAGGCATGCGCAGGCGAAGGGTCACACGACGTTGCGCTACATCGCCGTGGTTTACCGTGCCTGGGAATTGGCAGCCTTGGAAGAGGTGCAACGTGTGTGATAATCTTGCCTGAGGTTTTGGAGATTAACGGTAATTATTGTCCGGGCAGATGTCGATTTGTTTTTCAATGAGCTGGTCTAAGGAAATAAACGACTCAGTCTTGGCAATGCCGGGAATGTTTTGCAATGTGTTAATCAAAATGTCCATTAGGTGTTCATGACTGTTGCATCTGATTTTCAGGAAGAATGAGTAATGTCCTGTGATGAAATGACATTCAATGACTTCAGGGATTTTTTCTATTTCTTTGACTACAGATTTGTATTGATGGGCATTGTCAAGGATTACTCCAATAAAGGCACAAATTTGAAAACCGAGGGCACGGGGTTTGACAATGAAACGTGACCCTTCAATGATGCCGGTCTCTTCCATTTTTTTTACCCGTTGGTGTATGGCTGCGCCAGATATGCCACATTCGCGGGCAATTTCAAGGAAAGGCATGCGGGCGTTTTTAACTAAGTGGGAAAGGATTTTCCGATCGATATCGTCTATTTGGTATTTCATGTTCAATTGGGGTTTGTGGTTGTTTTATCTGAAATTTAGCACACTGTACAGTTGTTTGCGTTGTTTGTAATAAGCGCGTCCTTCTTCGTTGGTGATGCTTTTAATAACATTGTCAATCAAGTTGTTGAATATGGTCGAAAAAGAGAACTCTTCCGGTGGGTAGATTTCCGGATTGTGGATGTCATTCAGTTTGGCAATGTACATCCGGGCAATCATTTCACTGGAAATGTCATTTTTGTACATGCCTTGCTGCATGCCTTTTTCGATATTGATTTTGATTTTCTCATAGATAAAATCAGAACGTTTTTCCAAGTGTTCCTCAAAGATGTCCGGGTAAATCTTGGACAGGGTGATGGTGATTGAGGGGGTTACATCAAAAAAACGGTTGCTGATTTCGTTGCTGACCATGAGCATGATATCAATGGCGTTCCAACCCTCAAAGTCATATTCGTTGAAGATTTCCTCGAATGATTTCCTTTCATGTTCCAGAACAGCTTTTACCATGTCCCGGCGGTCAGAAAAATGCTGCTTTAGAATGTCGAGGGACAACCCGACTTTTTCAAGGCGTTTTTCATTGAAATCATCCATGCCGTAACGTGAAATGTAGCTACGCAATTTGCCTGCAAGTATGAGTCTTTCTTCTGTCATGGTGGAATAGTTGTCGTTTTTGTGTTCAAAAATACAAAAATAATTGATAGGTTTACGGTTTTGATTACAATTTCTTACTATTTCTGCTTCTTTTCTTACAGATAGTTCTTTTCTGGTGAGATATGCCGGCTATTCTTTTTCTTTGGCATCGTTTAGGGATTCGGGAAATTTAGTGTACTTTTGTGCAAAAATGAATAGGTTATGAGAAAGTGGATCGTGTTTTTGTTTGTCATTGTTTTCCCGATAAGTTTGAAGGCGGAAGATAAGCCCCGCTTGGTGGTGGGCATTACGGTAAGCCAATTTTATCCGGAATGGTTGGCGTTGTATGGGCATGACTTGTCAGAGGGCGGTTTTAAGCGTCTTGCCGGTCAGGGAAGAGAGGTGAAGGCTGATTATGAGTATATGTACTCACAGACGGGGGTGGACCATGCGACAATTTATTCCGGCATGTCTCCTTCGGAACATGGCATTGTGGCGCATGAATGGTATGACCGCTTGCGTGGGCGCCGGGTGGGCAACGTCTTGGATGGGGACACCCGTTTGATAGGTGAAGAGGAGGAAGGCGAGGGAATGTCCCCTCGTAGGATGCAGGCATTGACTTTAGGATGTGTAATGAGGATGAATAATTCATTCTCAAAGGTATATAGCATTGGAGTGAATGAAGAAGAAGCTGTGTTGAGCGGGGGAAGTTGTGCAAATCTGGCTTTGTGGTTGAGTGACAAGACGGGGAAATGGATATCTTCAAATTTTTATGCCGATTCCTTGCCGGGATGGCTGAGGGAACATAACGGGAAGTTGGAGGCAGACCAATTTATCCGTCGGGGGTGGATGCCCGTATCGGCAGAGACGGAGAATCTGACGGCAATGAAACTGAAAAGTAAGGTGGGATTGAATAATGGGTTTTATTATGACTTGGTGCAGGCAAAACGGAAATATGATACGTACAAGATATTGAAAGCGACGCCTTACGTAAATACCATGGTGGTGGATTTGGCGGGGGAAGTGCTCAAAAACGAGCAATTGGGGCGGGATAACGATGCGGATTTGCTGGCATTGAATTTCTCATGTCTGGATTATATGAACCGGGATTATGGGATTTATTCCAGAGAGTTTCAAGATGTGGTTGTTCGTTTGGACAGGGACATTGAGCGCTTGCTTGCCATGTTGGACGAGCGGGTAGGGAAGGGGAATTACACTGTGTTTTTGACTTTTTCGGAAGCCCGGGAACTCTTGCCTGAAGATTTGCAAAAGGTACGTTTGGAGACTGGTTATTTCAGCATATTCAAAGCCGTGGCGTTGACAAAATCTTTTCTGAGTGTGCTTTATGGCGAAGGGGATTGGATTTTGGATTATGATGCGTCGCAGATTTACCTGGACCGTGGTTTGTTGGAAAAGAAAAAAATACCGGTGCAGCAAATGCAGGACAAAGTGGCTGATTTCTTGATAGAATTTGAAGGCATTTCCCGTGTCGTGACAGCCCATGCTTTGACACATAATACTTTTGCTGCAGGGGAAGGCATTCTTTTCCAGCATGCTTTCTCTCAGAAACGGAGCGGGGATATTTTATATTCCTTGCAACCGATGTGGGTATCCCAATTGAAAGACAAAGAAGATAATTATGCCCGCTACAGCAAACGCAATCGGGTACCTTTATATTTATACGGAGTAGGTAGCGGGGCATTGCTGCCAGCCGATTGCCCCATGGTTTCCCTCTTGCCGGCATTGTGCCGCTTGTTGGGTTTGCCGGAGCCTTATTTTCTGGACAGGTAAGTAAGGCGAAGGTCAAGCGGGAAGCCGTTCGTACTTGATTTTTTTGATTCTCCGGTTATCCACTTCAAGAATAGTGAACTTATGGCATTTGTAAATAATAACTTCACTTTTCTTAGGCATCTCGCCCTTGATTTCCAGAATCAGACCGGCAAGCGTATCGGCTTCACCCTCGATGTCTTTGAAACTATCCGGTTCGGCGTCTATGATTTTGATGAAGTCATTCAGCAAGGTGCTTGCTTCAAAGATATAAGCGTTGTTCTTTAAGCGGATGAAGTTTTCTTCCTTTTCGTCATACTCGTCATTGATTTCGCCTACGATTTCTTCCAGAATATCTTCCATGGTGACAATGCCGGAGGTTCCTCCGTACTCATCGACTACAATAGCCATGTGTACCTTTTTTAATTGGAATTCTTCCAGCAGGTCGTCAATTTTTTTTGTCTCAGGTACAAAATAGGCAGGGCGTATCAGAGATTGCCATTTGAAATCACTGTTTTCTTGCAGGTAGCCAAGCAAATCCTTGGCATACAGTATTCCTTCGATAGAATCCAAGTCTTCGCGAAAAACAGGCATGCGTGAATAACCATGCTGGATGACTGTATTTTTAATGGAATTGAAATCATCCTCTATGTCAAGGGCAATGATATTGATGCGTGGCTGGATAATATCTATCGCATTGATATTGCTGAAACGGACAATGCCCTCCAGCATGTCTTTTTCCTCATTAAGTTCTTCGTCTTCTGAATACTCCAATGCTTTGGATAGTTGTTCCATGGACAAACCGCTTTTGGGATTATGCCTTCCTAATTTCAGTAATAAGGCAGACAACGGGCGGAATACATAAGTGAGGACAAGGAGTGGGATTGCCATAAAGACGGCAATCTTTTCTTGCCCCCAATTCCGATACAAAAGAGGAATGATTTCTGCTATAAACAAAATAATGAAACCGATGAACAAGGCTTGGACAACAAACCCTGTAATGGGGTAATTGGTAAAATGGCAGAAAGTGGAAAACCAATAATTGGATATAATAACAATTCCAACCTGAATAAAGGTATTGGTAATCTGAATGGTGGCGGATAATAACTCAGGTTGTTTTAACAAACGGAAAATTCGTTCATTCCCTTTCCCCTTTAATTTGTCTAATTGATTTTGGTTGAGTGAAAAATAAACATTTTTGGCTGTCGGTACCAATAAGGCACACACGAATAAGAATGCAAAAATGACGATGAACGTGATGTCGGTGGAGTCAAAAGTGCCGCGGAAAATATTCTCTGTCGCGTCGTAAGTGTCTGTTTCCAAAATTTTAAAAATTAGTTGAACAATAAAGCCTAAAGGCAAAAGCCAGAAAGCACCTCACAAATATAATACAAATTTGGAAATCCTATGCTATCCTTGCTTCCTTTCTTTTACCTTTTGCTTTTTTATTTGAAGTTGCCATTAAAATGGCAGGTCATCCTCGTCATCCGCAACCAAGGGTGGGGTACTTGAGGAAGTTTGTGCGGGATGGGCGGTGGACACTGGGGGCATCGGAGCGTAAGAACGGGAATTGCTTGTGCCTGACTCCCCGTTGTCCGCTCTGGACAACATTTGCATGTTATCTGCATAGATTTCTGTCGTATAGCGTTTTACTCCGTTCTGGTCATCCCACGACCGGGTGCGGATGCGTCCCTCAATGTACAGGCGCATGCCTTTTTTTACATATTTCTCGACAACCTCCGCCAGCCCTCTCCATAATACAATATTATGCCATTCGGTTTGCTCGACGGTCTCTCCGTTCTTGCTTTTATACCTTTCCGTTGTTGCCAAACGTAGGTTGGCAACCGCAATGCCTCCGTCCAAATACCTTACTTCGGGATCTGCTCCCACATTTCCAATTAATATGACTTTATTTACCATAACTGTTTTATTTGTGGCAATCCGATGTTCTGGACGGCCTGTTTTTCTCGTGAGCGAAGTTAAGGAAAAAAATTGAAATAGAAAAAAATGAACAAAAATCCTCCCGATTATTTCATACTTAATAGAAAACACGTATATTTGCAAGCTGAAAATGGAGTAAGAAAAATATACTATTGAATATTAAATAATTAAAGTAAGATGACAAAAGCGGATATTGTTAACGAAATTTCGAGGACTACCGGAATTGAGAAAGTGGCTGTACAGGCAACTGTAGAGGCTTTTATGGAATCAATCAAGAATTCTGTTATTGAGGGTAAGAATGTTTACTTGAGAGGATTTGGTAGTTTTGTAGTGAAGAAAAGAGCCGAGAAGACTGCTCGCAACATTTCAAAAAATGTGACGATTAAAATCCCGGCACACAACATTCCTTCGTTTAAACCTTCCAAGAGTTTTGTGAACGAAGTTAAAGATAAAGTTAAAGAATAAGAAAGGAGGAGGCCATGCCAAGCGGAAAAAAAAGAAAAAGACATAAGATGGCAACTCACAAACGGAAAAAAAGACTGAGAAAAAATCGTCATAAGAAGAAATAACTAATAGCGTTTGTGACAATGATTTAAACCTAAAGACTGAACGTCTTTAGGTTTATTTGATTAAAAGGTGAGGGAATGTTTAGCGATATAAAATAGGTAATACAGCAGTGAGCAGTGAATTAGTCATAGATGTAAAAGCGGATGAAATCATAATTGCTTTGCTTAGAGAAAAAAAATTGGTCGAACTGACCAAGGAGAAAACAAGCATGCAATTTGCCGTAGGGGATATTTATTTGGGCAAAGTCAAAAAAATTATGCCCGGATTGAATGCGGCTTTTGTTAATGTAGGGTATGAAAAGGATGCCTTTTTGCATTACTTGGACTTGAGTCCCCAGTTCCATTCTTTGGATAGTTACATCAAACAATGTATTGCACGTAAAGGGATGCCGGTTTCCCGCCTGAAGTTGGAGCCGGAGATTTCTAAAAACGGAAAAATATCTGATGTATTGACAGTTGGACAGTGGGTGGCTGTTCAAGTGGCAAAAGAACCTATTTCAACCAAGGGACCTCGTTTGACTTCCGAATTGAGTATTGCAGGTCGGAACATGGTTTTGATGCCTTTCACCGACAAAGTCTCCGTATCGCAGAAAATAAAGTCCCCCGAAGAAAGGAAACGTCTTAAGCGATTGATAGAAAGTATTAAACCTAAAAATTACGGGGTTATTGTACGTACGGTGGCAGAAGGGAAAAAAGTGGCGACGTTCGACGCTGAATTAAAGGAGTTGGTGTCACGTTTCGAGACTGCATTCAAGCACATCCGCGATATGGAACCCCCTAAATTGATTCTGGGGGAAATAGACCGCACCAGTGCCATCTTGCGGGATATTCTCAATCCCTCCTTTGAAAACATTTATGTGAATGACATCACGCTTACCAAGGAAATCAGGCATTTTCTGACTACAATTGCTCCTGAGAAACAAGATATTGTGAAATATGTCTCACCGGAAATTCCAATTCTGGACCATTTCGGGGTGGACAAGCAAATCAAATCTTCTCTGGGCAAAACCGTTTCTTTTAAAAATGGTGCTTATCTGATTATTGAACATACGGAAGCCTTCCATGTCATCGATGTGAATAGCGGCAACCGCACAAAATTGGGTGACGACCAGGAAACCAATGCTTTGGAAGTCAATCTGGCAGCAGCAGAAGAAGTTGCACGCCAATTGCAACTCCGGGACATGGGAGGGATTATTGTGATTGACTTCATTGATATGGCAAAGGCGGAGCATCGCCAACAGCTCTTCGACAAGATGAAAGAGTGTATGGAAATCGACCGGGCGAAGCACACCATCCTTCCTTTGAGCAAGTTCGGCTTGATGCAAATCACACGCCAGCGCGTACGGCCTGCCATGACAGTCGATACGACAGAATTGTGCCCGGTATGTCATGGCACGGGAAAGGCGGAAGCAGCCATTCTCATTATTGACAAAATTGAGGATGCGCTTGAATATTACGTTCGCGAAAAGAAAAACAAGAAATTGGTGCTGAAACTACATCCGTTTATCGGGGCTTACTTGAAAAGAGGGATTTTTTCCTTATACCGACGTTGGGTGTTCCGTTTCCGAGTTTCCCTGCATATAGTAGAAGTACCTTCTTACTATATCTACGAATATCATTTTTACGATAAATATAACAGAGAATTAGAGGATTGACCTTGCATACCTGCAGCCTTTTCCCCTCTTAAAGAAATATGAAAAACGATTGCAAGGCAATTAATTAAATGTTAAACTTGTTTTTACGCTTATTTCATTTTTAAAATAAGCGTATTTTTGCGTGGGAATTGAATGGAGCGATAGAGTAAAATAAATATTAGTAACAATAAATTCGTGAGGTAAATTTATGAAAAAAGGACTGTTAGCTTTTTTACTGACTTGTATCGTGGGAATCTTTTCCGCATCGGCACAAGTCGAAAATCCTACCCAATGGTCGTATTCCCAAAAAGACTTGGGAAACAATGAATACGAAATTGTGCTCAAGGCACAAATAGAGCCGGGGTGGCATATTTATTCCATTTATACGCCTGATGGCGGGCCTATGAAAACCACTGTCGCTTTTGAAAGCGTTGGCAAAGGGCTGGAGTTGATGGGTGAAGCCATAGAGAACACTCCCAAAAAGGAAATGGACCCTATTTTTGGAGTGGAAGTATGGTCATTTGAGAATGAATATGTCATTACGCAAAAAGTCAAAGTCACAGATCCTGCCATCGCTTCCATTAAAGGTACTTTGGAATTTCAGGTATGCCGTGAAGGGCAATGCGTGATGTTTGACGATGAATTTGATATTAAAATAGGGAAACCTGTTCCTGCTCAGGAAAATGTGGCAGCTGCTCCTGCCGGGGAAGGTGCGCAAAAGGATGATTCCTTATGGCTCTTCTTCTGGGGTGCTTTCGTTGCCGGATTGGCGGCAGTTGTGATGCCTTGTGTGTTCCCTATGATTCCGATGACCGTGTCTTTCTTCATGCACGGCGATGAGAATAAGGCAAAGGCAAAATCCAAAGCCCTTTTCTTCTCTTTCTCCATTGTAGCCATTTACACGGCATTGGGCGTGATTATTTCTGTCCTCTTAGGTCCTGACTTTATCAATTGGTTGAGTACAAACTGGATTCCGAACCTCTTCTTCTTTATCATCTTCATGATTTTCGCGGCATCTTTCTTCGGTGCATTCGAAATTGTGTTGCCCTCCTGGTTGGTGAACAAATCTGACGCCCAGGCAGACAAAGGAGGATATATCGGTGCCTTCTTCATGGCATTCACCTTGGTATTGGTATCTTTCTCTTGTACGGCTCCGATTGTGGGTACTGTGCTTGTTGAGGCAGCGCGTGGTTCTGTCCTGCGTCCGATTATCGGCATGTTGGGCTTCTCCATCGCAGTGGCATTGCCTTTCGGCTTCTTTGCCTTCTTCCCCTCCAAACTGAGCAGCCTCCCCAAATCCGGCGGTTGGTTGAACTCTGTGAAAGTGGTATTGGGCTTCATAGAAGTCGCCCTTGGTTTCAAATTCCTTATGGTGGCAGACCAGACATACCATTGGGGATTGCTTGACCGTGAAGTGTACATCGCCATCTGGATTGCCGTATTCTCTTTGATGGGACTCTATTTGATGGGCAAAATCAAATTTGCCAACGACAGCGACCTGCACCACGTAGGCGTATTCCGCTTGGCATTGATTATAGCTACCTTCTCTTTCGTGATTTACTTGATACCGGGTATGTTCGGTGCTCCGTTGAAAGCTTTGGCTGGCTATCTGCCTCCGCAGGAATCCATTGACTTCGACATCAACCGCATTGTGCGTGAGAATGTAAAACAGGTATCTGTAGGTGGAAGTGTTTCCTCGACGGCGACTTCTTCTAAACCGGCAGATTGCGAAGAACCCAAATATGCGGATTTCCTTCACCTGCCCCACGGATTGGACGGTTACTTCGATTACGAGCAGGCATTGAAATGCGCCCAGGCACAGGACAAGCCCCTCTTCATCGACTTCACAGGTCACGGGTGCGTGAACTGCCGCGAGATGGAACAGGCTGTGTGGTCAGACCCGCGCGTGCTTGAAATCCTGCGCAACGACTATGTGGTAGTAGCCCTCTATGTGGATGACAAAACGACCCTGCCCGAAGAAGAATGGTATGTTTCTGAATACGACGGTAAGAAAAAGAAAACCCTCGGCAAGCAGAACGCCGATTTCCAAATCAAGAAGTTTGAGTCCAATGCCCAGCCCAACTATATCCTTCTGGACAGTCGTGGCGGCAATGACGATAACCTCCAACAGCACGTCTTGGCTCCGGCACGCGGGCACAACCTCGACCGTGACGCCTTCGTTGAATTCCTGAAACAAGGTTTGGAAGAATACAAAAAACGGGGCAACAAGTAAGCCCCGTACCTTACAGGTAAGCTCATAAATATCATATCGCGGAAGCGCGCTGCCTTTGGCGGTGCGCTTCTTTTTTGCTCTGCGCCTTCAACGGGACGGTGCGGTTCTGCGCTATGCCGCCTCCTTGTCAAAGGCGATTATGGCATTCTTTGTGCGTGACTGGGGGGATGGGGGAAGGGGCTGCGGGACCGTGGCGGAGGTGATTGGTAAGAACGGTGGACGGCTCACGGAGAGGATGACTGGGGAGAGGGGTTACTGGAGCGGCAGATTGTTGCGTCATGGTGTTTGGCGGTAGGGTATAACAACATGCCCAAGGGATGAGGAGACTCAAGCCTTGGGCATTGTGGTTGTTGTAAGTCCTAGTGTTTTCAGAGAGAGGAGTCGGGCGTCTCGCTAGGTACTTGGTACTTGTATTCGTATATCACTTGCTCGGTAAGGACGTTGCTGACCGAATAGGTGAAATCGAATGACCATTGCCGTTGATTGAGGCGGGTGGCTGCCCGTTCGCAGGCGGCTTTGACTTGGGCGTCGCATTCTGCCTGATCTCCATTCAATCGGAAGGAAGAATCCGTGATTCCGAGTTCACCGTAGAAAATGGTTTCGATTTCTTTCATTTCTGCCATGAATTCGGTATTATCGGACTGTAATGTTTCGAAGCCTACCGAGTAGAGATTGTCAGAGGTTTCGTCATCGGAACAAGCTGCCATTCCGGTACACATCAAGAATAAGACGGCTAATTGCAAGGTATAGCCGAGATGCCATTTTTTCATTTGTTTCATAATATTGCTTTTTAGATGAATGAAATTGAAATTTGTTTATGTATTTCGACGCAAATGTAGTATAATATCCGGAAAGTGTAATGTAGTTGGAAGTGTTTATGTGTGTTTTAACATTTGCTACTAATTTTAGCAAAAATACCATCTTCTTTTTTATGGGTATGAATAAAGTGAGTGCAGTTTTTGGGAAAAGTTTGTATCTTCGCGGGGTGAATTGAAAAAAGATTTGACGTGAAGTATATTTGGATTGTATTGCTTGCCGGATTGGTGTTGGGATGTCAGGAGAAGAAGAAGGG
>DXFT01000006.1 GCA_019114285.1 Candidatus Odoribacter faecigallinarum
TCAGGATTGAGGAAACGATGGCATTGGGCGATGGAGGCAACGACATTCCCATTGTTGAACGGGCTGGCATCGGTGTGGCTATGGGGAATGCAAACGATTCACTGAAAGCCATTGCAGACTATGTGACGGATCCGGTAGACGAGAACGGAGTTTACCATGCGTTGAAACATTGGGTATTTTAATCAGGAAGCATTGAAAGAATAAATATTTTTGATGTATGGAAATTATATATGGAATGTATGCCTCGAAAAATGCCTCGGACAAGGCTAATCCGTCCGGATTTGCG
Source organism: Candidatus Odoribacter faecigallinarum (assembly GCA_019114285.1). Lineage (GTDB taxonomy): Bacteria > Bacteroidota > Bacteroidia > Bacteroidales > Marinifilaceae > Odoribacter > Odoribacter faecigallinarum. The sequence continues at coordinate 287 of DXFT01000006.1, forward strand.
TCGTCGGAGGCTCGGATGAGGCTTGCGGAAAATTATAAGTGCTGACCGAGACCTCAGACGAAGCTTGCGGAAGATTTTTGGCGTTGTCCCCGGCGGGGACAGCGGTTGCAGAAAAATTCAAGCCCTGTCCCCGCTGAGGACAAGACCTGAAAAAGTTTTTTAGCATCGTCGCCCGGAACGACAGTGCTTACGGAAAAATTTTAGGCTTGTCGTCAGCCCAGCGGGTTCTCCGTCACCCCTTCATCGTCATTCCCGCCCGAAGACGAAGCGGACGAATCCAGTTTCAGCTCCTCCCAGAACGTGTTTTCGCTCACCAAAGACCGGGTGCTGACCTGACCGCCCACTGAGCGTGCCACTTCGGGAATAAAACGGACGCGCGTGCCGACGATTTGCTTTGCGCTGACTTCCTCTTCCGAATCCACGCCCTGACCGCTGGTGTTCGCCGTGTAGTAGAATGTCCCCACGCCGTCCAGCTTCACCGTGCGCCCGGAGTTCATAAACTCGCCCAATACTTTGCCGAGGTTTCCCAACATCGAGTAGCAATCGCCGGGGCTTAATGCGGACAAGTCCGCCAACCGGTTCGCCACTTCTTTCGTCTGAACGGGTTTGCCAATGGTCACGCTTTGCGGATACCATTTGCCATTGATTTTCTTTTGAATCTTGCGGTAATACGCCATACATGTTTTATTTTGTGTCCGATGGTCTCCGGAGAGGGGTTGGGATAAGTCCGGAACTCATCCTACATGAGTCCGGAACTGATGTGGCATAAGTCCCGGACTTATCCTGCCTCACTTCCGAGTGGTTCTACAGACAGGTTAATACTGACCGCAAGATAGGAAGATTTTGTCAAATTATCGTACTGATTCAAGAAGTTTTTGACGCAAATCTTTCAGATAAACGGATTGCTGCCTCCGAAGATATATTTTGACGAATGGTTTCAGATACCATTTCTTGGCGAAAACGGTTTCTGTGAATATGATTTCGGTTTGCCCATTCCTTTCGGAAAGTAAACCACACCAATGTCCCTTAATATTCTCATTCTCTAAATCAAACTCATACCGTTCAAAAGGTTGGAAGGCTGTAATAGTAAATAATGTGACATAGCCGGAGTGGGTATATTCCATAAACTGATGTTCAGACAATTTTTCAATTCGTGCGATGTCACTGCGCCAGTGATAATCATAGGAAGAAGTTATGATGTTCCAAATGGTGGCTGCATCGTGCGGCAATCGGGCTTTGAATGTCGATGTGGGCATAATTGATTGTTTTTCGGCGAAGATAGGGAAAATCGGGGAGCGGGGCAAGGGAATCGCCGAGAAGATACACGCAGGTCGGCGAGGCCATTTGTGCCTGTGGACTGCTGTCAAAAGGACTTGCCGCATCCGCCCTGTTTGGACACGAGCAAGGGGTATTCACGGGAGCCTAAAGCAAGAAGCAAGGCTTCTGGGAGGAAGCCACCGGAGGTACATTGTTCCTTGACGAGATAGGCAACCTGCCATTGGAAGTGCAACAGATGCTGCTCCGCGCGTTGGAGTCAAAACATTTCAGACCATTGGGCAGCGCCAAGGACAAGAAAGCGGATGTGCGCATCATCGCCGCTACTAACGAGGACTTGCAGACAGCCATTGCCGAAAAGCGTTTCCGGGCTGACCTCTACCAACGGTTGAAGGAATACACCCTGCACATACCGCCATTGCGTGAGTGCAAGGAGGACATCCTGCCTTTGGCGGACTTCTTCCTGAAACTTGCCAATGATGAGTTTGAAAAGCAGGTGAAAGGCTTTGACGCGGAAGCGAGGAAACGGCTACTCGACTATACGTGGGGCGGCAATGTGAGGGAACTGAAACGGGTCGTGCGCATGGCGGTGCTGCATACCGAAGGCGACACAATCATGGCGAACACATTGGAGTTTGACGAAAATCCATTGGCGGCTGACGCTTCATTGGCATTGTATGATATGGAGAAGAAACAAATCGTCCATGCGCTGGAACAGGCAAAGGGCAACCGCACGTTGGCTGCGGCGTTGCTCGGCATCGGACGAACTACGCTATATAGTAAGATGAAAGAGTACGGCATAAGGAACAAGGAATAGACCAAGAACACCGCAGGTTTGAATAGGTTGCCCGACTTCGGAGAGGCAACCCTGCGGCAAGGTTTTCGGAGTAACCCGAAACGCTTTGAGTTACTCAAAACATACCTTGCTGCTGCCACTTTTCGGCAGTAACCGAAAAGCCTTCGGGTAACTCGAAGGACACCTTGCTGTGCTTTTGAGAGCACAAGAAATCCGTCAATAAATGGATTTGAACAAGTGTTGTTATTTCGGCTTTCAAAGCATCGTTTCCCGATGCCCAAGCTGCCCAAAAGAAGAAAGGGAATAGGGTGCAAGCCTGCACCTTATTGAGATTACAGGGAACAAAGCCGGATTTTCATCCTTCTGAGAAACAGACAATAGTGCCAATTCGGATGTTAATATGTGCCAATCACAGCCAAAACAGA
>DXFT01000052.1 GCA_019114285.1 Candidatus Odoribacter faecigallinarum
CCGATAAAAATAGAGGTTACCTTCTTTCCCCTGGTTATATCGTCGTTTCAATGCCTCCATTACAACAAAATTCTCGAACAACGCTCCCCGCATCTTATCACGCAAAAGCTGTTCCGCCGTTTCAATGCCAAGCAAATAACAGGCAAGCCCCGTGTCAATGAAGTAAAGCTTAGGCGTTTTGGTCAACCGTTTACGTGTATTTTCAAAATAAGGAGGCAATAAAGCCACAATATAAGATGCCTGCAAGACTGACAGCCATGATGTAACCGTATTAGAACTAACACCGATTTCATTTGCAAGCTCAGAAACTTTAAACAGCGAACCAATACGCCCGGCACAAAGGCGAATAAAAGTGTGAAATTGCATCATATCTTTGATTTGAAGCAAGTCGCGCACATCTTTATCCAAATAAGTCTTCATGTATGCCGGATAGAAGAATTTCGGAACATTGCGTCCAGAATATATGGCAGGATAAAATCCGTCAAACAGCAGATTATCGAGAGAAACATCAGTTGCAAGGGCATGTATTTCCGAATAGGACAAAGGCAACAGTTCAAAAACGGCTGTACGTCCCGCCAATGATTGTGCAACCTTCTTAAGCATGGCGAACTGTGAACTGCCCGAAAGGATAAAACGCCGTTCCGCATCCTCGTCAACCATTCCCTGAATATAAGACAACAAATTCGGAGCATTATGTACTTCATCGAGAATCATGCCTCCCGCATGCTGGTTCAAGAAAGCAATGGGGTCGTTTTCCGCAAAACTCCGCACATCAAGATTCTCCAAAGAGTAGTACGGCAAATCCGGGAAAAGGTTACGAAGCAAGGTTGTCTTTCCGGATTGTCGAGGTCCTGTAACCGTTATGACCGAGAAATAACGATATGCCTCTTTTATCACTGCGGATAATTCCCTATGAATATATTTTATCTCCATGGCGATTTATGCAATTTTGAAGTACAACTGCAAATATACATAAATCTTGTCGTTCCGCCAATTTTCCAGACATGCTTTTAATCCCAAAATTGCTTTCAATAAATCAGGGCAGGTCATGCATTGCCAGCCTTCAGGGCATCGGCGACCTCAACAGCCTGTTCCCAGGCGTCCATGGCTTGTTGGAGGCGCTGCTGGGTGTCGGAATAACGCTTCAATAAATCGTCATTGACCACTCCGGAAGCCATCTGCTGTTCCATTTCAGCAAGCTGTGCTTCCAGTTCCGATACCTCACGTTCCGCCTTTTCCACTTGCTGCTCAGCTTTCTTCACTTCTTTGTTGAATTGCTTGCGCTCGGCAAACACCGCCTTGCTGTCTTTGGGCTGGGCGGCAGGTTCTGCCACGGCGGCATCCACGGCAGGCTTGTGCAGCAATTCATATTCCCGGAAGCAGGCAATCTTCTTGGCAGCAAGGAAGTCCGCCACACCACCGAGGTATTCCTTCATGTTGCGGTTGGCAAATTCAAAGACCTTGTCTGCCAAACCGGAGAGGAAGTCGCGGTCGTGGGACACGACAATCACCGTGCCTTCAAACTGGCGCAGAGCATCCTTGAGGATGTCTTTCGTGCGCATGTCAAGGTGGTTGGTCGGTTCGTCGAGAATCAGCACATTATAAGGCTCCAGCAGGAGGCGCACCATGGCAAGGCGGGTGCGTTCCCCGCCCGACAGCACCTTGACTTTCTTGTCCACGTCCTCGCCCGAAAAGAGGAAAGCGCCCAGGATGTCGCGTATTTTCTTGCGGATTTCCCCGACTGCCACCTGGTCCACCGTGTCAAGCACGGATAATTCCGGGTCCAGCAAATCCGCCTGGTTCTGGGCAAAATAACCGATATGCACATTGTGCCCTATTTTCATTTCCCCGGAAAAGGGGATTTCCTTCATTATCATTTTGACCAGGGTGGACTTACCCTCGCCGTTCTTGCCGACGAATGCCACCTTTTCCCCCCGCTTTACCTCAAAATTGACGTGTTGCAACACGACATGTTCCCCGTATGCCTTGGTCAGGTCATGCCCTGTCACCGCCAGTTCCCCGGACCGGACGGCAGGTTGGAAACGGACGGTAATCCGCGCCTTGTCCTCCTGCTCCACTTCGATGCGCTCCAATTTCTCCAACTGCTTGATGCGGGACTGCACCTGCACGGACTTGGTCGCCTTGTAACGGAACCGCTCGATAAAGTCCTCCGTGTCCTTGATTTGCTTCTGCTGGTTCTGGTAAGCCCGCATCTGCTGCTCGATGCGTTCTCTGTGCAAAACCTCGTAACGTGAATAAGGAACTTTGTAGTCATATACTTTCCCGAGTGAAATCTCTATCGTGCGGGTGGTCACGTTGTCAAGGAAGGCACGGTCATGCGAAACGAGCACCACTGCCCCGGAATAATTCTGCAAGAAAGATTCCAGCCAGGAAATCGACTCAATATCAAGATGGTTTGTCGGTTCGTCCAAAAGGAATATGTCGGGACGCGACAAGAGGATTTTCGCCAACTCGACGCGCATGCGCCATCCCCCGCTGAATTCCCCGCATTGCCGGTCCAGGTCCTCCAGGCGGAAACCCAAGCCTTTCAGCACCACCTCCACTTCCTTGTCGATGTTGCCCTCCCCGCGGATGCGGAGCAACTCCGTCTTTTCGTATATTTTGTCCAGCAGTTTCATATAGTCCGGGGAATCGTAATCCTCCCGCCCTGCCAGTTCCATGTTGAGCCGCTCCACCTCGTCCTTCAAGGCAAAAAGGTCGGCAAAAGCCTTTTTGGCTTCCTCGCGCACGGTATTGCCGTCAGTATAGACCTTGGTCTGTGGCAGGTAACCGATTCTTACGTCGGAAGCCATGGAGATGCTGCCCTCCGTCGGCTGCTGCAACCCCGCCAGCATTTTCAAGGTTGTCGATTTGCCGGCGCCATTGCGCCCGGTCAGACCGATGCGGTCTTTCTTGTTAATCAGAAACGAAACCCCGTCCAACAAATACCACCCTCCAAAGACGACACTAACATTATTTACCGATATCATAATTCCTCATTTTATCAAACCGCCGCGAAATTACACAAATTTATTGGACCGGATAGCATTTTTTTACCATTTCCTTTTTGGGATTCCGCTTTATTCCCCTATCTTTAGGGGCAAATTAATTAACCAAAATAATCATACAAATATGCCAAAAGGAGTTTATAAATTACCGAACATTACTAACGAACCGGTGAAAAGTTATGCACCGGGCTCACCTGAACGTATCGCATTAAAAGCAAAATTAGCGGAAATCCGCTCTAAAGTCGTTGACCTTCCCATGATTATCAACGGGCAGGAAGTGCGCACCGGCAAGCTCGCTGACATCCGCCCGCCCCATGACCACGGGCATCTTTTGGGGCATTACCACCAAGGGGACGCTTCCCATGTACAGGCAGCCATTGACGCCGCCTTGAAAGCAAAACCCGCCTGGGAGAAGATGAATTGGGAAAGCCGTGCCGCCATTTTCCTGAAAGCGGCAGAACTGATTGCGGGCCCTTACCGCCAGTTGCTGAACGCCGTAACCATGCTGGGGCAGTCCAAGAACGCTTTCCAGGCTGAAATTGACTGCGTATGCGAGCTGGCAGATTTCTACCGCTTCAATGTCAAGAACATGTATGAATTATACCACATGCAGCCCAATTCCTCCCCGGGCATCTGGGACCGCACGGTGTGGCGCCCGCTCGAAGGTTTCGTATTCGCCCTGACTCCGTTCAATTTCACGTCCATTGCAGGCAACCTGCCGGGAGCACCCGCACTGATGGGCAACGTCTGCGTATGGAAACCGTCCAAGACGGCGGTTTATTCCGCGTATGTGGTCATGAAGATATTGCAGGAAGCCGGATTACCAGACGGAGTAATCAACCTGGTTTACTGCTCCGGTCCCACGGCATCGGAAGTCATTTTCAGCCACCCGGACTTCGCCGGCATCCATTTTACCGGTTCTACGGGCGTGTTCAATGACATCTGGGCTAACATCGTAAGGAATATTGACAAATACCGTTCTTATCCCCGCATTGTGGGAGAGACCGGCGGCAAGGATTATGTATTCGCAGACCCGACGGCAACGCCCAAGGCTGTCGCCACGGCATTGGTGCGCGGAGCATTTGAATACCAGGGACAGAAATGCTCTGCCGCTTCCCGCGCTTATATTCCATCCAACATTTGGGAAGAAGTCAAAGGGCTGATGCAGGCGGACTTGGAGAAAATCCATACCGGAGGCGTGGAAGATTTCCGCAACTTCGTGAATGCCGTCATCGACGAGGCATCCTTCGACAAATTGGCGAAAGCTATTGACGACGCCCAGGCTTCCCCGGACGCCGAAGTCATTATGGGAGGCAAATACGACAAGTCCAAAGGCTACTTCATTTACCCGACCGTTATCCAAGCCAAACGCCCGGACTACATCACCATGCGCGAAGAGCTGTTCGGACCGGTATTGACCGTTTATGTTTATGAACCGGACAAGATGGAAGAGACGCTCGACCTGGTGGACACCGGTTCGGCATACGCCCTGACAGGTGCCATTTTCTCCAATTGCCGGGCAAACATTGAACGGCTGACAGAGCGGCTCACCCACACGGCAGGCAATTTCTATATCAATGACAAACCTACGGGGGCTGTCGTTGACCAACAGCCGTTTGGCGGCGGAAGGGCTTCGGGCACAAACGACAAGGCAGGTTCCGTATTCAACCTTTTACGCTGGGTTTCACCACAATGTATAAAAGAAACCTTTGTTCCTGCCACAGACTATATGTATCCGAATTTCACGGAAGAATAGCCATTGTAAACAATATCACAAAAACCTCGCTGTAAACAGCGGGGTTTTTTAATTATTTTACTAACTTCGAGCCAAAACAAAAACACCTCAATATGAATTGACATGAAAAAGGAAATGCTCACATTATGCACTCTATTCCTGGCACTTGCAACTACCACACTCGCCCAGGAGAAACTACCTTATTGGCAAGACGTACAAACCGTGGGGGTAAATAAAGAATACCCGCGCAGCGCCTTCATGACCTACCCGAACCGGGAAAAGGCATTGACCATGCGGTATGAAAACAGTCCTTACTACCGCCTGTTGAACGGCACCTGGAAATTCTATTTTGTGGACTCTTACAAAGACCTGCCCGCCAATATCACGGATACCGCTACCAGCACCGCCGGCTGGCACGACATCCAGGTTCCCGGCAACTGGGAAGTCCAGGGCTTCGGCACTGCCATCTATACCAACCACGGCTATGAGTTCAAACCCCGTAATCCCCAACCCCCGGCACTCCCGGAAGCTAATCCGGTGGGCGTATATCGGCGTGACTTTGAAGTGCCGGCAGATTGGGAAGGCAGAGACATTTTCCTGAACCTCGACGGAGCCAAAGCGGGTGTCTATGTTTACATCAACGGCGAAGAAATCGGATACAGCGAAGACTCCAAAACCACGGCGGAGTTCCGCATTACCCCCTACGTCAAAGCAGGGAAAAATATCCTGACACTGAAAATCTTCCGCTGGTGCACCGGTTCCTATCTGGAATGCCAGGATTTCTGGCGGATGAGTGGCATCGAGCGCGATGTATATATCTGGTCACAACCCAAAACCGGTTTGCAGGACTTCCGCGTTGTCTCCACGCTGGACGACAAGTATAAAAACGGTATCTTCCGTTTAGAAACCGACATCAAGAACACGGCAGACAACGATGCCGTGCTTACGGTCAGATATGAACTGCAAAACAAAGCAGGAAAAATCGTTGCCGAAGAACAGAAAATCACACCGGTCAAGGCAGGCAAGCAAGCCACATTGGCATTCCATGCCGACCTTCCCGACGTGGCAAGCTGGAATGCCGAACACCCGAACCTCTACACCTTGCTGATTTATGTCTGCCAAGGAGAGAAGGTCCTCGAAGTCATCCCTTACCACGTGGGCTTCCGGCGTTTTGAAATGAGTACCCGCGAACAGAACGGAAAGACTTATCCGGTTTTCCTCGTCAACGGGCAGCCGATAAAACTGAAAGGGGTAAACATCCACGAGCACAATCCCCTGACCGGGCATTATGTGACGGAAGAACTCATGCGCAAAGACTTCGAACTGATGCGCCAGAACAACATCAACACCGTGCGCCTTGCCCACTATCCGCAAGGACGGCGGTTTTATGAACTCTGCGACGAATACGGGCTTTATGTCTATGACGAAGCCAACATCGAATCCCACGGCATGTATTATGACCTCCGCAAAGGCGCTTCCCTCGGCAACAACCCCGAATGGCTCAAAGCCCACATAGACCGGACTGCCAACATGTATGAACGGAGCAAGAACTATCCCTGCGTCACCATCTATTCTTTGGGAAACGAAGCCGGGAACGGCTACAATTTCTACCAGACCTACCTGTGGATTAAGGAACGGGAAACGAAAGGCATGGACCGCCCCGTCTGTTATGAACGCGCCCAATGGGAATGGAACACGGACATGTACGTGCCTCAATACCCCTCTGCCGAATGGCTGGAGGAAATAGGGAAAAAGGGCAGCGACCGCCCGGTGGTGCCCTCCGAATACTCCCACGCCATGGGCAACTCCTCCGGCAACCTGCAAGAGCAGTGGGACGCCATCTACAAATACCCCCACCTCCAGGGCGGCTACATCTGGGACTGGGTGGACCAGGGCATCTGGCAGGACAAGGACGGTGGCTTCTGGGCTTACGGCGGAGACTTTGGCACGAATGCGCCCAGCGACGGCAATTTCCTGTGCAACGGCATTGTCCTGCCTGACCGCACCCCGCATCCTGCCATGGCAGAAGTAAAACATGCATATCAGAATGTGGCGTTCACAGCAGCCTTTTTCCCAAAAGAATCCGAATTTTCGGGCGGCAAGCTGAAATGGGACAATTTCGGCGTGGCAGTCACCAACCGGTTTTATTTCAGCGACCTGAAAGGCTACAATATAGAATACAACCTTATTGCCGATGGAAAAGTCATCCGCAAAGGCAACCTGCCGCTCACGCTTGCCCCGCAACAAAGCGATACGCTCTATGTCCCCCTGAACCTGAAAGCTCAGGACGGCGTGGAATATTTCCTGAACTTCGCCGTACGCACCCAAGAAGCAGACCGGGGGATTCCCGCAGGGCATATCATCGCCCACGACCAAATCCAACTGCCGACATTCAATGCAGACAAGGCACAGGCAGACCTGAAACCTGCCAAAGGCAACGCACCGCAATTCACAACGGAAGGCAACTCCATCATCGCTGAGAACAGCCGGGTACGCTTCGTATTCGACAAACAACAGGGCATTGCCACCTCCTACCGGGTGGACGGCAAGGAATACTTCCAGGACGGCTTCGGCATACAGCCCAATTTCTGGCGCGGTCCCACGGACAATGACTACGGCAACGGCATGCCCATGCGCCTGCAAATCTGGAAAACTTCCAGCCGTGATTTCAATGTCATCGAGACTGACACGCGCACGGAAGGCAACAACGCCGTGCTCAAAGCGGTCTATCTCCTGGCTGCCGGCAACCTTTACACGCTGGAATACACCATCCGTCCGGACGGCATTGTCCATGTGAAGGCGCATTTCAGTTCTCTCAGCGCCACGGAGCAAGCCACGGAACTCACCGAGGAGGCACGCACCGCCACCTTCAGCCCCGGAGCGGAAGCCGCCCGCAAGGCAAACGCCAAACTGAACGTACCGCGCATCGGGGTGCGCTTCCGCCTGCCGCAAAACCTGGAACAAGTGCAATATTACGGGCGCGGACCTGCTGAAAATTACATCGACCGTTGCGCCGGTTCGCCGGTGGGCATCTACTCTACCACCGTCAGCGACCTCTATTTCCCGTATGTCCGCCCACAGGAAAACGGCCACCACACTGCCACCCGCTGGTTGCAACTCACCGACAGCGAAGGCAATGGACTGCTTATCCGGGCAGACAACACCATCGGATTCAATGCCCTGCACAACAGCGTGGAAGACTTTGACT
>DXFT01000007.1 GCA_019114285.1 Candidatus Odoribacter faecigallinarum
TGCCTTATTATTTTTTTGAGAACCGGGGGGAGGAAATAACGGAAATTCAGTTGAGTTCCACCATGACAGGGATTTCCGTGCGGCAGCATGAACCGCAATTGGTGTTCAAAGTCCGTCTGGACTATTCTTCCCGGGATGACATATCCTTGGTGTATGGGGCAAGCGAGGAAACGGATTCCAATTACCCGGAGAATCGTTTTACTCCGGTGATTTTTAGCAACCAGGGCGGGGATTACGCCATGCAGGGGGCTTATTCGGAAAATGGGGAGCTGGAATTTGCTTTGGATTATACGGAGCATTTGCCTCAGCCGGATACCCGTTATGGTAAATACTTTTTGAATATTATCTGTTCGCAGCGGGGGCAGAAAAGTGGTTCCGGTACCATAGAGTACTTCTCTGTGATGGATTATAGGGCAGAGGATGGACCAAGGGAATACGTCTGTAAAGAGGCAGGAAGCGTCCCTTTGGCATGGGGAAGTAACCTGTTTGCGGTTACCACGCAGCCTGTGCTCGTTGTGTCTGCCAGCCCCTGCCGGTGGAAGGAAGGCGATGTCCCGTCCTCCAAGACCTTTATTGTCCGGACGGCAGCCGGGAAATACGCCAAGTTGAAATTTATAGGATATGACCGGCAGACCGGGAAGGTGACCTTGCAGTCGCTTTACCAAGGGGACGGTAGTAGGAATTTAACAGAAACAGGAAATGAATAGGATTTGGAAATTTTTGTCTTTATTGTTACTGCTGGCAGGCACTATGGCATGTTCCCGGGAGGGGATGGAAGTAGGGGCGCAGGCTGCCACGGTGACTTATACGGTCAGCGATACCTGCTGGACGTACCTTTCTTTGGAGACGGGACGTGTTGTCGGAACGGCTCTTTTGGGGGACGAACAGGCGGAAGCGGAGTGGAGGCAGCGTACTGATTGGGACATTGCCCTTTGTGGCGACCTGCTCCGCACGAATAGCGGCACCTCCGGCAATGGCGGGGGCGGATGCCTCGTGTTGGATGAAGCCTTTGAAAACGTCCTTACGGCTCCGGAAGACGGTTATCTGTTAGATACTGAAAATGGGGAAATCTGGTGATGTGACCGGATTTCCCCATTGCTTTGCCGTTGCCTTGGATACTATTTCAAATATTCCCGGTAGAATTGTTCTATCTTGTCAAATGGGATTTTCTCGAAATTATCATACAGGTCGGTATGGCTTGCGCTAGGGACAATCAGCAATTCCTTGTTGTCCCCTTTCAGCATCTTGTAAGTATCCTCGCTGAAATAGCGGGAATGGGCTTTCTCCCCGTGTACCAGCAACACGGCGTTGCGGATTTCACCGGCATAGCTCAGGATGGGCATGTTCAGGAACGAAAGGGTTGAAGTCTTGTTCCAGCCCCCGTTGGAATTGAGGGAACGCTTATGATAGCCGCGCGGGGTTTTGTAATAAGCGTGGTAATCCTTCACGAACTGTGGGGCATCTGCTGGCAGCGGGTCCACCACTCCTCCGGCAAGGGCATACGTTCCGTTGCGGTAATCCTCCGTGCGTTGGGCATTGAGCTGTTGGCGCAGGGCATGGCGGTCGTCGGCATTATTGTTGGCGTCGAAATACCCGTTGGCGTTCACGCGGCTCATGTCATACATGGTAGCGGCGACCGTTGCCTTGATGCGGGTGTCGATGGCTGCGGCATTGACTGCCATGCCGCCCCAGCCGCAAATGCCGAGGATGCCGATGCGTTCCGGGTCAACGTCCTCCCGGGTGGAGAGGTAGTCCACGGCGGCGCAGAAGTCCTCCGTATTGATGTCCGGGGACGCCACATAGCGGGGCTGCCCGCCGCTTTCACCGGTGAATGAAGGGTCGAAGGCAAGGGTCAGGAAACCCCGCTCTGCCAATTCCTGTGCGTACAATCCCGATGCTTGCTCCTTTACTGCACCGAATGGACCGCTGACGGCGATGGCTGGCAATTTCCCCTCCGCGTTCAGAGGTATGTACAAATCGGCGGCAAGCGTGATGCCGTACCGGTTGTGGAAAGTCACTTTGCAGTGTTTTACCTTTTCGCTTTGCGGGAACACCTTGTCCCACTCTTGCGTTAAATTCAATTTTTCTTCCATAATGCTATTCTCTTTACGTTGATTTTCTTGTGCTGTGGCATTGCCTGCCCCAAGCAGGCAGGCAAACGCGATAATGTGTGAAGTGATGGCCTTGTGTCTCATATTCTTCAATCTTTCAATGCCAATCATGGCAAGGGAAAATAATTTTCTTGCCATAGGTTTGTGTTCCATGCGTTAAATGTTTTTTCCCATCTCGTATGCCTTGTCCAATGCCGCGTGCCCGTTGATTTCTCCGGGGTCATTCACTCCTCCTGCGAACACCGTGCCGGCAAGGCGTGCCTTCTCATAACAGTCAATCCAGCCTTGCAGCCCGGCAGTGGCGCGTTCAGGGACGTAAGCCTCGTCCTCGGCGGCGGAAGTCAGCAAATAGATGTCACGGAAGTGGTAATCGGTCGTGAACAACGGGTTGGAGCGGTCGAGCAGGGTTTTCAATTGTCCGCTCAGCTCGTAATAATAAATGGGTGTGGCAAAGGCAATGGCATCTGCCTCATACATTTTCTGCATGATGGCAGGGGCGTCGTCTGCAATGATGCACTTTTGTGTTTTTTGGCAAGCTAAGCAGCCCCGGCAGAAATGCAGTTCCTTGCCTTTCAGCGTGACGGCCTTTACTTCATTCCCCGCGTCGGCAGCCCCGCGGGCAAAGGCTTCCGCCAAAGCGTCCGAATTGCTTCTTTGGCGAAGGCTGGATG
>DXFT01000053.1 GCA_019114285.1 Candidatus Odoribacter faecigallinarum
CCAATTCCCGGTTCTTCGTATTAATCGTAACCATCAAATCATTTTTCTGTGCAACCAAATGATTTAATTCATTATTCCTAATATTCAAAGAATCATTTACTTGTTCTATCAATTTTAATTGGCGCTTAGAATAATCCTGAATCTGCTGAAAATACCTGAAACGATTATAAGCCTGATTAAAGTCGGAAGAAGAAAAAATGAACATCAACTTATCTATTTTATCCCGTTTCTTCCAAGTCTCATAAACTAAATTTGCATACATCCCCAACAAAGACTCTTTTCTTTTTTCCAACTCAGCGATACGAGATTCGTTATCCGAAATATCCTTTTTCAAATAAGCCAATTCTTGCGACAAAGAATGCAATACCCGCTCGCTCTGCACGATTTTTTCCTGCAAGATATTTACCTTCTCTGTGGATACGGCTTTATTTTTATCAGCATCTTTCAAAAGTTTATTCAAATAAACAATTTCTTTTTCCGCTTTTTCCTTTTGCTTCTTGATATCTTCAATAGACTGGGAAAAAACATTCAGACTGACTGACAAGATGATGACCAATATAGAAAAACGAACAAAAAACATATTACAACTCCATTCTTTTATATTTTGACAATATCCTAAAATTAGGTTCTACCGGCACATTAAACTCCATGCGCTGAAATTTCAAATTCAAATCCATATTGCTTTTCTTTGAAAAAAGAGTAAAACGCATTTTTTCAGGAAACAATTCCTCACCAAACCTTACAAAATTCTCGTACCGCACAGAAATTCCAACACCTTCATTCAAATCTTTCAGACTCATGGACAAAGGACGAAAATACGTTGGATCAATAAGTATTTCCTGCAAAAGAATAATCTCATCCCGCTCACTTCCCGATTGCTTATAAAACTTTTTCAATTTCTTTCCTGCATTCTTTTTATCTACTGTCCACAGTTTATACCCCATTTCCGTCCTGTCCAATTTATAACGTTTTGTACGCAAATTACTTTCATCCAATAAAGTAAAATCAGAAAAAGTATTGGTAAAGATATTCTGTAAAAAATCATAAGTAAGTGAAACATCATAACGCTGATTAAAATAATCATAGTCAGCCAAAAAATATTTCTTATGATAAACATCCACAAACTTTATACTGTCCTGAGTCAATAAAATCCGTGCAACCTCTATGCCTAAAGGAGCAGTCAAAGATATCTGCATGAAACTGTCCCGAGAGATTTTTAATGAAGCTTTAAAATTATCGGAGTTTTCACCATCAGTAAAAGAAACCTCTATACGCTTGGCAAACAAAGTGCTATCATTCAATCTATTTGATTCAATCTGTTTCAAAAGTTTATGTTCCGTCATAAGCGGAATATCTTTTTCTGTCACCACTTGTTTGGCAGTCCGACAGGAAAACATCAAGACACTAACTAACAACAGCCAAAATAATTTATTTACCATATCCTATATCATCATTCGGGTAAAATGCCCGTTTCTATTTTTCTTTTTAAAACCTCCCGCGATTTTTCATCATCCACACCCAACTCCAAAGCCTTTTTCCACATGGACAACGCTTCTTCCTTTTGACCATTCTTGTATAAAATATCACCGTAATGGTCATAATATATTCCTGACGTTTCTTTCGATTTTTCCAGACAAAGCTTCATATAAAATTGAGCCTGCGAGTAATCTCCCCTTACATACAAAACCCAGGCGTATGTATCCAAGGCAGTCGCGTTCTCCGGATCCAACTTGACAGCCTGCGCGCTCATTTGCTCAGCTTTACTTAAATTCTCTTTCTTCAAAGCCAAATAATAAGCATAGTTATTTAAGACGACAGCATCATTAGGATTTATTTCCAAAACTTTATCATACATACCAAAAGCCATTTCTGTACTGTCTAACTCATAATAACAATCACCCAAATAAGCATAAAATTGAGATTTCAATGCTTGGTTTTCATTACACAACTCAACCCCTTTCTGCAAAAAAGGAACAGCATCGACAAAATTACTGTCAATCATTAATTTGATTGCTGCCAAAACATAAGGAAGAGGTTGCTCTGGAAAATATTTCATGGCTTCAAGACTACGGGCATACATTGCATCGTTATCTTGCAATTCATTGCATAGCAACAACAATTCTTCCCATATCAAATAATTGTTCTTATCGCGGGCAAGAATGTACTCCAATTCCTGTTTTGCTTCCTCCAACTTATTGTCCTTTCGCAAAAAATCTGAATGAAGCGCCCTGACTGCCAAATCATCACTGTATTTACTCATCAGGACATTCATGTAAGAATCCAATTCATCCTCAGTTATCACAGTCGTATCAGCATTTAAAATCAGGCGCAATATATATTGGATTTTAAAATTGTTGTCAATTTTGTCACTTACCAAGGCTTCCCGTGTATGCTCGTCAGCTTCTTCCAATTGCTTTTTACTGCGAAAATAATCAGCCAAATAAAAATGTACAAAACCATTTTCCGGGTCTGCCTTTAATAAGCGGTGCAATATCTGCAATCCCTTCTTGTCTTGCCCATAATTAAAATACAGTTCAGCCAATAAACTCAAATACTCACTCCTTTCCGGGTATTTTTTAAACAACTTCAATAACTCGGCAGAAGCTTTCTTTACATTGTCCAATTTCGTATATAATTTGATTTTTTCTATGGAAGCAGGTTCCGTTATACCAAAATGAGCTTCATATTTATCATACACGTCAATGGCTTTCTGCCATTTCTCTACAGAAGTATATAATGCAGCCTCTATTAAATAAAATTCCTCCCGCTCGGGATTATTTTCAATAATATCAGCATAAACATTACAAGCCTCCTCTATCATTGATTTCTTCTGCAATACATTTGCCAACAATATCTTATACCAAATATTGTCCGGATTGTCGCTAACTGCCCCGCGTGCAAATTCCAAAGCGTCAGTATAATTTTCAGAAAGCATCAGAAGATTTGCAATCTCGTACTTCGCAACCGCGCTCGAAGGTTGTATTTCCAAACAATGCCCGAACCAACCCAACGCATCCTTGAAATTACCGATAAGATTATTACGGACACCCTCCATGAAAGAATAATCAAACTCTTCACTCGCTTCTTCATCCAATTTTTGCACAGTCTCGTCTTTTTTTCTGTTGTCGGCGAAAACATTTGCCACAAACAAAAACATGACCGTTAAAACAATCCACCGTTTCATATTCTTCATCTTAGATGTTCTTTTTAATATTACTTTCCTGTATGTCCAAAACCACCCTTACCTCGTTCTGATTCCTCCAATATTTCTGTTTCAATCCATTCCGCACGTTCAACACGATGTATGACCATCTGGCAAATCCGTTCTCCGTCCTCGATTTGAATCATATTATTGGACAAATTGACAACAATAACACCAATCTCCCCCCGATAATCGGCATCAATAGTCCCCGGGCTGTTTAACAATCCCAAACCTTCATTCAATGCTAACCCGCTACGTGGACGCAATTGGGCTTCATATCCTTCCGGCAACTCAATAAACAATCCTGTCGGTATCAATTTTCGGTCTAAAGGTTTCAAGACAACTGGTTCTTCCAAATTGGCATAAACATCCATTCCGGCAGACAATTTTGTCTTATATTCAGGGAGTGAATGCTTTGAACGATTGATAATTTTAATTTTCATAGACAACACATTTAATGGATTTATATGAATCCCAAACTTACTAATTTTTCTCCTTTCCACGAAAAATACTTCTGATAAAGTTTTTATAATTTTGCCATTGGACATAAGCGCACTTGTTATCCATACATTCATCATATTCATATTTTATTTTTTGATAAAAAA
Organism: Candidatus Odoribacter faecigallinarum; assembly: GCA_019114285.1. Lineage (GTDB taxonomy): Bacteria > Bacteroidota > Bacteroidia > Bacteroidales > Marinifilaceae > Odoribacter > Odoribacter faecigallinarum. Next base: position 3,808 of record DXFT01000053.1, read on the forward strand.
CATGATGATGATATTGACTTGTTAGTTTCTTGGATAACTTTTCCGGTTTTGTCTTGGTATTTTCGTTTTCAAGATAAGAATGGAAATTATTAACAGGTAATCTATTCTATATAGCATTGAATATTAGAAATGTGGTTACATTATTAACAATGGAGGATAACTTTCGTATTTGAAAAATATGATTCTTGAAAAATGGGATACCTGTTAAAAACGGTGATAAAAGAAGGCAAATAAAAATGCTTTCTTTTCTTGGCAATTCAATTTCTGCTTTTACAGGACGCTTATTTTAATTTTGCAAATAAAATAGCCGGAATTACTTCATAAGTTTTAAACAATCGCTTAACAGTTTTGTAACAGATAAACGGAAAATGAAAACGGTTTCAGTTGATAAATCAAAAAACGCCCTCCCGTTTGAGAGGACGCTTTTGACTTCTAAAGTATGCGATTAATGTTGTATTTTATCCAGTAAACCTGTGGTAGAATATCCTTCTGTCAAAGGAATGGTGATGACCTCTCCCCCTTTTGCTTTGACAATATCGTATCCCACAATATCCTCTGGTCGGTAATCGTTGCCTTTGACCAACAGGTCCGGTTGTATGTAACGGATAAGCTCCAGCGGAGTGTCTTCATCAAAAAAGACAATTTTGTCTGTATAAGACAGAGAAGCAAGCACAAGGGCGCGGGCTTCTTCATCGTTGACGGGGCGGCTTTCTCCTTTCAAACGGCGGACTGAAGCATCGGTATTCAATCCTATGATAAGTTTTGTTCCCAGTGCGGCAGCTTTTGCCAGATATTCTACATGCCCGCGGTGCAACAGGTCAAAACATCCGTTGGTAAAGACAATTTTCTCACCTTTGAATCTCCAGATGCTTAATGTATTTGCTAATTCTTCCCTTTGCCTAATGACTTTGCTTTGAATGAAAGATAAATAATCCATAGCTTTAAATCAATTGGTTCGTGGTTGTATCAGGAAAAACCAAAGTAGGTTTGTGTGATTTTGCCTCCTCAAAGTTCATGGAAGCGTATGAGATGATGATAATAACATCACCTACTGCACATTTCCGGGCGGCAGGTCCATTCAGACAAACCACTCCGGAACCCCTTTCACCACGTATGACGTATGTTTCCAACCTTTCCCCGTTATTGACATTGACGATTTGTACTTTCTCATTTTCAATGATATTGGCAGCGTCCATCAGGGCTTCGTCAATGGTGATGCTTCCCACATACTGGAGATTCGCCTCGGTGACTGTCACCTTATGAATCTTGGATTTTACTACCTCTATATACATCTTGTTTATAATACAATGTTATCAATGAGTCTGATTTTTCCGGCATAAACAGCCACGCAAATGACTTTCTTGCCAGGTTCATTCCAATCTTTCACCACCTTCAATGTTTCACTATCTACAATTTCTACATACTCTACTTCTAAGAATGGATTGTCATTGATTTCATCTGTAATCCATTGCTTTAATTGCTCGACGCCCGTTTCCGGAACGAGATAGTGGGCTTTCTTCAGGGTAGCATAGATATGTGCTGCATTTTTCCGGTGTTCTTCATCCAGCAACGTGTTCCGTGAACTGCGTGCCAATCCGCTTTCTTCGCGGACAATGGGACAGGGAACAATTTCAATGTCATAATGCAATTGCCTTACCATCTCTTTGATAATGGCGATTTGCTGGAAATCCTTCATGCCGAAAAAAGCCTTGTCCGGGCGCACAATGTCAAACAGGCGGCTGACCACCTGCCCCACCCCGTTGAAATGCCCCGGGCGTTTGGCGCCTTCCATCACGCTTTCCAAATAACCGAAATTGAATTTGCGCGTATCCGGTTCCGGATAAATTTCCTGTACCGACGGGGCAAAGACAATATCGCAATCCAGAGAATGCAATAGCTCCACATCATTTTCCAATGTGCGCGGGTATCTTTTCAAATCTTCCGGGTCATTGAATTGGGTCGGGTTAACGAATATGCTGACGACAGTAACATCGCAGTTTTTCTTTGCTTCTTCTACAAGGGACAAGTGCCCTTCGTGCAAAGCGCCCATAGTAGGCACGAATCCAATCGTCTTTTGTTCTTTTTTGAACTTGTCGATTAGATTAATCACTTCATTTTTAGTATTTAATACTTGCATGGCATTTAAAATAAATACGGGTGCAAGTTTACTACAAATATTTGAATAGTAAAAGGATTACTTGTTTAAAACTTTTTTTTATTTTCTTCCCCGATATTTTCGTTAGTGTAATGGAATCAAGCAGCTAATCGTTTATCATTCATCGTTTTCTCGGTGTGTTCCCGTTCTGTTCCCGTATCAACTCCGGTTCACCTCCGGTTTATCTCCGGTCTTCCTTTGGTTGGGACTGGCGAAAGAATACGGATGCAGGGAGGGTGAATTTCAGTTGTTCTTTGAACAGGTGGGGAATATACTGTAAATAAACTGAAAATCAGATAGGATTGACTGAACTATTTGTAAAGCATGTGTATGGCGGGATGCACGGTGATGAGCGCGTCCACCAATTCCTTGTGGCTGATGCCTTCGCGCATGGCAAGAAAGATGGTGTCGTCACCGGCAATGCTGCCCAGGATTTCAAAGTAGTTTTCATTGTCAATCAAGGCGGCTACGGCTGTCGCATAACCCGGAAGCGTCTTGATGATAGCCATGCTCCCTGAAAAATCAATGCTTAATATGGTATCGGTGATGATGGCAGAGACTTTCTCTTCGCGTTGCTCGTTTTGGATGTTTTCCGGGATGACATAGATATATCCCCTGTCTTTGTGCGGTATTTTGGCAACTTTCATGAATTTCAAATCGCGCGACAATGTACTTTGGGTGGAGTCCACCCCCAACTCCTTCAGCCGGAGCATCAACTCTTCCTGTGAGGAAATCAATTCCGATTCTATCAATTTCCGTATCGTCAATAATCGCTTGGTTTTGTTCCGCATATAGCCTAAAGTTTAGTTCTGTCTCATGTCTTTGTGTACGACAAAGGTACGATTTTCTTTCCACTCTTCAAAACGGATGTTTTTTAAAGTGTTTTCTTATGGGTTGCTTCGTGGTTGCTTCCTCTTTCCCGGTACCTTTGGAGTACCCTGCAGGTACCTTACGGGTTCAAACATACTACCAAGGTACTCCGAAGGTACCGGCAAGGTACCCGGAAAGTCCTGGCAACATCAAAGAAATCCCCTGCCAACCCCGATAAAACCGGACAGCACGGCTGTCCGAAAAATTTTTAGGGAAAAATGGGTATAGCTATTGCAAATATGGATAGGATGCTCTAACTTTGCGCCAATTTAGGCTTATGCGAAAACAGTTCATGATAATAGAAATATGCAGTATTTGAAAAAAGCGCGTTTGGTCCTGCAAGACGGGACAATGTATGAGGGAACTTCCTTTGGTTACGAAAAATCGGTATCCGGGGAAGTTGTTTTTTATACAGCCATGACCGGTTATCCGGAGAGTTTGACAGACCCTTCCTACAAGGGGCAGATTTTGGTGCCGACCTATCCGATGATAGGGAATTACGGTGTCCCGATAGATAAAAGGGAGTGGGGCATTTCGAAGTATTTCGAGTCGGACAGGATTCATTGCACGGCACTTGTTATTTCCGATTATTCGTCCGGTTATTCCCATTGGAATTCACAAAAAAGTCTCGGTCAGTGGTTGCAGGAGCAACAGGTACCGGGACTTTTTGGTATAGATACGCGGGCGTTGACCAAGAAATTGAGGGAACACGGCACGATGTTGGGACGGATTGAATTGGATGATTCACCCGTCCCTTTTTTTGACCCCAACGGGAGCAACATCGTGGCGGAGGTTTCCACGCCCGAGGTGGTGGAGTACGGGGACGGGGACTTCCGGGTGGTGTTGGTGGATTGCGGGGTGAAGTATAATATTATCCGTTGCCTCTTGCGGCGCGGGGTAAGGCTGAAACGGGTGCCTTGGAATTATGATTTTACGGAAGAGGATTGCGACGGAATTTTCCTCTCCAATGGCCCCGGCGACCCTGCCCAATGCGGGGAGACCATTGCGCACGTCCGGAAGATGCTGGACAGGGATATCCCCATCATGGGCATTTGCCTGGGTAATCAGTTGATGGCACGGGCGGCAGGGGCAGAGACTTACAAATTGAAATACGGCCATCGGGGGCACAATCAGCCGGTGTTGCAGGTGGGCACGAATCGTTGTCACATTACCTCGCAGAACCACGGTTTTGCCATTGACGACAAGACTTTGCCGGCAGACTGGGAACCGCTTTTCGTGAATGTGAATGACGGGACAAATGAAGGCATCCGCCACCGGACGAAGCCTTTCTTTTCCGCCCAGTTCCATCCGGAGGCATCGAGCGGACCGACGGACACGGAATTTCTCTTCGATTGGTTTATAGAAAACATGAAACAGGCTAAAACTAAAAAATCAGGCAAATGAAAAAGGAAGTGAATAAAATCTTGTTATTGGGGTCAGGCGCGTTGAAAATAGGTCAGGCTGGAGAGTTCGACTATTCCGGTTCGCAGGCGTTGAAGGCGATACGCGAGGAAGGCAAATACAGTGTGTTGATTAATCCGAATATCGCGACGGTACAGACTTCCGAAGGAGTGGCGGATAAGATTTATTATTTGCCGGTGACGCCTGAGTATGTGGAAGAGGTAATCAAGAAGGAACGCCCGGATGGCATTTTGCTTTCTTTTGGCGGGCAGACTGCCTTGAACTGCGGGGTGGAGTTGTACAGGAAAGGCATTTTTGAAAAATACGACGTGCAGGTGTTGGGCACTCCGGTGCAGGCTATCATTGATACGGAGGACCGGGAAATATTTGCCGGCAAGTTGAAGGAAATCGGGGTAAAGACACCGCGGAGCATCGCTGCCGGCAATATGGACGAAGCGGTGGCAGCGGCTAATCAGTTGGGTTATCCCTTGATTGTGCGGGCGGCTTATACGCTGGGCGGTTTGGGTTCCGGTTTTTGTGCCAATGAGGAGGAACTGTTGAAACTGGCAGCGAGTGCTTTTGCCTATTCTCCCCAGATTTTGGTGGAAGAATCGCTGAAAGGCTGGAAAGAGGTGGAATATGAGGTTGTGCGCGACTGTTATGACAATTGCATTACGGTTTGCAACATGGAGAATTTTGACCCGCTGGGCATTCATACGGGCGAGAGCATCGTGGTGGCTCCTTCTCAGACCTTGAGCAACAGTGAGTACCACAAATTGCGTTCCATCGCAATTAAAATCATCCGGCACGTGGGGATAATCGGTGAATGCAACGTGCAATATGCCTTGGACCCCGATTCGGAGGACTACCGCGTTATTGAGGTGAATGCCAGGTTGTCGCGTTCCAGCGCATTGGCTTCCAAGGCAACGGGCTATCCTTTGGCGTTTGTGGCTGCCAAATTGGGATTGGGATACGGGCTGCATGAGATAAAAAATTCAGTGACCAAGGTGACGACTGCTTGTTTCGAGCCGGCGCTGGATTATGTGGTCTGCAAGATACCCCGTTGGGATTTGGGCAAGTTTGAGGGGGTATCCAAATTATTGGGTTCGTCCATGAAGAGTGTGGGCGAGGTGATGTCCATCGGGCGCACGTTTGAGGAAGCGATTCAGAAGGGCTTGCGCATGGTGGGGCAAGGCATGCACGGTTTTGTCGGGAACAATATCCATATTCCTGACATTGACGAAGAATTGGTGAACCCGACGGACAAGCGCATTTTTGCCATTGCGGAGGCTTTTGACCGGGGATATACGGTGGAGCGCGTGCATGAGATGACCCGCATAGATAATTGGTTCCTGGAACGGTTGCAACGGATTCACCGCCTGAAGGATGAATTGAGCCGCTATACCTGGTTGTCGGGCGTTCATGCGGCACTTCTGAAGGAAGCGAAGCAGATGGGATTTTCAGATTTCCAGATTGCCCGCTTGGTGATGAAAGAAGACAGACGCAGTTTGCACGAACGGATGCTGGATGTCCGCGCTTACCGGAAGAAGTTGGGCATTGTCCCCTGTGTGAAGCAAATCGATACGTTGGCAGGTGAATACCCGGCGATGACCAATTACTTGTATGTCACTTACAACGGGGAGGAGAACGATGTGGAATATGAACATGATGGGAAATCCGTGATTGTCTTGGGTTCCGGGGCTTACCGCATTGGCAGCAGTGTGGAATTTGACTGGTGTGGGGTGAGTGCCCTGCATGCCATTCACAAGATGGGTTACCGTTCGGTGATGGTGAATTACAATCCGGAGACGGTGAGTACGGATTATGACACGTGTGACCGTCTGTATTTTGATGAGCTTTCTTTCGAGCGGGTCATGGATATCGTGGAACTGGAAATGCCGAAAGGGGTGATAGTTTCCACGGGAGGACAGATTCCCAATAATTTGGCGATGCGCCTGGCAGGACAGCATGTACCTATTTTGGGTACCTCGGCGGAGAGTATTGACCGGGCGGAGGACCGGCAAAAGTTTTCCACCATGTGCGACCGCTTGGGTATTGACCAGCCCCGCTGGAAAGAACTTGCCCAATTGGAAGACATTTACCGTTTTGCGGATGAGGTGGGCTTCCCTCTATTGATACGTCCTTCATACGTGCTTTCCGGTGCGGCGATGAACGTGGTGTCCAACCGGGAGGAGTTGGTGCATTTCCTTGGATTGGCTGCAGAAGTTTCGAAAGAACATCCTGTCGTTGTGACGGAATTCATCGAGCAGGCAAAGGAAGTGGAAATAGACGCCGTGGCGCAGAACGGAGAGATAAAGGCATACGCCATCAGTGAGCATGTGGAATTTGCCGGGGTGCATTCCGGGGACGCGACTGTCGTCTTCCCTGCCCAGAAATTGTATGTCGAGACCATGCGGCGCATCAAGAAAATAGCCCGTGCCATTGCCAAAGAATTGAATATTTTCGGACCTTTTAACATGCAATTCTTGGCGAAGGACAATGACATCAAAGTAATAGAATGCAATTTGCGGGCATCGCGCAGTTTCCCTTTTGTCTCCAAGGTGTTGAAATTTAATTTTATTGAATTGGCTACCCGCATCATGCTGGGGGAACAGGTGGAGGCATTGAACAAGTCGGTCTTCGATTTGGACTATGTAGGGGTAAAGGCATCCCAGTTTTCTTTTGCCCGCTTGCTAAAAGCTGACCCTGTCTTGGGTGTGGATATGGCTTCTACCGGCGAGGCGGCTTGCTTGGGCGAGAATTACTACGAAGCGTTGCTTAAAAGCATGGTATCAGTGGGATGCACTGTCCCGGAAAAGAATATCCTGATTTCTTCCGGACCGACTCATAGCAAGGCGGAATTGCTGGAACCGGTGCGGATGTTAATCAAGAAAGGTTATTGTATTTTTGCGACTTCCGGCACGGCGCGTTTCTTGCGGGAACATGGAATGGAAGTGACGGAACTCCATTGGCCAGACGAGGAACAACAGCCCAATGTGATGGAATATTTGCAGCAGAAAAAAATAGACCTGGTGGTGAATATCCCAAAGAATCATACCCGGCGCGAATTGGATAACGGTTATCGGATTCGCCGGGCTGCCGTGGATTACAACATTCCCTTGATAACAAACGCCCGCTTGGCGAGTGCCTTCATTTACGCCATTTGCAAAGTGGGAAAAGAAGACCTTGCCATCAAGGCATGGGATGAGTATTGATGGCAGTTAAAAATAATCCGGACAAGTTTCCGGAAGGTTATATAACCTTACGTGGATGCGGCAAAAGGAAACTTTGTCGCATTTTTTATGTCAAAAGAATAGCAATAACCATTGTTTTTCAAAAAAATATGTGCAATTTTGCAGGGTTAATGTTGTATATATTGGATTTTATGGTAAGGTGCAAAGTAGCATATTTAACATTTTATATGGCAATTTTTAGTGCTATAAATTTTGTCATGTCGTTTAATTTGCTAACACACACACACACACACACACACACACACACACACACACACACTTATAACCAACAACTTATATTTCTTAACTGTTTTAGGGGTAATCATTCATTACCTCCGTATAGTCATGTCTAATTTTTCCACCAAAAATACGAGTAAAAGAATTATGTATAAAGTAATGCAAATATGAACAAATGGCTATTATGCCTGCTATGCTGTCTGTGGATTGGGCAGGTTCAGGCGCAGAAACAACTGGTTGTAACTCAACAGGAAGCTCCCACAGCCTTTTATCCGGAATCGGGCAAGGCGTGCGTGGAGCTTATCTCCCCGTTGGAGGACTTGAACATTGTCTCTACCTTCGGGGAAACCTGTACCCGGGAGCTGAATGAAGATGAGTTGTGGGTTTATCGTTTCGTATTCGACCTGGCGGACGAATCGAAACGCACGCTTTATATCTCGGCTCCCGGTTTTGTACGGGAAGAATTGAAGTTGGCATTGTCCAACAAGCAGAAACTCTATTTCACGGTTTTCCCCCCGGAAAACAAACTGCGGTTCTACCCCGGCATGCTCATCGAGTATGTCTATTCCGGAACGGCGATGGTTGGCGGCAGGCTGGCTTTCGGCAAACGGGTGGGCGTTTATGTCGGTTACAAGACCTCTCTTTTGGAAAAGGAAGGCGTGGAAATCGAAGATGTGACCGCGTTTTATGATGTCAGTCGGGCGAAAGAGGAAGGCTATATCCGCCAGAGCATTACGGGAGGTTTCCGTTTGGGAGTGGTGCGGTGGCTGTACCTCTATTTGGG
>DXFT01000054.1 GCA_019114285.1 Candidatus Odoribacter faecigallinarum
ACGCTGTCCCAGAAAGGCTCGGAGGTGTCCTCCCATCCCATGTCATCGACTAAGAAAAGGAGGATGTTCGGCCGTTGGTTGTGCTCTTGGGCAGTGGCTCCGGTCAGGTTCATCCCTGCAATGGAAGCCAAGGCGAATGGTAATAGTTTTCTACTGTTCATAATGTATTGGGATTTTATCGGTTATTGTTGCCACGAATGACGCCGCGCCGCAGGCGATGCTTGAAGTATATGAATCCTTCCCGGAGTTTGTAGTGGCATCCGTGTTTGGTGAGATACGAGGCAATAGCCCGTGCGTCCCCCTTGCGGTGATAGACGCAGATGGCAAACTCCAAGTTGCTGATAGACAGTAAAATCCCCCCCCCCAATTAATGCCTCGCATTCAGCGCCTTCGATGTCCATCTTCAGAAACACGGGGGATTGCAGTTGCTGTTCCTCGGCAAAGCGGTCTAAGGTTGTGTGGGTGGCATCGTTGCTGTTGCCGACGAATTTCTGGACAATGGTCACTTTCTCTGCCCAGGGTTCAAACGTGGCATGGAGCGCTTCAATCCATTGTTTTTCACATTCAAATAGATAGACTGCCTTTACTTCCTCAATCACGTCCAGGGAGAAAATGCCCTCGGCAGCACCCACGTCCAGCAGGGTCCGTCCCCTCAATTCTGCCCGGTTGTCAATGTAATGGTGGGCATGTCGCGGGTCTTGTTCTATGCGCAGTGACCGGTAATTCTTCCGGATGCGCTCAGGTGTCCACTCCCGTGGGTAATAGAGCCGCTTGTTGCCGTCATGGAGGACGTAGGGCAATCCTTTTTGCGGGTCGTCCATGACCTCCACTGGTAGCTCCAGGTAGGCTTTTGCAAAGGGGTAAGGAAAATGCGAGTACCCCTCTTTGCGGAGGATGTCATAATATGCCAACTTCTCTGAGGCTGGGTTGAACACGCTTGTGAATACGTGGGGGATTACCCCGTATAGCCAACGTTTTATCATATCTTGTCGTTTTTAGTCACATAACACTTTCTCTGTTTGGTTTTTGCAAAGGTAATGGTTTGTGTGGATTCCTGCAAACTGTTTTCCCCGCTTAGCGTCGCACGCCTTCGTCCACGAAAATGGGTGGCGTTGCCGGCGGGTACTGGTAAAGGGGCATGGTATAGGAGCCGTTCAATTGGTCGGTGGTCGGCGCTTTCTGCTTGTCCTTGCTGATGAAGTCTTCCAGGTCGAACGTCTCCCCGGCAATGGTCTTCAGCCGTTCCACAATGGCCATGCGCGAAGCCACGCTGAAATAATGGATGTTGTTAATCATGCAACTGTACTGCTCGCATCGCCACACACCGAAATCATACAGGTGCGCCCCTTCATAAAAGCCTACATGCTCGTAGCCTTCCCTGCCGATAAAGGCACTCCAATAGACTTCCGCAGTATCCCGGACGGCGGTCACGTTCCAGAACTGACCGCTCTTGTGGTGATTCGCCAATGCCTGAGCCTCGCTTTCCGGAAGTGTCCCGTAGCCATAGCCCGAATATTCGTCATCCAGCCGCCCGAAGCCGTGTCCCGCGCTCTCGTGCGTGATGAGGTGGTCAAAGCCCCCGGGAGGGTTCGCGTCGCGGTTCATGGGAATCAGTGAAACAGTGCGCCCGTCCCCCCAATGGTAGCACGTGCCGGCATAAGGCGTGGAGTTCGACACCACTACAATGGTGGTCTTCGTGTCCTCCAATCCGGGCACTTTGTGCGCATATTCCCATATTTTATTCAGGTCACCGTTCATCAGCGTGGAATACCCGTTTTCCTTGCGCACCTTGAACGCGGTGCTCTTTTCCGAGGTATAAATTTCTTTATCACCTTCTTTTCTGAACATCGAAATCCCCCGTTCCTCCGACTCTGCATAGACAATGTAAGGGGCAAAATAATCCCGGTAGGTGGGATAAGGCTCCGTGGAGAAAAACGCGTCGATGGCTTCCTCCATGGCTTGGTCGTATGCCCCGCCCTTTGCCAAGTCTTCCTGCGTGAAACCGTCCCCCATGAACACGATTTTCACGGGATTGCCCGCGTCGTTTTCATCATAGAGCCTGACTTCCCCGTCGGCATAGGCGTCAAGCGGTATGCCGCCCTGCTCGATGGCTATTTGCCGGTTGATGGAGCCGCATTGGATGTTTATGATGGCAGAGCGGGGCTCGTATCCGGTATTGGCGTCTGTCTTGACGGTCACTTGGGAGGTGTCCTGTCCTGACTCGGGCGTGAAATGCAGCCAATCGTTGGAATTGACGATTTCCCACTCCCTGTTGGCGTATATGGTAAATTGTTTTTCGCCGCCTTCTGCCGGGAAGTACAGGTAGGTGGAGTCGATGGATGCGCTTATGCCCGATTGCGTGACTTGGATTTCCCGCGTCAGGTTTCCCCCGGTGACGACGAGCTTGGCATTCCTGTCAGTATCGTTTGTATTTTCTTGGATTAAGATAGTGACCATTGCTTCCCCGTTTCCGGACAATTGTTCCGGTACGCACCACGAACGGTTGCTTTGGAGGTTCCATTCCACATTGCCGTTGATGGCAAGGACCGTAGAGCCTTCGCGGTGGTTCATGGTGATGGAGGAGGGGTGCACCTCCAATACCGGCGGCGCGCTTTCTTCTTCGCTGCATGCCGTGGCAAAGAAGAAACTTGCGAGGGCAATTTGCAACACATGTCTTAATTTTGTTCTCATATCAGTCAATTTAAATAAATACAAATATACGCATAAATATGGGACTTTTGCGTGAATTATCCGCACTTTTTCCAAATGTTTTTACGGTCTGTTCCCGTTCTGTTCCCGTATCATCTCCGGTTCAACTCCGGTTTATCTCCGGTTCACCTTTGGTCCAGACTGGAAGTGAACAGAGGGTGGACTGGGAGTGAATCGCCAGTGTCCCCTAAACAGGCGGGGAATACCTCCTTGGGGGTTGCTCTATACATCCGCCGCTGTTCTTTCGGTGCTTCTCCAATGCTCGTTCGGTGTCAAGTAAAATATTGGTTATTACCATTTTGTAGGATAGGAGGTCAGGATAATCGCTTTCGTGAAAATAAGGAAGGAGGGGGCTGGGGTTGCCCCAGCCCCCTCCTGAAGACTTTTATTGCCGGGTCAGTGCTTCCCGGATTCTGTAGTTTTGACCGGTGTCGTTATCGGTGTACTCGTACCAGATGTCCAGCACTTGGGTGGCAGGAGTGTAGGTCCCGCCAGCCTGGGTAATCGTGGGGTATTGGAATTCCTCCGTGTTCCACGGGCGGATGCTTACGCTGTTGTCTTCCGGATTGATGGTCAGTACCAGGCAGTCGCTGGCAATGTTTTCATCCTCTTCCGAGGCGTCGTAGTAGAACATCCTCAATTCGTATTGGCTCACAGCGATTAATTCCTTGTTTTTACCCGTGAGGGTGGTGTCGAGTTCGTGCCCCGTCTCGTCCAAGAGGTGGAGCGAGCCGCTCATGGCATACGTCGCGCTGTATTCGTTCTGCATGTCAAGTGCCAGCAGCAGCACGGAATCCGTTGTCGTCTGGTAAGCCGACACGGAGGTGATGCGGAACGGGATGGCATAATTCGAGTCGCAATGGATTTGTTTGGTGTCCAGATAAATGGGTATCTGTTCATAGACTTCTCCATCTGCCCGGAGGGTTGTCTGGAGGGAAGGGATGTCATAGGCTTCCTCCGGCAGCACGGAATAGTAGGGGAGGGAGGAGTAATGCCCGATGTACTTCTCGTTGTAAATCGGCACTTCCTCCGGGAAGATGCCCACCGTTACATTGACGTCTTCGTCTAATCCCAGGGAGCCCGAGGTTGCAACGGAAATGAAGGTTTCCTGCGCTTCCGTGTCGTTGTAATACACTGTCTGCGTGAAGACATGGTCGTATGCCCCCACCAGGTAGATTTGCTTGAAATACTGCTCCTCGTCCATGGGGTTCTTGTTGTTGCACGCCCAGAGGGTGGAGAGGGCGAGCAGGATTCCGGTAATGTGTATTTTGTTCATATCGTTCTATATTTACAGGTTATTAATGGATTACCAACCCGGGTTTTGCACCAACAAGGGGTTCTGCTTCAGTTTGCTGTCCGGGATAGGCCAGAAATACATCTTTTGCGTGAAGGTGTGCTGGGCATACTGGTGATCGACATTGACCGGTCGGTAATAATTCCGGCGCCCTTCTTCCGAGTTGGCGTTTATTTCCACGTTGCAGCCCCGCACAGGCGCATTTTCGGTCTCCATGGCAATGCCCCAGCGGCGCACGTCATGGTAGCGACGCCCTTCGTGGGCAAATTCCACCATGCGTTCCCGTTCTATCAAATCTTGCATGGTTTGCGGGTTGGAGGCTTCTGCCAGGGTGATGCCCGGCAAGCCGGCACGGAAGCGAATCATGTTGAAATATTTCTGGATTTGGGCAGGGTCGCGCTCGATGGTTACACTGTCGCCCACCGTGTAAGGCTGTTCCAGGTTGTTCAATGCCTCCACATAGTTCAGCAGGATTTCCGCATACCGGAAGATGGGGAATGTCTTGGCTTTGATGACGCCGCCTGCGCTCCCGCGTGCGTTGTCTTCCGGATGCACGTATTTCCGGCAGATGTAGCCCGTCAGACAGTAGTCCTCCGGATTGTTGGGTCCCTGGTACCCGTTCTGCCCGACGTAGTAGTGCATCACCTGCTTGGTGCGGGCGGTTAATTCAGAGGAATTGGTGATGGAAGTCCCTTCCCAGTAGCTTTCATTGAACGCCACGGTGGCATAGAAGCGCGGCTCCCGGTTGTTGAACATGTTCACCACTTGGGCATTCCCGTTGTTTGCGGTACCGCCTGACGGGTTCAGGATATAACCGGAGAAGGTCTTGTCTGTTTCCGTCATCAGTTGGTAGTAATCCGGATGCTCGTCGATGTTGTAGTCGCTCCCGTCGTTCATGCGGTAGGCGTCCACCAGCACTTGGGTGATGTTGCACCCGTTGTAGCCGTCCATGGAGAGCGGCAAGGCGATTTGCGTGTTCGTATTGCTGAGCGTCATGGAATAGATGACTTCCGGATTTTGGGAAACCGGCGTTTCTCCGTTGAACATGTTGGCATACGAGCGGTAGGGGTCAATGTCTCCCATGCCGTCCGGGAAGGATGCCGAATACTCAGCCTCTACCTCCGGGTCTAATCCGCCACCGTTAAATTCCACATTCCCTTCCCCTCTCATTACGGTGTGCAGGCTGAAATTGTCGCTCTCAATGATGCGCAGGGCGGCTTCCGCTGCCAATGCCCACTTGCTGTTGTCTCTTTCCTGTGAAATGAAGTGGCGCCCGTCTGAGGTTGTCCAGGTAGAATAGGCCGTGTTGCCGTTGTACCAGGGGCTGGCAGCATATAGCCTTACCCGTGAGATGACGGCGGCAGCCGCATATTTCGTGGGGCGGGTTATCTGGTTCGAGGGGCGGCTTGCCTCCAGGTAGTCATAGGCGATTTCCATGTCGGCGCAGATGTAGTCCACGCATTCGTCATACGTGTTCCGTTCGTAACAGAGTTCTTCCAGCGGTGCACCCACGTCTAACGGTTCGTCTGGCAACAGGGGCACCGGTCCGTAAAGTTGCAACAAATGGAAATAGAAATACCCTCTCAGGAAATGGGCGAGCCCGAGTATCTCCCTCCGGTCAAAAGTAGCCAGGTCCTTGCACTCGTCGATGCGCGTCATGACCGTGTTGGCTTTCCGGATGCCTTGGTAATAACGGTCCCACATGTTGTAGTAGCCGCTGAACGGTGTCACTTGGTCGGCTTGCAGGAAAGTCCCCGCGTATTCTGCTTTCCGCCATGACATCAGGCATTCATCGGTTGCGGTCATATAAGGACCGAATGAATTGGAATAGAGGTCTCCTTCATTGGGGAGCAGGTAGGATGCCCCCCACAGGTAGCGTTCCAGCAATTCCTGGCGGGCGAACACCGTGTCCAGAGGAATCATGTCGTTGAAGTATTCATCGACATTCAGGTAATTGCAGGAACTGTATATGCTCGTGCAAATCGCAATGCACAGATACTTGAATAGATTTTTTAATTGTTTCTTCATAATGCTTCTCTATTTAGAATGAAACGGTAACTTGGAAGGTAAAAGTCCTTTGCAGGGGATAAGCGGCACCGTTCTGGCTGGCTTGCGCCGGGTCCCAGAGTTTCACCTTGTCCCAGACTGCCAGGTTGTCGCCCACGAGTTGCAGGGTGACGGAGGAAATGCCGATGCTTTGGAACCATTGGTTTTTCCACCGGTAGGAGATGTCCACGTTCTTCAGACGCAGGTAACGTCCGTTCGCTAACCAGAATGTGGAAGCCTGGTTGTTGTTCGCGCTGCTGCCGTAAGTGAGGCGCGGGAAACGGGCGTTGGGGTTCTCCGTTGCCGGGTCGCCGGAATACCACGCTGGTGTCCATCGCTTGCCCGGTTCGTTTACGATGGTCAGCACGTTGCCGGTCTCTCCCCCCTCAAACGGGTAGTAACCGCCGCCGCCATAGAAATAGTTCACCTTGCTGATGCCCTCGAAGAATGCGCTGAACGTCCAGTTCTTATAACTTACCTCGGCGGCAAAGCCGTATTGGATTTGCGGCACGCTCGAATAGGACAGGGGCACGATGTCGTTGTTGTCGATTTGGCCGTCACCGTTGATGTCCTTGTAGCGGATGTCTCCCGGGCGTACCTCGCCAAACGTCTGGCGCGGGCTGCTGAGGATTTGCGTGGAGTCACTGAATAAGCCCAATGCCACCAGCCCCCGGTTCACGTTCACCGGTCGCCCCGTGTTGTTTTGGTATTCGTAGTTGTTTACCGACTCGTCCCAGTGCGTGATTTTGTTCTTCGAGTAAGTCATGTTGGCGCGTACCGTCAAGTAGAACTCCTTATTGAACTGGTGCGTGTATTCCGCGTTCCCGTCCATACCCCAGCTCTTCATGCTGCCCACGTTGGTATAGGGGGCGGTCACCGCGCCTACTTCGCCCGGCATCAGGTAACGGGCTTGGAAGATGTTGTCGCGCACGTCCTTGAATACGTCGATGGTTGCCGAGAACTTGTCGTTGAACATCTTGATGTCGAAACCGAGGTTGTACTTCTTCGCCACCTCCCATTGCAGGTCTTCTGCGCCGATTTGTCCTTCGGTCAAACCGTTCGAGCCCCAGTAGCCGTTGCCGTTGAAGTTCACGTAAGTCATGTAGGGGAAGCGGATGGGAGTACCGTCCTCTGCTACGGCAATCCGGTCATTACCCACTTGTCCGTAGGATGCCCTGATTTTGAAGAAACTCAAGAAAGGTAGCCATTGTTGTACGGCTTCGTATTGCGTCGGTACCCAACCGATGGCGATGGCGGGGAACAGACCGAATTGTTCGCCTGGCTTGAAGTTTTCCGAACCCGTGTAACCGATGTTCCCCTCGATGAAGTACGTGTCTTTGTACGAATAAGTCACGCGTCCCGACAAGGCTTGGTAGCGTTCCGGGATAGACCTGATTTCGTCTGAGTAAGTGGAACTGTTGTAGTCCTGCATATAATAGTGTGCCAAGGCACCTACCCGGTGGTCTCCGAAAGCCCGGTCATAATTCACGCGCGCCTCGAAATAATACTTCCGGTCATTGAACGTCGTGCGGCTGAAGGTGGCGGATTGTTCCGACACGGTCTGCTCAAACATCAGGCTGCCGTCATTATACCGTCCGGATGCCTTGTAAAGTGCCGGCAAGCGTTCCCGGTTCGTGTTCAGCTGGCCGTTGGTGGTGTAAGCGAACAGCATGTTCGCGCTCAAGCCTTCTGTGATGAAGTCAAAGTCCTGTGTCACGGCAAAATTGATTTTCGTCGTGTTCCGGCTGTTGCGCTTCATGCCTGTGTAGTTCAGCAACACGTAGGGGGAAATCTGGAACCCTTGGTCTCCGTAAGCGGCGAGGTAGCCGTTTGAATACCGCAGAGGCACGGTCAGCGGGGTCATGTTCGCCTGTGCCGTCCACAGCGCGCTGTTGTCATCGCCGTACCCCGGGGAGTTCTGCTTGATGATGGTCCCGTCGAGGCCCATGGACAATACCGTCGTCTTGGTCAGGTTCGCGTCCACATTCGCGCGGAACGTATATTTGTGCCAGTTGATGTTCGTGTTGTACTTGTTGATGTTTTCATCCGTCTTGAACACGGCGGACTTGTTCTGCATCCCCACGCTGAGGAAGTAGCGCGCCGCCGTTCCACCGCCGGAGATGTTCAGGTAATGCTGGTTGTTCCATGCCACGTCCTTCAGGATGACGTCCCGCCAGTCGATGTCCGGGTACAAGTCAGGGTCTAATCCGTATTGGATGATTTTCATCTCCGTCTCGTCATAAATCTCGTCCAATCCGCGCACGGCACGTGCCTCGTTTGCCAGGCGGGCGTAATCGTAAGCCCGGAGGTACTCCGGCATTCTCGGCGAGTAGGAAAGGGTCACGTTGCTTTTGAGCGTGATGTTCAGTTTCCCCGCCTTGCCTCGTTTCGTCGTGACTACCACCACGCCGTTTGCACCCCGCACACCATAAACGGCTGTGGCGGAAGCGTCTTTCAGGATGGAGAAACTCTCGATGTCCGCCGGGTCCAGGTCGTCCAGGCTCCCTTCTACGCCGTCAATCAGCACCAATGCGCTTGAATTGGCGCCGAACGTGCTGATGCCCCGTACCCAGAACTCCGAGAAGTCATTTCCCGGCTCCCCGCTCCGGGTTACGGAAATGATGCCCGGCACACGTCCGCCCAACATGTTCGTGACGGAAGTGGCAGGTACTTGCAGTTGGTCCGGGTCGATGGTCGTCACGGCGCCTACCACGCTCACCTTGCGCTGCTCGCCGTGCCCCACGACTACTACTTCGTCCAATGCCTCCTGGCTCTCTTCCAACGTTATCTTCAGTGGCTTTGTTGGTGCGCTGCCCACGAACACCTCTTTACTCTCAAATCCCACGTAAGAAAATACCAACGTTGAATGTTCCGGTACGTGGCGCATCACGAAATGTCCGTTCACATCTGTGGCGGTTCCCACGCCCGGCATGTCTTTGATGACCACCGTAACCCCGATCAGCAACTCGCCGTTCGCATCGGTCACGTCTCCTTCCACCTGGAAGGTATTCGGCGTCTGTGCTCCCGCCGGCAATAAGAACAGGGACAGCACCGCTATCAAAACACTCTGTATAAAATACTTCATATTCTTGTCTTTTTAGGTTATTCGATTGAAAGTTTGCGGATGCAATGGTTGCCCTGGTCGGCGATATAGAGGAAGTCCTCCTTGTCGAACGCCAGCCCGATGGGCGTATTGAACAACGCCTCTAACGGGTCGCCGTCCTCGTAGCCCGACACTCCTGCCTGACCTGCCACCGTGCTCACGATTTTTGTTCGGTGGTCAATCTTCCGGATGGTGTGGTTGTTTTTCTCGGCAATGAAGATGTCCCCCTCGCTGTTGATGGCGATGCCTTGCGGGAAGTTAAAGAGCGCTTGGTCTGCCGGACCGTCCCTGTAGCCGGAGCTGCTTCCGTCTATGCCGCCGCCGCCGGCGTATTTCTCATAAGTCGTCCCGTCTGCGGACAGGCGGAAAATACTATGCTTCCGGTTGCCGGACACCACATAGAAACAATCCTCCACCGGGCTGTAAGCGATGTTTCCCTGCCCGCCGTCCTCATTATAGGCCTCTGGCGAGAACCGCGTGGCATCCCCCCAGCCATTCTCCAGGTCCACCTGCCATACAACGCCCACGTTCTGCCGTGCGTAGAGGTAGCGTGGGTCTTTCCCCATCGCCATCCCGTGGAAGTAGCCGTTGATGCCCATCGTTCCCACTTCCTCCGGTACCCATAGGTTGTCCGCGGCGAACCGGTAAATGACAGACCCGTTGTCCACAGTGGCATAGAACTCCCTCCTGTCCTCCGTGAAGGCGAAATTCTGCAATATGACGGAAGGCGTGAACAGCGTGATGACCTCGTTGCTGTTCAGTGAAATCAGCCGGACAGCCCTGGTGTATTCATCCGAATAGATGATGTTGTCCTCCCAGTCGATGGCTATCCACCGCGGTGACTGGAACGTGGCGTCTGTCAGCGAGCCGTCCGTGCTCCCTGCCTCCAGCGCTTTCCCCACCACCGTGCTCACGCTCTCCGTGATGTGATAGACAAACTTCTTCTTGTCGAAAGCCACCGAGTCATTCTCTACGACTACGCTGATGGTGCAGGAATCGCCCGGCTGCTTCGGCACAATCGTGTAAATCGCGTTGTTGACCACGTTCAGCACAAGGGCTTCTTTTTCATTGAACCACACTTTCACCTTCGAGGCGTCATTCCCGAAATTGCTGCCTTCGATGATGAACTGGGTGCGGATACGTCCTGAATCCGGAGAAAAATTCTCAATCGTTACAGGTAGTGAAGGGTCATAGCTGGTTGAAGTCCCCTCGTCTGAACAGGAGAACAACCAACCCGCGCACAGCAAAAGCGCCATGCCGTAAAAGAGATAGGTTTTCTTCAAATTTCCCATAAACTTAATTTTACATGATTTGCAATATGTGATTTTATTGTTAGTGCCTTGGTAATGGGAAACTTATCCTTTAAGAAAAAGGTACGTTTCCAGTAGTCGCTTGATATGGTCAAAATCACCCTGTTTTCCATTTGCAATATATTGAATGTTAGTGTTCTGTAAAAGTCGTTTTCCCGTTTTGCTGCCTATTTTATTCCTACCTTTTTTTGCCCTTGGATAGACTTGTAAGCCAGCTTGTAACCCGAATACGGGGATAAAGGTAGATTATTTTTTTCAAGAAAACAAACAATAACCAAATATTTTCTTAAGATTTTGCCGTTTCCTCATTTTTTTTCTTTTGTATTTAACACTTGCGTAATTGGAATATTGTTTTATGCCCTTGAAAATAATAATATAACCCCATTTTCATGGGATGTTTTTCGCCCTTCTGGTGTTAAAATCGATATGTTAATATTTAATCAATACTTGTTTAAATAAGCCATAAAACACCCCTCTTCCCGGGCAGGAATTATACGTTCTTTCCTTTTCTTTTTTCATTTATTCACCTTTGCCTCGGGGCTTGCAACTTCGCTGCCGAACCGGTATCTTTGCCCCCGGATAAACGCACGTTATGGCACAGAAAAGATACAAGGATTACCCCTCGTTTTTCCGGACGCTTTTCCGGGAACGGGTGCAGAAACTCTCCATCGACGGCGGTTTCACCTGCCCCAACCGGGATGGGACGAAGGGGACGGGAGGCTGCACCTTCTGCAACAACCGGAGCTTCAACCCCGATTATTGCCGGGCATCGTCGTCCGTCTCCGCGCAGATTGCCGAAGGCAAGGCTTTCTTTGCCGCCAAGTATGCCGGGCAGAAATACCTGGCTTACTTCCAGGCGTATTCGGGCACCTACGCTCCGCTCGGAGTCCTGAAACAGCGTTACGCGGAAGCCCTTGCCTGCCCGGGGGTGGTGGGGCTCGTCATCGGCACCCGCCCGGACACGGTGACGGACGAAGTGCTGGACTACCTGGAGTCCCTGGCGCGCGACCATTACATCTGCATCGAATATGGCGTGGAATCGGCGAACGACGAGGTGCTGCGCGGGGTGAACCGCTGCCACACCTTTGCCGAGGCGGAGGACGCCATCCTCCGCACGGCGGGAAGGGGCATCCGTATCGGGGCGCACCTCATTTTCGGCTTGCCGGGGGAAAACCGCGAATCCATGCTCCAGGGCGCCGTGCGCCTCTGTGCCCTGCCCATCGACGTCCTCAAGCTCCATCAGCTGCAAATCGTCCGGGGAACGCGCATGGCGGACGATTACCTGGCGCACCCGGAGGGCTTCCGCCTCTACTCCCTTGAGGACTACCTCGATTTCGTGGCGGACGTGATAGAGCGCATCCCTCCCCGCGTGTGGCTGGAACGCTTTGTCAACCAATCCCCCGACGAATACCTCATCGCTCCCCGCTGGGGGGTGAAGAATTTCGAATTTACAGCCCTTCTCGACAAATGCCTCGAACAACGGGACGCCTGGCAGGGAAAGGCAATCGGCATATCCTGGGAAGAATTTTTAAAACATGAATGATGATAGGACAAGAGAAAGTATATGAAACCTTGAAGGGGCTGGGCATCGGCTTCGAATATTTCGAGCACCCGGAAGCCCCCACCGTCGAGCTGGCGATGCAGTATTGCCAGAACCTCGACAGCACCCACTGCAAAAACCTTTTCTTCCGCAACCACAAGGGCGACAGGCACTACCTGGTCATCCTCCACTGCACCCGCTCCCTGGCCATCCGCGACCTGGAGCAGCGCCTCCGCCAGGGCAAGCTCAGTTTTGCCTCGCCGCAGCGCATGGAGCGTTACCTCGGGCTGCGCCCCGGTTCGGTCAGCCCCTTCGGGCTGGTGAACGACACGGACCACCACGTCCATGTCTTCCTCGACGAGAACCTCCGTTCCGTGGAGAAACTTTCCTTCCATCCGAATGACAACCGCGCTTCCCTTTCCATCCGCACGGAGGATTTCATCCGTTTCATGGACTCCACCGGCAACACGTACGAGTGGGTGAAACTCTATTGACACGGCATGCTTGAAAGGGCAAGGAATGGTGTCACAGCCTGTTCCTTGCCCTTTTTCTATCTGTTCGTTAATCCTTAATCCTTAATCATTTATCTCATCCATGCCCCATCCCTCCCCGTTCCATACAGGGTGTAAACAGTGATTTTTCCGTATTCATAATTCATTATATTCTATATATTTACCGTGTAAAACGCTATTAAAACGCTATAAAAGCACTTTAAGAACGCTTAAATATATAGCATTTTTATAGTGATTGAATTGTTTTTATAGAGGATTATGCATACATTTGCATAGGAATATAGGAAGAATTGTTTTTAAAAATATCTTTGTTATGGACGAGTTAA
>DXFT01000055.1 GCA_019114285.1 Candidatus Odoribacter faecigallinarum
GCGGGATAGACAGTTTTGCTGCAGCCCTGCGTTTGCAGGAACAAGGTTGGGAGGTGGTGGGGGTCCATTTGTCCCTGTGGGGGAAGGATGATTTGCGAGGGGTGGAAGCACTTTGCCGCCGTTTGTCTATACCTTTGGTTGTTCGTGACGGGAGGGAATTTTTCCGGGATAGGGTTGTGGAAGAGTTTGTGAGGGCATACCGTATGGGGCATACTCCCAGCCCTTGTTGTACTTGTAACCGTTTTGTAAAGTGGCATTTATTGGAGCAGGCTGCATTGGATGCCGGGGCTGAACGCATCGCGACGGGACATTATGTGCGGATGGCTGAGCGGGGTGGCAAGCATTATGTCCGCCGGGGCGTGGACGAGGCAAAAGACCAGTCTTATTTCCTTTGGGGGCTGTCCTCCAGGTTGTTGGCGAAGGCTGTGACTCCGTTGGGGAATTGTACCAAACAGGAAGTGAAAGCATGGGCAATGTCCCGGGGATATGAGGTTTTGGCACAACGGCGGGAAAGTATGGGGGTTTGCTTTTTGCAAGGGACAGACTATCGTGATTTTATTCGGGCATACGGCGGGAGGGCGCAGGAGGAGCAAGGAGATATAGTCTTCCGGGAAACGGGGCAGCTTGTCGGCAGGCATGACGGTTTGGCGAATTATACGGTGGGGCAACGTCGTGGAATGCCTGTTGTGGACGGGGTGCCGCTTTATGTGGCAGGGGTGGATGTGGGGCGCAACTTGATTTGGGCAGATGTCAAATCTTCCCTTTTTTCTAATGTCTTGTATTTGGAGCAGTTGAACGTGATTGACGGGAAAGATTTGGAAGCGGATGACTTAACTTTGAGAGTCAGGGGTATAGGGCTGAATCCCCAAGGCACGGTGCGTGTTGAGCGGTTGGCAGGCGGGAGGTGCCGTGTGTGGCTTTCCGAGGCGGCGTGGGCTGTCGCTCCGGGACAGCCGGTGGCGTTTTACCGTGGAGACTGGCTTGTTGGCGGGGGAATAGTTTGCCGGGTGGAAAAAGTTGAAAAAATTGATGCTCCTTGTTGCGGGATTCAATAAAAATCTTTTCCTTTGCAACCGGAAAACTTACGGGTGTAGCTCAGTTGGTAGAGCACTGGTCTCCAAAACCAGGTGTCGGGAGTTCGAGTCTCTCCTCCCGTGCGGTGTAACAGTATGAGCAGGCGGGCTTCGGGCTGCCTGCTTTTTCGTTTGTGTGGAAATAGACAGGTGATATCTGCAATTTATTCGGGGGTGTGTTTATTTTTGGCTCATTCTTCATTTTTTTTGTCAATGCTTATATCAAGATATAAATAGTATTTCGTATATTGCATTCACATAATTTGAGAAACTAAGGCTAAAATGTTTTATCTAATAATACAATGATGAAGAATACATTACCTTTTATCGTTCCCGTGGAAGAGACAGGACGGAAGCCTGTCCGTCGGGAAGTCTTTGACCATAGCGTTGATTTATATGATGATGGAAAATATTTGGATGCCTTCCATTGTTTGCTGGATTATCTTAATGATGGATTTCGTGCCAAATATGGCAATAAGCAAGGTTCAGAGTTTCATATTCCCCACGGTTCTATTGTGGTGCATATCCGTATAGACGGGGATATGTTGCGTATAGAAGCCGATTTTTTGAATTTGCCTGCTAAAGGACGTGTTGCGATGCTACGGCAAGTGGCAGATTTGAATGGCAACAAACTTTTATTGGCAGAATTCCATAAAGAAGGAGACCGGTTGAAGATGCGTTATGTTACACCTTTGGCACAAAGCCATCCGCATAAGATATATGGTGTCTTGCAGAATATTTGTTATGTGGGCGACCGTTATGATGATGAATTTTGTTCTAAGTTTGGGGCGACTCGTTGTTATGAACCTCAAGTCACGCCTTATCCTGCTGAGATTGTGAATCAGGTATATGAGGGTATTCAGGCTTTAGGGAAAACAGCAATGGAGGCATTGGACGCTTATAATGCCGCGCGTTCTTATGGCTATTCTTGGAACGTGCTGGATACAGTCTTTTATCAGATTGCTTATTTTGCATCCCCTCAAGGACAATTTGCCAATGATTTAGAGAAAGCGATTGATGACATGGATGCTGAACGTCCTTTGGAAGAGCGGGTTTACAAGGGAATGGATTATCTCAAGAAGTTGCTTTCTCTTCCCAAGGAAGATTTGGCTGCTGATCTTTATTTTGCTGATAAACTGGTGTCAAATCGCAGGAGCGCGTCTTTGCAGCAAGTTCAGGAAGTTTTTAAAGATGTCTATGAAGAAGCTGCTGCAGCCATACAGTCGGGTGATTTTGAACGAAGTGCAGTGCGACTGTCATTTATTTTTTATGAGACATTTTTTTACAATGACCTTCCGGAAGATATCAGGGCTATCCTTACTCAGGCAGTGAAGGCATCCGGAGGCATGCCGGTGGAGGAGGCTTCACATGTGCTTTATGACGCTATGGATAACATTATGGAAGGAGACCTTACACTATCCGTTTTCCCTGATTTGGGTATGGGTGATGCTGCTGCCCAGCAAATGATGCAACAAGCTACAGCTGCTGCTGCAGCCATGCAGCAGAAAGTGATGGAGAAGATGGCAAATGGGGACATTGCAGAACTTCAGCAGAAAATGACAGAGGCTATGACGCGGGGAGATATGCAAGAATATATGCGCCTGGCTGGGGAATTGCAGCAAAAAATGATGAGTAATTTTTTTAATTAATCCGTAAATTGAATTTTCATGGAACAGAATATATATAAACTTGTTTTCAAAGTAACTCACGCAGAAGGCTCTGGGAGTTGCTTTTATCTCAAATCATGTAATTTGTTCGTAACGAATTATCATGTGGTTGAGGGTTTCCATGCTGTAGCAATTCATGACAGCGAGCGTAATCCTTATTTGGCAAAAGTGGTGTTGGTCAATCCGGCATTGGATATTGCCTTATTGGCGGTGGAACATGATTTTTCCATGTTGCCTGATTTCCCGTTGGCAGGTAATGACACGCTTGCCATTGGCGGTAAAATTAGGGTGGCAGGTTATCCTTACGGAATGCCATTTACGGTCACTGAAGGGACTGTCTCTGCTCCTAAACAATTGATGGACGGGCAATACTATATCCAGACGGATGCTGCTGTTAATCCGGGAAATTCAGGAGGTCCGATTATCAATGAAAAGGATGAAATTGTAGGTATTACAGTTAGCAAAATTAATGATGCGGACAATATGGGCTTTGGAATCCGGGTGGAAACTTTGCATAAGCTGCTTGAATCCGTGAATGCTTTGGAACGGGATAAATTCCAGGTGCAATGTGAGAGTTGCGAAGAATTGATATCCGAACCTGACGATTATTGCCCTTCTTGTGGAGAAGAATTGCCTGAAGGGATTTTTGAAGAACGTCATTTGTCTCCTCTCACGGAGTTCTGTGAAAGTGCCATTGAAAGAATGGGGATTAATCCTGTTTTGGCACGGGATGGTTATGAAGCTTGGTGTTTTCATAAAGGGAGTTCCGAGATTCGTATTTTTGTTTACAACCGTGCTTACCTATTTATGGTGTCGCCTGTCAACCTTTTGCCTAAGAAAGAAGTGGAAGGTGTGTTGGATTATATGCTGAGTACGGATTTTGCACCTTATAAAATGGCTATTGACGGGCGGCAGATTTATTTAATGTACCGTTTGCATCTTTCTGATATTACAGAGCAGTATGAGGAGCAGATTCGTGAAAATATGGTCAACCTTGCCTTAAAGGCTGATGAAATGGACAACATGTTGGTGGAACGTTTTGGCTGTGAGTTTTCGGCTTACTCGAAGCAGGAGAATGAGGCTTGAATGATGCTGGCAGGTATCTTGTGAAAGATAGGATTCAACGGGAACGCTTTTTTACCGGCGTGCCCGTTTCTTTTTATGAAATCCCTAAAAATAGGTATTGCCGGATAATCTTAAGTCCCGTACCTTTACAAAGGTATAAGGAATATTGTTTATTATAAATGCAAGTGCTGAAAGAAAACATACGCAGTCGTGTATTGACTGTTGCCAGACAACAATTCGGGCAGAAGGGATATTCCAAAACCTCCATGCGTGAAATAGCAGAATCGGCGGGTATCGGAGTCGGAAACATCTACAACTACTTCACGAACAAAGACGAACTGTTCTGTGAAGTAGTCCGTCCGGTTTTAAATGCTTTGGAAGCCATGTTGCAGGAGCATCACGGCATATGGGGTGAGGATATTATGATGATGCGGTCGGAAAAGTATCTGAAGTCCTGCATCGATGAATATGTTTCGCTAATTGACAAACATCGCGGGCTGATGGAAATTCTGCTGTTCCGCGCACAAGGTTCCTCGTTGGAACATTTCCGCGAGGACTACACCGACCGCTCTACGGAACTGGTCAAGGCATGGTTCGCGTCCATGCGGCAGAAGCATCCCGAAATCAATACGGCAGTGTCCGATTTTATCATCCACCTGCATACGGTATGGATGTTCACCC
>DXFT01000056.1 GCA_019114285.1 Candidatus Odoribacter faecigallinarum
TTCTTCCCATGACAATATGCAAATAATAATCGTTAAATTTGTGGACTCTTTTTTAGACGGGTGCCGACTGGCGCCCGTCTAAAAGGGGACACCCTAAAATTGGAAACTTACAAGGGGCTGGGGCTGTGTCAAAATAGTCTCGCTTTTTAGGGATAAATCCCTTCTTCTTTTCATCGTTAATCGCTCATCTTTAATTGTTTTCACGTTCTGTTCCCGTTCTGTTCCCGTATCAACTCCGATTCAACTCCGATTTATCTCCGTTCTTCCTTTGGTTGGCATGGGCGGAAGAACGGGGAATTTGAGGGTGTGTTACCTGGATAATGTTTGATTTGCTCCTGCCTTTTCCGAAGGGATGGCAGGCACAAAAAGGGCATGCCTTTTCGACACGCCCTTCCTAAAATCAATATTCATAACATATTATCTATCTGCCTGAACAGGCATAATAGCATAACAATTGGTTTTATCACTATTCGTCGCTGTGGTAATTCCATAAACATGACAAAAAGGCTTGGGAAACATCCCCTGCGGAATAAAGCTTGTCATCAAGTTTGTGCCATGGTCATTGTCCAATTTCCCGGCAGTCCAATAATAACCATATTGACCGTAATATTCAAATCGGAATGAGTTCCCGGCAAACCGGCAGCCTCCGAATGGGAAGACGATTCCCCTGCCGTCTGCTGTATTAAATCTGAATCCATTCCCCTGATAAGGGTACTTGAGATCCATATTAATTCCATCTACAGCAGCTGCTTGTTCTCCATTGATAACAAAACTATCAAATGCTTCCGCAGGAGGCACTTTATAGCCGAAAGGGCAAGGGTCATAGATGCTCTTTACTACTGAAGCAGGACGCCACATCCCGCCGGAATTATTGCCATTGGCATCCCACAAGTCTGTGCGGACATTAGAGGTATTGGTGTTGAACCGATGGGGATTCTTAATCCATTCACTGATGGTACCGTTACTGAAAGTGCCACCTGTGGGCAAATACGTCCGGTCTCCATCCGCACCCGGGAAAACAGGTGTATTGGTTACCACAGCATTATAATCAGCGGCTCCGGGCAACATCGGGTCTTTCCGCCCCCATTGGTAGGTAGTATAGCGTCCGATGGTGGTTGAAGAGCCGCCTGTCTGCAACAAGGTAAACTCTTCCGTTTGCGCCAGCACCGCGCTGTTTTCATCGAGGATGACAAACCGCACTTTTTGTTCCCGTGCAGTCCAAGTCTTGGTACCGCCTTCCACCCAGCCAAGGGGTTCCGTCAGCACATTGCGGGCAGTACCGCTTTTACTTCTAACCTGCACTGTGCCAGACACTGTATTGACCACCCAGATATGCCAACTCCAAATCACTACGCCATCCGGGTTCAAGACACCCAACACAGCATTTCCCTCCGCGATATTGGAGAGCGGCATGTAAAACTCTAACATTTGTTTGTTGGCACTCAGCCTGCATTCCGTGACCAACCCCTCCACGTCTTGCCACAACACGCAGGCTCTGCTGATAGTCACTCCGTTGTTGTAGATATAAGGATCGGTTATTGTCGTCCCGTTGTGATTGGGATATTTGCCCATGACATCTGTATTCTTATTACCTTGGTACAGGCCGTTGCCATAGACCAGCGGGAAAGTGTATCTGCCCGCCTGGTTGACCATGTAGCAATTGGCAGTGTTGCCATTCGCGAGGTTGGTTGTCCCGCCCCTTTCGCCCTTTTTTCTCAGGGCTTGGTTGCTGGCATTGTCAATGAGCGGGGAGGAAGGAGCTATTGTGATGGTTTGCGTCCATGTGCCATTGTTGTTGTTGGTTTTCTTGTTATTGCTCACCATCGCCGGGCTGGCAGTCACCCATTGTCCGTTGACGAGGAATTGCGCCCGGTAATCTTGCGGCGCACCATTTCGGCTGGAGGTCACCGTGAAACGAATATCCCCGCCATTAGGGCTTACGCTTGATGTTGCCTGTTCTGCGGTAATTTCAAAGTCATCGCTATTGGAGATGGTGTAAGTCACCGTGGTTCCGGGCTTCCAACTGTCAGACGAGGTGAAGTTGTGTACATAACTTCGTTCGCTGCCGCCATCAGGGGTGTATTTGATTTCAATGGAGGAGCCTTCGAGATTGTCGTCGGGTATCATGAAGAACGTGAACACCTCGTTGCCATCTTTATCAAGGGCGAGATTCACCTCACTACCTTTGCCCACCTCCACTTGCAAGTATCCTCTGCCTTCATAGTCTTCGATTTGGCAATCGCCATCTCCAGCGTCAGGCACCCAAGTGCCATATCCGTTACCGCTGGCAGCAGGGGTGTAAGTGCCACTTTTATGCACGCGCCGGAGGTTGATTTGCGTGATAGTGCCGGGACGCATATCAGCGGCTGCCTTGAACTTGATGGCAGTAAGCACATGCTTGAAATGCAGCGGCACCTCGCCACTGCCGCCGCCATCAATATCCACACCGTTTGCGATGCAAAGGTCCTGCTGGTTGCGCGCGGCATGGGTCTCGACAAGCGTGTAACTTGGGGCATGCCCTCCGTTGGCGACAGTCTTGTTGACGGTGAGGTATTTCGTGTCGCCCTCCCAACGTTCATCCGGCGCATAGGCAAAAAATGTGACGTTCAGCCCTTTGCCGGGAAGAAAATAACGCCCGGTACCGTCAAGGTAATAGGCACCGTCCGCAACGTCACGGGTTGCTGTCATGTCGGTAAAGAAGTCCGGTTCCGTGATGGGTTCGCCGGAGTGGTGGAGGTAAGCGTCGAGGTTGATGGTTTCCCAGAACTTATTCTCCTTGAGGGCGGCTCCTTTTGTGGCTGGAGCCGGATTTGCAGCCTTCGCGCTCTGGATTCCGGGCTCCACGGAAGTCGTGAGAAAGAGTTCCCCGCCGTTGCCACTCTCCATTTTGCAAACCCGAGGGGAAGGGAGAGAATCTGTTCCTGCGGCTTTGGACGCTACCTGATTCCAACCATCGCCGCTTTTCGCTATGGTGAAATGCAACGTGCCGTTGCCAGCCGCGCCATGCCCGCCGTCAATGTCCTCGTCCTGGCAGGATGCCAGTGCCAAACTGCAACAGCCCCATGCCAAGGCTGCCCGTAAAATAATGGAATGTGCAAATAATCGTCTTTTCATATCGTGCTCATTTTTTATCCTTCATCGTTAATCTTAGTTGCCGGGTAGGGATAGAGGCGCGGCGTGTTTCCGGCATCCTCCCCTGCAGCGGCAGGTCCCGCCCCGCCCGGCAGAATTGTGTGTATGTAATGTGTATGAGTGCATGATACAATACCTCATGCAAGGTTGTCCATCGTAATTAAGTCTGTTTTAATGCAAGGCACAAGCCCCTGTAAATTATTTCAACGGTACCTCCTCACTGGTTTCCGGTTCCCAAGGGGTTACCGTCACGGTGAAGAAAATCGGGTCACCAAAGATTTCATCGCCCGGATTCTTGTCACCGTCCTCACCTTCACCCGGACCTTCCGGATCCACATTACCTGCGCCATTGGAGAAGTCAAGCGTGTAAACATACTTCTTGTTAGCTTCCCATTTCTCGTCGATACCTACGGCAGCCCAACCGCTGTAAATATGCGCACCGGCTGCAGTGGTGATGGTAACCAAGACAGAAATGTAAGAATTCTTACTATCATTCGTTCTGTCAGTCGTAGGCTCCCAAGCTGTCAATTGTTGCGGAATCAGCATGGCATTGTCATCTGCCTTATCTGACATCAGGCTTTGGGGCTGATCATTCAAATCACGGGCTGCATCTTTATAAAGAACTTCATACTTCGCTTTTTCACCCAAATTGTCCCAACTGTTATTGGCAAAACTAAAATCACCGCTACCAGACACGCTACCGATGCGCACGCCCCGCACGGAGATTTTGTAACCAGTATTGCCATTCTTTGCCATCACTTTAATTTGGGACAAGCGGTGACCGAAAGTCAAGGCAACGCCGGTTCCTTCATTAGTCGTTTTGTTACCGGTAGCCGTTGCCGTGATAAAATCCACCTGCTGTGAGATGTTTGTATTAGGCGTGAAGCCGGTTACCTTCTGTTCATCCTTGTTGATGCTGACATTTCCTACTTCAGGTGCATAAGCCTGGAAAGTAAGCGCATCATCGGGCCAATAATACACGGGGTCACTTTCAAAGTGACTGTTTCCCTCATTCTTGGTGTACTTTTGAGCTGTAAAATAGTTATTCGCATCAGTTCCGTCGTAAGCGGTCACCCAGAACGCTTTGAGGTTTTCTGTTGTCACCTCCGCAGCCTTTGTCGTCATGGCTGTACGGAAAGCGATACCCTCGCCGTTGTTGATTTTCAAGGTCTCGTCGTTTTGACAAGACGCCAGCGTTAAAATTGCAGCTGCTGCTGCCAGAATGTTACTTTTGTTCATCTGTTTAAAATTTAATTGGGTAATAAAATCAATCAGTTTACATATAATTAATAAGTTCCTTACATTTCCAATCTGACATGCTCCTCCTGCCATTCGTCCACGGTAGGTTGGAAGCCGCCGCCGTTCACAATAGGTTTCGGCAGAGGCAAGCCATGCAAGCGGATAACCACGTTGCGGGAGTCCGGAGCCTCGTGAATCTGGCGAGTGACCTCCTCTGCATCGAGGGTGTAGGCATGTTGCGTACCGTCAGCAAGCACGGCATAAACCACAATGGCATGGCTCGCCTTCCCGTCAAGGCAATGCCCGAATACCTGCAACTCGCCTGTCAGCCATTCATTGGCTGTGTTGTCCTCCCCTTCGGGAGCCTCTTTCGCCATAGCAAAAGGGAGAGTGGCAAGTTCAGCAGAAAGAGCCTCCGCGCCAGGCAGCCAGCCGGAAGACATGCCACTGAGGGTCGCACTCACGCCACGCACGTATTTCAAGTTATCCACACCACTGATTTCCACACGATAATGGCATGTCCTGCTCTCCGGATAGAGAACAAGCGTGTCATCTGCCATAGCAGCTTCAATGGCAATGCCTTGCAAATTATCCGTCCAGAGGTAATCGGCAGAATTGACCACACGCTCGTTCTCCGTGCCTTCCGCCCGGGGTGCACCGTCGGATTTTACGCCAAGAACAGACATTCCGGAAGTAAGCAGGTCCGTGGTACGCGCCTTGACTTCAAAGGTCTCAAAGCCGTCGGTTTGTACATAATCCAACCCTTCGGTATCGCTGTTGAGGCAGAGGGCATCGTAGTCACCCAACGGCAAGCGGATACGCCCGCCATTGCGCTCTACAAACTCATAGCGCAGGGCTTCGCCGCCGTCGCGGGGAAAGAGCCACAGTGACATAGTTGCCGGGGCGGCTTCTGGAGCCTTGCTCCAATCGAACTTCACATTCACCCAACGCGAGTGGTTGTGGTCATAACACAAATCTTTGTGTTCGCACGAGATGGCAAGGCTTGCCGCCACAAATAGAAACAGAATATGACAGTATTTTTTCATCGTTTTCCTCCTTTCCCTTGATTATAGTTACCGCGTCCGATGAGCCACACGAGGGAGATTTCCGCCTTCGTGGGACCGAACCAATGGCGTTGCTTGGTTTTCTGCCAGACATAATGCCCGTCCTCCGGGGTGTATTCTTCGTATTCCCCGCCGAGGTAGCCGACGCCAATGCCAAAGTCAATGTTCAGCCGCCGCGCCACGGGCAACGAGTAACCGTACTCCGCGCCCACGCCCCAACTCCATTTGTCGCCGAGGTAGCCGCGCCCACCCAACTCAAAGTCATAAGTGAGCAATTGTCCGTAAATGCCGAGGTGATGCCCCTGCAAAGGCTTTTCGGCAGCTTTCCGCCCGAAGTATTTGCGCACGCCGACTTCTCCTCCATAGGTGCGCCAATAACAGTGCTTGCGGTCACTGCGCCACCAAGCATACATCCATGAGCCTTGTGCCGTCCATCCCTTGCCGAGATAGACCTCCGCGCCAAGGTTGGGTACCAGTGCAACGTCATACAGCATATTGGTCTTCAGCCCGATGTAGAAAGGCTTGCGTTCCGGTTCTGCCGGAGCGGGCGCAACGGTATCGGCAGGAATGAGGGTATCCGTTTCCTGTACAGGCTCGGGGACAGGTTCGGGTTCCGGTGCAGGCGGCGGGAGCAACACCTCTATGAGGCATGCCACGTCCACGCTCGTGCCACGCAGTTCAGGGAAGAAATGCTCCTCCATATAGCGCCAAGGCACGCCACCGCGCAACATGCCAAGTTGCCGCTTGCGCCCGTCCACGACTTTGCCATTGCGGATAACCCAGACGGGGGTGTTCCTCAAGATGTCCAGCACCTCTTCACGGTAATCCATGTCCGAAACTTCAACAAGCCGTTCCAGTCCTGCCCAATCAATACCGACAGGTTCGGAGTGGAAAAGGCTATCCGGTAATGAAAGCCGTCGCCGCAGCATGGTATCAATGAGTTCCGTGCGCTTCCGTGCCAAAAACTGATTGGCAGCGTCTGTGCCCTCTGGAGAGGACGCGCCCGTCACCTCAATGGTGCGCACATGGCAGAATGTGTCTGCCTGGGCTTGGCAGACTTGGCGCACAAATGCTTCCAATCGTGCCCCGTTCTCGCGGAAACCCGGCTGCCAGATACGGTACCCCTGCCGGAAATAGAAGCGCACGCTGAGGGTATCCGTCCTCGTGCTGTCCGCCGTCGCAACCCTTGTGCCGGAGAATTCGCTCCCAGCAGATGCTGCTGCTAAAGGGGAAGCCATTGTCTCCGACACCCAGAATGCCAGCGTAAGCATAGATAACAACAATAAATGATTCCTTCTATTCATATTTAAAATATTATTAATTCTTTCCAGCTTCTTCTCCCGTCCGTCTCTATTCGTGATAGAGCCGGATGTTTTTCCTTCCCCCACGGATATTTTCAATTCCGAGTACAAAAGTACAAAGTCTCTTCTTTTTGGTTTTTACCATTTTGTGCCATTCTTTTTACATTTTGTATCATCCCTTGGATTTCTGTATTCTTGCCCGCAATTCCATTGGAGTTTCTTGGAAATTTGCTTTGCAAAATCGTGTGAATGAGGCGTGTGAAGCAAAATTGAATTTGTAAACGACATCTTTGATGCAGACATCGGGGAGTGTCAATTCCTGTACGATACGGTCGCACAGTTTGCGGCGCAACCAAGTTCCGGCAGATTCGCCGAATGCTTCTTTGAATTTGCGTTGGAAGGTGGTTTTGCTCATGCCTGCCAAGTCTGCAAGTTGTTCGACAGATGCCCCCGTTTTCAGATAGTGGTAAACCAAATCTTTGAAATCAAGAAATTTGCGCGAGAGAGGGAAAAACAGTTTTGCTATTTCTTTTTTGGTATAAAATGTTCTGAAATAGAGGAAGGTTTCCCTGTGCTTGAGTTCATGGAGGTGCACGCAGCCCATGCCTGCTTCCAAGCATTGGGCGAGGAGTTGCAACATCTTCCACAAGGGGTCGCGGATGGGTAGGGCTTGGAATTTGTATTGAAAACCAGCGGGTAGGGCGTTGTTTCCTTGCAATTCCAGTTTGTCGCAACTACTGATGATAGTTTCAAATGCCATGTCCATGATTTCGACTTTGGTCAGTGCAAGACCTTTAAATTTTGCCCCTTGGGGGATAAGGATAGTTTCGCCGGCTTGGAATTTCCGTCCGGTAAATTGGTTGCAATCCAGAATGCATTCCCCTTGCATGAAAAAGAGGAGATGATGGGATTGTTCCGGTTTCAGCATTATGCTTTCTCCGGAATGCAGTAACTCGTGGTGGAATCCGGTGCCGATATCCGCCTTGAAATTGGTGCATGTCCTGTGTTCCTTGGGATTAAGCAGGCATACAACCGGTGTTAATGGTTTGCTCATATCGCATACGACTTTGCAATTTGCCGGTATTGTTTCATCCTTTGTTTCTGCAGAAAAGACAATAATGGGCTGTCAACCAGCTCTTTTTTAAGAGACGGGCAGCGAGGAATCACCCAAAAGGAAATGATGAAACATTCCCACTGTTTTCTGTGGATATAAAACACATACAATCAACAAATTAAAATTACACATACATTACAATGCTCTATCACGAATAGAACTTGTTGCAAATGTACGAAAAATACTTGCAATACCGATATGGTTCACTTCGTTTTAACTACTCACCTGCCCGATTTACTTTTTGCTGCCTCCCACACGGAAGGATATTTACAACGCAGACACTCTTTCATTCACCTCATCAACCACACTATGGTCAAATTCCTTCAAGTAAATGCGTGTCGTGCGTTCCGATGTGTGCCCCAACCCTTCGCTAATCACTGCCAACGGGACTCCCAATTCCTTGGCACGAGTAGCCCAGCTATGACGCGCGACATAAGTCGTAAGCGGCAACTCGATGCCACATGACTTAGCTACAGTCTTCAAATTGCAGTTCACCCGCTCCAACGCCAAACGGTAAGCATGCCGCAATTCAACTTCATTCTTTCCCGATAACAGGGGAAACACATATTCCGAAGGATTGGCGTATTTGGCAATCAGCCGCTCCAAACGAGCAGTAAGCGTCACCCGCAACTCTTGTCCCGTCTTGCGCCTCCGGTAACAAATGACCCCGCCGGCAAGATTTTCTTTTTTCAAATACACCAAATCGACAAATGGCATGCCTCGGCTGAAAAAACTGAACAAAAAAAGGTCACGTGCCAAATCCAAATGGGGGAAAGCAGAAAAATCAGTTGCTTGGATACGTTGCAGAAACTCCTCCGGCAAAGCACGCTTAGTGGTCCGACAAGGTCTGGCAGACACCCCCTCAAAAGGATTGCCCTTCCCCACAAAATAACCGGCTTTCTTCGCTTGATTATACATCGCCCGGAAATTACGGAGATAATACCCCACCGTGTTCCGGCTCATGCCCCGACAAACCAAAAAATCCTCGTATCTCCGCACGAAAGCAGCATCCACATCTTGCAAGCGCACGGAATGGGCAGTCACAAAAGAAGCCAGAGAAGAACAGGTGCTCCGCCACGCCGAGGCAGTACCCAACTTTCCCTCCGTCAATTTCCGTTCCACCTGCAAATCGAAACAACGCAGGAGTTGCTGCCCGTCACGGCACAAACGGTAACGGGCAACTACATCGCCCGCCCCATATTCCCCCTTCCGCTGCTCCAAAACCTTGACGATACGCTCCAACACCCGGCGTTCCCGGCAAAGGTACCGGTTCATCTGCTTTACTTCTTGTTCTGTATGCCGAGAACCGGGAAAGCATAGCACCTTGGCTTCGGCAAAGTCAAACTCCTCCATACTCAACCGGAAGCCCGTATATATCACCCGCTTCCTACGGCTATGGATAATTTGAAAAACAAGGGGATAAGTACCATCCCGGAGTACCCGTCCCCGATTCAATCGCAATTTTATTGTTGCCATAATTATATATTTAACATGAAACAAGACTACCGGCAAACAAAAAAAAACAGCGTGCCGTTTCCGAGACACGCCGCTTTTCATAGGCATCCAACCCTATCTTTAAACCTTGAGAGCTTCCCGCAATTTTTTAGCCTCCCCGCCATAAAAACACATGACAGGTGTAATGGCTTCAAAAGTATAAGGAACATATTCCAATACCTGCACAGCTGCAAATTCACTGTCAACAGAAAACATCGCCTCCAATTTCACTCCGTTGTCTTTCTGTTGCTTGAGATTTGCAAGCTCGTCAAAACGCTTCATCTGCAGGCAACTCTGCACATCATCACTGGCATGCACGTCAAAATAAAGCGTATGCAATTTCAACCGGCTTTTAGTCGGCAAATACACGTAACAACTCCGGCTGACAAAAAACTTCACCAAACCGCCAATAAAGATGACCGCACCCACAATAAAAAAAGTGGAAGGCAGAGAAGAATTAGGGTCGTCAAACGTAGCCCCCGCAATAACGGCAATCACACCCACCACCATAAGCACTATGGCTGCAAGGGACAACTGTGTTCTTTTGGCTATTTTCTCTTTATCAATATTTTCAATATCTTCATGTATAATTTTATATTTTCCCATAATGTATCTATTTTAATAAGTTCATATACTACACGCCTGCCCGTCACAATCCCCAAAACACCATTCCCTGCCAGGCAAAGCACCCCCTTTGCCCCGGCAGTTTGCATGCAACAAATGCTAAATGATAATCTTCCGCAAAGCATAGATGTAGTATCCCGCATGTTTCAAACAAGCGGCATACTCCCCTGAACATAACGCCACCACCTTATAAATAACATGATGGCAAACAGACTGCCCCTCTGCCAAACGGTCAAACGCCTTCTCCCAACCGAAACCGGCAAGGCGGTACCTCCTGGCAAACTGGGAAAAAAGAGAAGAAGGGGTAGGCACTGAAATATCCCCGCTGCTGTCCAAAGCAAGCCGGACACCGGTTATCTTGTCCTCACATTGCCTGATAGCGCCTGCCTCCACAAATTCAACACCTTCTCCGGCATCTACGACCAAATGGTACTCTTCCCTATCCGTCCACTGGGAACAAGCAAACAAGAGAACCAATATGCCGAAAAGGAATGATTTCATCCGTCCATACTTTTTAACGGCACAAAGGTAAACAAAATCATCGAAAATATCCCAACCCGGATTTAAGTGTTTTTCTTACCTTTGCCAGAAAAAAAGATATGCAGACTTTAACCCCGGCATTGAAAGCATTCATCGCTTCCCACACGGCAGAGGAAGCGGAAAAACTGCTCCTTGCAGCGGCACGTTACCCGGGAATCGACATCCCCTTCGCCGTGGAACAGCTGACGGCACGCCGCCAGGTGCGCGACAAGCTCCCCGCGTGGCATGCAAACCACGACATCATCTACCCCTCCCGGCTGGCAGCGGAACAATGTTCCTCCGAAGCCACGGCACGCTACAAGCAACATTTGCTGCGCGGCACTTCCTGCTGCGACCTGACAGGCGGCTTGGGAGCGGATGCCTTCTACTTTGCCGCAGCCATCCCCGAAGTGACCTACATAGAACGCAACCCGGAATACTGCGAAGCCGCCAGGCACAATTTCGCCGTCCTCCATGCGGACAACATCCGCGTCCGGCAAGCCGACGTGCGCGACATCGCCGCACAGCTCCATGCCGGCACATGCTACATCGACCCGGCACGCCGGAGCGAAGGCAACAAACGGCTCTTCGCCCTGGAAGATTGCGAACCGGACATCCTGCAATTGAAAACAACATTGCTGCAAAGATGCGAACGGCTCATCGTCAAAATCTCCCCCATGGCGGACATCGCGGAGACCCTGAGGCTCCTGCCCGAAACACGCGAAATCCACATCGTGGAAACCCGGAACGAATGCAAGGAACTGCTCTTCGTCCTGGAACAACACCCCGCCCCCCTGCCCCCCGGCGAAGTGCCCCTCCATGCCGCCACCCTCTCCCCCGGCACGCCCCCGGAAACCTTCACCTTCACCCTCCAAGAAGAACGGGAAGCCCTGCTGGAAACGACGGAACGGGTGGGCAGCTACCTCTACGAGCCCCATGCAGCCCTCTTGAAAAGCGGCGCTTTCAAAACCCTCGCCCTCCGCTACGGGCTGCGCAAACTGCACCGCCACAGCCACCTCTACACCTCCGACACCCTACGGGCGGACTTCCCCGGGCGGAAATTCCGCACCGAAGCCTGCCTCGAATTTTCAGGCAAACTCCTGAAACACATCAGCCGGGACATCCCCCAAGCCAACCTCACCACCCGCAACTTCCCCCTCAGCGTGGCGGAACTGCGCCGGCGGAGCCGCATCCGCGAAGGCGGGGACACCTACCTTTTCGCCACCACCCTTGCCAACGGGCAAAAAGCCATCATCCTCTGCCACAAAGCCTAAGCCGGGGACGGCATCCGCCAGCCCCTTGGGATTCCCCCGGAATTTCCCTGCTGGCTGCCAGCGACTTGCCTGCTTATGACCTGCTTCTTACCTGCATGTCACCTGCCACTGACCCGCTACGGCAAGTCAGTGGCAAGCCACTGGCAAAAAGGAAGCGGCCGGACGGGAAGGAGGACGACCCCGGGAAGGCGGGGGGAACACGCTGCCCGGGCCCGGCGGGAAGTGCACATCCCCAACGGCTTCCGCCCCCGTGCCGCCTTGCGCGCAGGGGGAAGGGACGGGGGCAGGGGCGACGCCCGCGCCCAAAAAAAACAGCCCGCCGGCTTCCTGTTTCCGCCAAAAAAGCGTACCTTTGCCGTTTCTGAAAACGTATGCTTATGGAAGAATGCTTTTTGAAATATATAGAAGAGAGTATTAAAAACAACTGGGACAGGGCTGCCCTGACAGACTTCAAAGGCGCAACCTATTCCTACAAAGACGTGGCGCGCAAAATCGAAAAGCTGCACCTGCTTTTTGAACATTGCGGCATCCGGAAGGGGGACAAAATCGCCCTCTGCGGGCGGAACATGAGCAACTGGGGCACGGCGTTCCTCGCCATCCTGTCCTACGGCGCAGTGGCAGTCCCCATCCTCAATGAGTTCAAGGCGGACACCATCCACCACATCGTCAACCATTCGGAAGCACGCCTGCTCTTTGCGGGCGACGTGGTATGGGAAAGCATCCGGATGGACGCCATCCCGGGGGTGGACGGGGTGCTGCGCATCGAGGATTACTCCCTCCGGTTCTCCCGCCAGGAACAGCTCACCCAGGCGCGGAACCGCCTCAACGAACTGTTCGGGCAGAAATTCCCCGAACGCTTCCGCCCGGAGGACGTCCATTATGAATATGACCGCCGGGACGACCTTGCCATCATCAACTATACTTCGGGCACCACCAGCCTCTCGAAAGGGGTCATGCTCCCCTACCGCAGCCTGTGGGCAAACCTGAAATTCGCCCTCGGCGTTTTCGGGCTCACGCCCGGCGAACAGGTGGTCAGCATGCTTCCCATGGCACACATGTACGGGCTTGCCTTTGAATTCATATACGAATTTGCCTGCGGCATGCACATCCATTTCCTTTCCCGCACGCCGTCGCCCAAAATCATCGCCGACGCCTTTGCGGAAGTCAAGCCCCACCTGATTATCACCGTCCCCCTCGTCATCGAGAAGATTATCCGGAAAAAAGTGTTCCCCACCATTGAGAAGCCGCACATGAAACTGTTGATGGGCATCCCTGTCATCAATGAAAAAATCCGGGAGAAAATCCGGCAAAAAGTGGTGGCAGCTTTCGGCGGGCGTTTCAAAGAACTGATTATCGGCGGCGCTGCGCTCAACCAGGAAGTAGAACATTTCCTGCACGCCATCCGCTTCCCTTACACCGTGGGGTACGGCATGACGGAATGCGGTCCCTTACTGAGCTATGACGACTGGCAGACTTTCAAGCCGGGCAGTTGCGGCAAAGCGGTTGACCGTGTCACGCTTCGCATCGACTCACCTGACCAACAACATATTGTCGGAGAAATCCTTGCCAAGGGGGATTGCGTCATGACCGGTTACTTCAAGAACCCGGAAGCCACTGCCGCCGCCCTCGACCCGGACGGCTGGCTGCACACGGGCGACATGGGCATCATCGACGCCGACGGGTATGTCCACATCAAGGGAAGGTGCAAGAATATGATTCTGAGCGCCAACGGGCAGAACATCTACCCGGAGGAAATCGAGGACAAACTGAACAACATGCCTTATGTCAGCGAATCCATCGTCGTGGAACGCGAAGGCAAATTGGTAGCCCTCCTCCACCCGGACACCGACCAGGTTGAAGCGGACAAACTGACAGAAGGACAATTGGCAGAAACAATGGCGGAAAACCTCAAGGAAGTAAACCGGCAACTCCCTGCGTACAGCCAGCTTGGCAACTATGAACTGTACCGGGAAGAATTTGAAAAAACGCCCAAGCGGAGCATCAAGCGCTTCCTCTACCAATAAAAGCGGTTTCACAATCCCAGTTATTTTGATTACTTTTGCATGTCGAAAAAACAGGACTGATGAACAAAAACACCAAACGAAAAACAACAGCATCCAATAACAGGCAATCCCCTCTTTCCGGCATCGCCGGAATCCTAAAAGGACAACGGGCACGTCTCATAATGAGCGTACTACTGGCATTGGTTTCACTTTATATACTTTTTGCCATGATTGGCTTTTTCTTCTCGGGAGGCATTGACCAGAGCTTGGTGGACAAGCCCATGCGGACCATTATCGCCAACCCGGAAATAACAGCAGCCAATCCCACCGGGAAAGCCGGTGCCTGGATTTCCGACCTGTTGATTAACCGTTGGTTCGGCTTACCCGCGTTTATCCTGTGCTACCTCTTGGTATTGTGCAGCTTCCGGATTGGCGGTGTGCAAATACGCCACTTCAAACGTCGGTTGCTCATCGGCACGCTCCTGATGTTGTGGGGTTCTTTGTTGCTGGGCTTCATCACAGAATCCATGGCAAACCTTTTGGATGCGGGAACGGGATATCTCTTCCCCGGAGGCGGGCACGGCTATTTCGTCAGCACTTGGTTGAATGCCTTAGTAGGACGCATTGGAACCATACTCATCTTGATATTCACATTCATTGTCATCTTTTTCTTCGGCTTTGAACGTTCATTCTATCGTTGCCTGGATTACATCAAGGAACGCATCCGCCGGCGGAAAGAACGGAAACTGGAAGCCTTGCGGGCAAGACGGGCTGCAGAACAGGAAGCAGCACGACAAGCGGCTGAAACGGAGGAGGATGAACAGGAGAAGGATGAATACGTAACGCAGGAAGAAGAGGAAGTCCCTTCCCCCATAGACGAGGAAGACATAGAAAATCAATATGATGAGGATATCAACATCTCGGAAGAACAGGAAGACGAAACAGTGAGCGAGCAAGAACAGCAAACTCCGATCTCCCTACCTGTCCATCCCTTCCCCGACGAACCCACCCCACTGACGGACGAACCCAAGTTTACTGTCAATTCGGAAGCCAAGGAAGAAATGGTGGAACGCAATCTCGAACCGCTCGAAGATTATGACCCGACCCTCGACTTGGAAAACTACCAATACCCAACTCTCGACCTGCTTGAAGAACATTCTTCAGGTAACCCCAAGGTCACTCAGGAAGAATTGGAAGCCAATAAAAACCGGATTATTGAAACGCTCAGAAATTACAAAATCGAGATTGTCAAAATCAAGGCAACCATCGGTCCAACCGTCACTCTTTATAAAATCATCCCCGCACCGGGTATCAAAATATCCAAAATCAAGAACCTCGAAGACGACATTGCCTTGAGCTTGTCAGCCTTAGGCATCCGCATCATCGCGCCCATACCGGGAGCGGGCACCATCGGCATCGAAGTGCCCAACCGCAACCCGGAAGTCGTCTCCATGCGGAGCGTCATCGCTTCCAAGAAATTCCAGGAATCCAAATACGCCTTGCCCGTGGCATTGGGACGCACCATTTCCAACGAGACTTACACATTTGACCTTACGAAGATGCCCCACCTCCTTGTGGCAGGTGCCACCGGACAGGGAAAATCCGTCGGCTTGAACGCCATCATCACTTCCCTGCTCTACAAAAAGCATCCTTCACAGCTGAAGTTTGTGATGGTTGACCCCAAAAAGGTGGAATTAAGCATCTATTCCATCATCGAACGGCATTTTCTGGCAAAACTCCCGGACGAAGGGGAAGCCATCATTACGGACACAACAAAGGTAGTCAATACACTAAACTCCCTCTGTATCGAAATGGACACTCGCTACGACTTGCTCCGTGATGCGCAAGTGCGTAACATCAAAGAATACAACGAGAAATTCACCAAAAGGCTGCTCAATCCCAACAA
Organism: Candidatus Odoribacter faecigallinarum; assembly: GCA_019114285.1. GTDB lineage: Bacteria > Bacteroidota > Bacteroidia > Bacteroidales > Marinifilaceae > Odoribacter > Odoribacter faecigallinarum. The sequence goes on from DXFT01000056.1 coordinate 15,671, forward strand.
AGGGCACCGCTACCTCCCCTACATTGTGGTGGTCGTGGACGAGTTTGCCGACCTCATCATGACAGCAGGAAAAGAAGTAGAAACCCCGATTGCGCGTATCGCTCAATTGGCACGTGCCGTAGGTATCCACATGATTATTGCCACCCAACGTCCCTCGACCAACGTCATCACGGGACTCATCAAAGCGAACTTCCCTGCCCGCATCGCCTTCAAGGTGGCATCCATGATTGACTCCCGCACCATCCTCGACTCACCCGGGGCAAACCAGCTCATCGGGCGCGGCGACATGTTGATTTCCGTAAACAGTGAAATGGTGCGCGTCCAATGCGCCTTTGTGGACACCCCGGAAGTCGATGCCATCACCCGCTTCATTGCCAAACAACAAGCCTATCCGACAGCCTTCCTGTTGCCGGAATACGTGCCGGAGAATGAAAATGGAGGAGGCATGTCAGAAGCCAGCTTGGGACAACGCGATGAATATTTTGAAGCCGCAGCAAGACTGATTGTAAGCACGCAGCAAGGTTCAACCTCTGCCATCCAGCGGCGTTTCTCCATCGGCTACAACCGCGCCGGGCGCATCATGGACCAGCTCGAAGCCGCTGGCATTGTCGGTCCTTTTGAAGGCAGCAAGCCCCGGCAAGTGCTCGTCTCGGATGAATATACATTAGAGAAAATGTTAAACGATTAAATGCTTTTACTATGACCTTTTTAGAAAAATCCCATACCGGCAGGAACCAATGGTATTTTTACATACTGACCCTGCTGATTGTGTTTACGGCAACTCAAATCGGCACATTGCCATTAGCCGGCTACATCTATTTCCAGAATCCCTCCCCCACGCCAACAATGCAGGACATCGCCCAAGCCACCTCCACCAATCTGGGGCTGGCATTGACCCTGCTGAGTTTCGCCTTTGGCTTCGTGGCATTGCTGCTGTGCGTAAAATACATCCATAAAAAACACCTGCTCGACATCGTGACCGGGCGCGACCGTCTCGATTGGGGACGCATCTTTTTCGGTGCAGGTATTTGGGCTATCCTGTCCATCCTCACCTTTCTGCTCCCCCTTCTGTTCGGCGAATCAGATACCCTGGTTTTCCAATTCGATGCATCTAAATTCTTTGTCCTTCTGCTTATATCCTTGATATTGTTTCCGTTTCAAACTTCTTTTGAGGAACTCACCTTCCGCGGCTACCTGATGCAAGGGTCATACCTGCTCTTCAACAACAAATGGGCGGCACTTGTCCTCACCAGCGTTATTTTTGGACTCATGCACAGTGCAAACCCGGAAGTGGAAGCATTCGGAGCATGGGTAGCCCTTCCCCAATACATCATCATGGGCTTTCTCTTGGGGTATGTAGCCATCAAAGACAATGGCATGGAACTCTCCTTAGGCATACATGTTGCTAACAACATCTTATCAGCCATTACTTTTACTTCCGATTCCTCTACACTACAAACCCATGCCCTTTTCAGAGACTTGGCACCTTCCTCCTCTTGGATGGATTCTGTCGTCATCTTAATTGCGGCACTTGTGTTTGTGTGGATTTGCAACCGGAAATACAAATTCATGACGAAAAAGGAAAGTATTTGTTAATCTTTTCTTAAAACCGGCAAAAAAACGGTAGCAAAATATCTTTTTCAAGCGCTATTTTTCTACCTTTGGCAGTCGTGCAAACATTTGATATTTTCTAACATTAAAAATAAAAACAAAATAGAGTATGAACAAATTTGCAACCTTAACCGTTGGAGCATTGTTAGCTTTTGGCACCATCGCAACGGCACAGGAAAACAACACAGAAGAAGGCTACAAATTCACTGATTTAAAACGTCTTCCTGATACAAGTGTTAAATCTCAAGACCGCGCAGGCACCTGCTGGTCATGGTCCACCATCTCATTTCTGGAATCTGAAATGATGCGCTTGGGCAAAGACTCAGTAAGTCTCGCACCCCTTTATGTTGTATGGAACACCTACCACGAAAAAGGCGTAAAATACGTACGGATGCAAGGCAAAATGAATTTTGGACAGGGAGGCGCTTCTGCTGATGTGACATGGGCTATCAAAGAACACGGGATTGTGCCGCTGGAAATCTATTCTGGCTTGAATTACGGGGAAAAAGTACACGTACACGGAGAATTGGATGCTGTATTGAAAGGCTATGTAGATGCCATCGTCAGCAATCCGAACAAAAAAATATCCACAGCTTGGTTAAGAGGATATGACGGCGTATTGGATGCTTACCTCGGAGAAAAACCGGAAACTTTCACTTGGAAAGGCAAGGAATATACCCCGCAGACCTTCGCAACAGAAGCATGCGGCTTAAATATGGATGATTATGTCAGCCTGACCTCCTTTACCCATCACCCGTTCTACACCAAATTCGCGCTGGAAGTACCTGACAATTGGATTGGTGAAGAATCCTACAACATCCCGCTGGAAGAACTGATGGATATATTGGACAAAGCTATTGACAACGGTTACACCTTCTCTTGGGGTTCCGACGTATCTGAAATCGGATTCTCCCGTGGTGGAAGTATTGCTGTTGTGCCTGACATCAATGTTGCAGAAATGAGCGATGCTGAAATCGCAAAATGGGTAAAAATGAATTCCAACCAACGCCAGGCGGAATTAACTAAAAAACCGGGCAAGGAAAAAGAAATTACCCAGGAATTGCGCCAGGAGGAATTTGACAGCCAGTTGACCACCGATGACCACGGCATGCACGTGATTGGAAAAGCCGTTGACCAACTCGGACACAAATACTTCATCGTAAAGAACTCATGGGGCAACTATGGCGAATACGGAGGTTACCTCTATGCATCCTATCCTTTCGTTGCTTTCAAGACAACCTCTGTCATGATTCATAAGGACGCACTCCCAGATGAACTGAAAGACAAATTGGGCATCCCTTACGAAAAGACAAAAGGCAAAAAAGCAAAAAAATAAAGCAAACTATTAATATACAAAGGTCGAAGGCTTGCACTTCGACCTTTTTTTTGGATAAACACTAATTTTCAACGCAAAATGCGTACATTTGCACGAAGAAAAAAAGATTATCAAATAACAAGTAAATCATGAACACTGCTATTGAAATCAAAAAAGGCATCTATTGGCTGGGAATGAATGACAGAAGAACCCACATTTTTGAAAATTATTGGCCTCTTCCCAAAGGAGTTGCTTACAATTCATACCTCATCGTCGATGAAAAAGTGGCAATTGTCGATACCGTGGAACGCAGCCACATGGACAACTACCTCGAAAATCTGGAAGCCGTACTCCAAGGCAGAAAAGTGGATTACCTCATTGTCAACCACATGGAACCCGACCACTCCGGTGCCATCAAAACCTTGCTGTGCCACTATCCGGAAATGACCGTTGTCGGGAATGCCAAGACTTTCCCGATGCTTGCCAACTATTACGGTGTCACTCGCAACTTGCACGAAGTAAAAGAAGGGGACACATTGTCACTCGGCACCCACACATTGGCTTTCTACATGGTACCGATGCTCCATTGGCCTGAAACCATGGTCACCTACATCCCGGAGGAACAACTGCTCTTCAGCGGGGATGCCTTTGGTGCTTTTGGAACGCTCGATGGCGGCATCTTTGACGACCAAGTTGACTTAGACTACCTGGAAGAAGAAATTTCACGTTACTACTCCAACATCGTCGGGAAATACGGTATGCCGGCGCAAGCGGCATTAAAAAAACTGGGAGGACTGCCACTCTCCATGATTTGTGCCACCCACGGTCCCATCTGGCGTACACACATCGCTGACATCATCGCCCGCTACGACAAATGGAGCAAATACGAAACAGATGAAGGAGTGGTCATCGCTTTCAGCAGCATGTATGGCCACACCGAACAAATGGCAGAAGTCATCGGACGTTACCTCGGAGAGATGGGAATCAAGAAAATTCGTATCCACGATACCTCCAAAACCCACCCGTCCTACATCATCAACGACATTTTCCGTTACAAAGGGGTCATTCTCGGCAGTTGCGCCTACAATGGCGGCATCTTCCCTACCATGGAAACCCTTCTCTGCGAACTGGAAAACATGGGCGTGAAAAACCACTGCCTGGCTTACTTCGGCAACAAGACCTGGGGCGGAGGCGCAATTCCGCGCTTCAAGGCATTCGCTGAAAAAATCAAATGGGAAGTGGTTGCAGAACCGGCAGAAGCATGCGGAGCAATGAAAACAACCGATGCTGAACAATGCAAAGCCATAGCCGAAGCCATGGTGGCAAAACTCAAAGCATAATCAAATATATACACATACTTATCTATTCAAAAAAAGGGAGGCTGTTTCCAGCCTCCTTTTTTCACGCCTGCGGTGTCAGATACACCGTCCCGGATGCTTTCCGTTTGTCCGGCGAAAGCACGAAGA
>DXFT01000008.1 GCA_019114285.1 Candidatus Odoribacter faecigallinarum
CCGCCATGCCCTCCGCTTCTGCCCGGGCTTTTGCCAGGCTGTCCGCCCTGGCCTGTTCTGCCGCAAGGCGTGACGCTTCGGCGCGTTCACGCCCTGCCTGCTCCCGTGCGGCACGCTCCTGCTCCAGCCGCTGCCGTTCCGCCTTTTCAGCAGCTTTGCGTTGCTGCCCTGCCCGTTCGGCGGCAAGGCGTGCTTCCTCGTCTTCCTGTGCCGTGGCGTCCTCCTTCGGCACGGCGATGCGCACCGTCACAAAATCACCCTCCGTGGCGTGGTTGCGGGTAATGAAGCACTCCTCCGTCAACCCCTGCCGGACGATGAGTTCCGACTTCACCCGGTTGGAGCGGACGGCTGCCATCCGCAGGTTTGCCTGTTCACTGTCCAGGGAGTTGCACCAACCCTCCACCCGGAGGGGGATTTCACCGGAGAGTATCCGCTCCCGGTACCGCGACACGCAAGACTCCAAGCGCGACAACTCCTTGTCATTGCCCCTCCAGGGGATGTAGAACATGTCCTCCTCCGCCACGAAGCGGAAGGTATAGGTCGTGTCAGACGCCTCCTGCCCCCACAGCGGCAACAGGAGGAAGCCCAGCAGGGCGGTTGATAGCCATTTCTTCCATTTACTCATAGTCTTTTTACCATATTGTCATTTTCTATTCGTCCGGTTTCACCCGGAATACCTGTCCTCTTAACAGAATTATTTGCTTTGCCAAAAATAATAAAATATTCCATATCTCATAACATATCACCCACAAAAAAAATTTCACCGTACAAAAAAACAGGAATGTCCCGGTAGAGACAAGTGCATATCAAGTGGACAACATCTGCTTACAGAGTAGTCATAGAGAGGTCAAGGATATGCAGGCATATAAATAATACCTCTGTGGCTTGGAAGTAATCATTTATTTTTCTATTTTTGTGGACTTGTCTTTACCGTGCCGCTTCCGGCACGCCCATGCCGCCGGCATAAAAACAAAAAAATATTATTTTTGTACCCGATAAAAACAAGCGAGACGTATTGCTACGACTGTAAAAATAACAGCAGTAAAAACAACAAACCCGATAGTTTGACGAATCAAAGGCTATCGGGGGACACTATGAGAAACTATTTTATAGCGTAATAAAACGCTGATTTTGTTATTTTTTATCGCCAAACAGAGAGTGATTGCCAGTATTTGGGGAATCCCATATCTTTAAGGTCAAGCAAACGGCAGTCGGATTTGAGCAATTCTTTAATATTCTTTTTAAAGTCGCTTCCGGGGCTGATAATATCAAGAATATACGCAACGCAAGAAAGCACTGCAAATAATTTATTTGTACGTATTTGTCCGATTGTTGTTTTATCCATAAATGGATAATAAGTATTGTATGGCAGAGTTACACTAACCATAAAACGGCGATTCCACACTCGGCTGTGGTGAGCGCAACAGTTGCGGAGATTGGAAATAGCGTGCAACCAGTTCTCCAATATAGCTACTTTCTTCAAACCGAATTGTTCGGTAATGTACTCTTTGCGGTTGTCCAACTTCAAGGATTGGAACAAGCGGCTCAGGATAAGTGTATGCACGAAGCCGATAGTAGCTGATATTGAAAAGATAAGAAATTGCCTCGTTTTCATCATCGAAAACAAGCCCCCGTTGTTTTAGCCGTGCGACTTGCTCGGCGAGGGACAACGGCTTCTTTGTATAATCAGTTTTGTCAGTCAATTTTATCAGACGCTACTATATAAAAACTCGAAGACCTCCCCGGGTGCGCTGTTCTACGGGAAGCGTGGGAGGTCATATCGAATGCAAAGGTAATACTTTAATCTGATTCTGCAATAGATGTAGCAAAAAATATTTTTGACATTGTGAGAGTTTTCGTAAGAAATCCAATATGTCTTTTGGGCAGTATTTCTACTACCCAAAGGTATGAAAATTTTCTTTAGACGGTTGTGCCATAAAGGGGAGTTGTCGGCATCATGGTAATGGATTTTTTTATAGTTTTGCACGCGGACTTTTAATATTGATACGATGAAGACTTATAAGATTCCTATGGTTCCGGGACCGACGTCGGTGTCCCATGAGGTTTTGGAGGCAGGCATGGTGAATTTCGGGTCTGCCGACCTCGAACGTGATTACGTTGATTTGTATGTGGAGACGGGAAAGATGCTGGGAAAGATTATGCAGACGGAGCATACGGTGGTCATCCAGACGGGGGAGGGGATGCTGGCGTTGTGGGGTGCGTTGAAGAGCAGCCTCCGGGCAGGGGACAGGGTGCTGGTGCTTTCGACGGGGCTGTTCGGGTATGGCATGGGGGAGATGGCAGAGTCGCTGGGGTGCAAGGTAAGAATCGTGGAGTTCGGTTTTGACGAGACGTTGCATGACTACGCGTTGATAGAGGCGGCAATCCGGGATTTCCAGCCGAAGATGATAACGATGGTGCAGAACGAGACGCCGAGCGGTACGATGAACCCCGTGGAGGAGGTGGGCAGGCTGAAAGAGAAATATGGCGTGCCGTTGTTGTATGTGGATGCGGTTTCCGGCATTGGGGGGAGCGTGGTGAAGGCGGACGAGTGGCATGTGGATTTTTGCCTGGGAGGCTCGCAGAAGTGCCTGTCTGCGCCGGCTTCGATGGCTTTCCTGTCGGTGAGCCCCCGTGCCTGGGAGATTATCGGGGAGGTGGGGTATGCCGGTTATGACGCGTTGTTGCCTTACCGCACGGCGGTGGAGCAGTCTTATTTCCCTTATACGCCTTACTGGCAGGGGACGGCGCAGTTGCACCGGGCTTGCCGGTTGTTGCTGGAGGAGGGGTTGGAGAAGGTGATAGCCCGTCATGAGAAGGTGGCTGAGTATTGCCGGAAGCGGGTGCAGGAAATGGGGCTCCGGCTTTATCCGGCAGCGGGGGCAGTGCCTTCGCCTACGGTGACTGCCGTTTATGTGCCGGAGGGCATGACGTGGGCGGATTTGGACGCCCGTTTGCGCGACCGCGGGGTGGTGATGGGTGGTAATTATGGCTGCCTGGCAGGCAAGGTGTTCCGTATCGGCCACATGGGCACGCAGGCTAACCTGAATCTGGTGAAGGAAGCCCTTGATGTCCTGGAAGAGACGCTGCATGGTTAAAAATGCGGTGTCCGGTTAAAAAAGTTGTCGATTTGTTTGTTTTGTAAGGATATTAATTTCATATTTGGCTGTTGTTTTAAAGAGACAGGTTATGGAGATGGAAGGACCCATGAAGAAGGATTTGCCGAACGCGAGGAGGATTGAGTTGCTGGGCATTCTTGCGTTGGTGCTTTTTCTGGCGTATAGTTTGCTGGGGCTTGTGTTGGGGATAGTGGTTTGGGTGATGGCGAATGAGAAGCGCAAGCTTTTTATGGATGCCCCGGAGGATTATACGGTTGCATCTTTGCGGCGGGTGAACGTGGGGCGGCTTTGCGGGGTGATTGCCGCGTGCGTGGGGATTGTGGCATTGGTGACGGGAATCTTGTTGCGCGATGTCTCATAGGTTTGATAGCAAAAATATAATTAAGAGATAATCATGAATTACAGATTTGAAATTACTAAACCGAACACGACTGATTTCAGGTGTGAAATCGCGATAGGCGCGGAGCAGACTTTCCAGCAGTTCCATGACAAGATTGTCGAGACGTTGGGGTTTGACGCTTCGCAAATGGCTTCTTTTTTCACCCTGGACAGGTATGGCAACCGGGTGAAGGAAATTTCCCTGATGGAGATGTCCATGGGTGATGGCGATGACGAGGAGGGCACGAAAACGCTGGTGATGGATTCCACGACCATCCGCGACGCTATCAATGCAGCGTGCATAGAGCTGGATTATGTCTATGACTTTTTTTCGAATAAGTACCTGAGGGTGGAGTATGCCGGTGAATATGTGGGCGATTCGGCAGACGTGCTGCCGTTGTGCCTGTTTTGCGACGGGGAGCTGCCCCGCCAGACTTCCGTGGAAGAGGCGGAGGATTGGGCTTATGACAAGGAGGAGGACGATTATGACGACAGCTTTATGGAGGAGTTCGGAGGGTCAGACACGGGGAGCAGGCGTCGTGGCGGCAAGCGCAGGAATACGGATGATGATGACTACCTTTATGATGACGGGGAAGAGGATTATGGTTATTCCGATGACGCGTACGGTGACGAATACGATGATTTCAATGACCATTTTGAAAGCCTGGACGATTATATAGATAAGATATAAAAAGATTAGTTGTGCCGTGCCATGCCTTTCCCCTGCCGAGAGGGGGAAGACGTGGCTTTTTTTTCTTGAATGAATGAAGACTTTGCTTGTCCTTTTGGGTCCCACCGGCGTCGGCAAGACTGATTTGAGCCTTGAGCTTGCCTGCCGTTACCGGACGTCAATCGTTTCTTGTGATTCGCGGCAGATTTACCGGGAGATGCGGATAGGGACGGCAGTCCCTTCCCGGGCGCAGTTGGCGAAGGCGCCCCATTTCTTTATCCAGACACGTTCGGTGCATGATTATTATAATTCGTGGCAGTTTGAGACGGAAGCCTTGGCGAAAATCCGGGAGCTTTTTTCGGGTAGCGATGTGGTGCTGATGGTGGGCGGTTCGATGCTTTATATCGATGCCGTGTGCAAGGGGATAGATGATATTCCGACCATCGACCCCGCGTTGCGGGCGGAGTTGACGGGGCTGTATGAACGTGAGGGGCTGGAGCCTATCCGTGCCATGCTGAGGGAGCTTGACCCGGTGTTTTACGGGCAGGTGGATTTGAATAACGGCAAGCGGGTGCTTCATGCCGTGGAGGTTTGCCGCATGGCGGGAGTGCCTTATTCTTCCCTTCGCACCAACCAGCCCAAGAAGCGGGAGTTCCGTATCGTGCGGATAGGCCTGAACCGTGACCGGGAGGAATTGTACAGCCGCATAGACCGCCGGGTGGATGCGATGTTGGAAGAGGGGTTGGAAGAAGAGGCGCGGGGGCTTTTCCCGTTGCGGCACCTGAATGCCTTGAATACAGTGGGGTACAAGGAGTTTTTCAGTTATTTTGAAGGCTCGGTTGATTACCCGGAGGCAGTCCGGTTGATAAAACGCAATTCCCGCCGTTATGCCCGCAAACAGCTTTCCTGGTTCCGCCGGGATGATGATATCCATTGGTTTCATCCTGATGCACGGGAGGATATTATCCATTGTGTGGAAAGCCATCTGTGATTTCCGGAGAATTTTATGGGGGATGTTGTTGGAAGTGACGGAATTATTTGTACCTTTGCGCCCGGATTCAAAATAATGTCTAACTTATTAGATTGAAAACATTTAAATTTTAATTATGTCAGAAGAACAAAAAGAGATGCAGGCAGAAACTGCAGAACAGGCTGTAAAGCCGGTGGTGGCTCCGGTAGCCAGCAAAGAGCCGGATGAAAATTTTGATTGGGATGCTTACGAGAATGATTCAGTCGTTCCGGTATCCGACAAGGAGGCGTTGACACAGAAATACGAGGAAACGCTTTCGAGAGTGGGAGAGAAGGAAGTGGTGGAAGGAACTGTAATTGCCATGAACAAGCGGGAAGTGGTCGTTAATATCGGTTACAAGTCCGATGGCATTATTTCTTTGAATGAGTTCCGGTACAACCCGGATTTGAAGGTGGGCGACAAGGTAGAGGTGTATGTGGAGACCCAGGAAGACAAGAAGGGTCAGTTGACGCTTTCCCACAAGCAGGCACGCGCTTTGCGCAGCTGGGACCGCGTGAACGAAGCATTGGATAACGATGAGATTATCAAGGGGTATGTGAAATGCCGCACGAAAGGTGGTATGATTGTTGATGTATTTGGCATCGAGGCATTCTTGCCCGGTTCTCAGATTGATGTGAAACCGATTCGTGATTATGACGTTTATGTCGGCAAGACCATGGAGTTCAAGGTGGTGAAGATAAACCAGGAGTTCCGTAACGTAGTCGTTTCACACAAGGCCTTGATTGAAGCAGAATTGGAACAACAGAAGAAAGATATTATCTCCAAATTGGAGAAAGGTCAGGTATTGGAAGGCACGGTTAAGAACATTACCTCATACGGTGTGTTCATTGACTTGGGCGGTGTAGATGGTTTGATTCACATTACCGATTTGTCTTGGGGACGTGTGAACCATCCGAATGAAATTGTCCAGTTAGACCAGAAACTGAATGTGGTTATACTTGACTTTGACGATGAGAAGAAGCGTATTGCTTTGGGCTTGAAACAATTGACTCCGCATCCGTGGGATGCTTTGGATCCGAATTTGAAGGTAGGTGACAAAGTGAAGGGCAAGGTTGTCGTGATGGCTGATTACGGCGCATTTGTAGAAATTGCCCCGGGTGTAGAAGGTTTGATTCATGTTTCCGAGATGTCTTGGTCACAGCATTTGCGGTCAGCCCAGGATTTCCTGAAGGTAGGCGACGAAGTGGAAGCTGTTGTATTGACGCTGGACCGCGAAGAGCGTAAGATGTCTTTGGGTATTAAGCAATTGAAACCGGATCCATGGCAGAATATCGAGGAGAAATATGGCGTGGGCACGAAGCATACCGCCATTGTGCGCAACTTCACTAATTTCGGTGTGTTCGTGGAAATCGAGGAAGGCGTGGATGGTTTGATTCACATTTCCGACTTGTCTTGGACGAAGAAGATTAAACACCCGGCTGAGTTTACGCAGATTGGCGCTCCGATTGAGGTAGTCGTTCTGGAGATTGACAAGGAAAACCGTCGTTTGAGCTTAGGTCACAAGCAATTGGAGGAAAATCCATGGGATGTGTTTGAAACAATCTTTACGGTTGATTCTATCCATGAGGGTACAATCACTGAGATTTTCGACAAGGGAGCTGTAGTTGCATTGCCTTACGGCGTGGAAGGTTTCGCTACTCCGAAGCATTTGGTGAAAGAGGATGGCACGCAGGCTAAAGTGGACGAGAAGTTGCCGTTCAAGGTAATTGAGTTCAACAAGGCTGCCAAACGCATCATTGTTTCCCACTCCCGCGTGTATGAAGATGCACAGAAGTCTGAGGAAAAGGCTAAGAAGAGTGCAGAGGAGAAAGCTACGAAGAAGGCAGTTAAGCAAGTGAAGGAGAAGATTGAAAAGACAACCCTTGGCGATATTACCGAATTGGCTGCTTTGAAAGAGCAGATGGTGAATGCCGCAAAAGAGGAGTTGGAGAAGAAGGAGAATTAACTGATGGAAAGAAATGATGAGCAATTTTTTGTGAATCATGAAGTTTGAGTTGACTATATTGGGGAGCGGCTCTGCCGTTCCCACTTCCAATAGAAACTCTGCCGCTCAGGTGCTTAATGTGCTTGAGCGGTATTTTCTTATAGATTGTGCTGAAGGAACGCAGCACCAGTTGCGTCGTTTCCATATTCCCTACAATAAAATCAACCATATCTTTATTTCCCATTTGCACGGAGACCATTATTTTGGTTTGATAGGTCTGTTGTCCACGCTGTCGTTGCAAGGGCGGAGGGGGGAGATGCATGTCTATGGGGATGCCCGCCTGAAAGAAATATTGGATTTCCAATTGGGAAAAATGAATACCCGTTTTAATTTTCCGCTTGTCTTTCATGCCTTGTCCCGGAAGGAGGAGGTGGTTTATGAGGACCGGGTGGTCACGGTCTCTGCTTTCCCTTTGCGCCATAAGCCGGAGGCACCGGTGTGCGGGTTCCTTTTCAAGGAAAAGGAGCGGGAGCGGACAATCCGGAAGGATATGGCGGAGGCGTGGCATGTGCCGGTTTCGTTCATGCAGCATTTGAAGCAGGGGGCTGATTTCATTACGCCGGAAGGCGAGGTGGTGTCCAACGGGAGGTTGACGGTAGCTCCTCCGCCTGCCCGTTCGTATGCTTATATGACAGACACGTTGTACCGGGAAAAGTTTGCGGACTATGTGAAAGGTGTGGATTTGTTGTACCACGAAGCGACTTACGGGAAGGAATCGGAGGTTTTGGCAAAGGAGAGTTTCCACAGTACGGCGGAGCAGGCAGCCTGCCTGGCGAGGCTTGCCGGGGCGGGCAAGCTGTTGCTGGGGCATTTTTCTGCCCGCTACCCGGACCCTTGTTGCTTGTTGCCGGAAGCGCAGGCGTTGTTTCCCAATACTTGTGTTTGTTCGGACGGGGACGTGTATGAGGTGCCTGCCGTGAAAAGATTGGTTTAAGGTAAAAAGTTTGGCTTATGATAGTTTATCCGAATGCGAAGATTAATATCGGTTTGTTTGTAACGGGCAAGCGACCGGACGGTTTCCATGATTTGGAGACGTTTTTTTACCCGATAGGTTTGTCGGACATGCTTGAAATTGTAACGGCGGAAGGCAAGAAGGGGGAATGCCGTTTTTCCCAGACGGGGCTGGAGGTGGAGTGTGATGTGGAGGACAATTTGGTGGTGAAGGCTTACCGTTTGTTGGATGCCGATTACCACTTGCCTGCCTTGAGCGTGCATTTGCACAAGGTGATACCTTTCGGGGCTGGCTTGGGAGGCGGTTCTGCCGATGCGGCTTTCATGTTGAAGGCGGTGGATGCGTATTTTAACTTGGGCATAGGGACAGCCGGCTTGGAGGCGTATGCCGCCCGCTTGGGGAGTGACTGTGCCTTTTTTGTGCGCAACCGTCCGGCTTTCGCGCATGGCAAGGGGGAATTGCTGGAGGAGGCGGCATTGTCTCTGGCGGCTTACCGCTTGGTGGTGGTGAAGCCTGGTTTCGGAGTATCTACGGCTGATGCGTATAGGGGCATCGTCCCGTGTGCGGCTGGTTTTGACCTGCGGCATTTGGGCGGGTTGCCCGTGGAGGAATGGAAAGGGCGTGTGGGCAATGATTTCGAACGGACGGTATTTGCAAAATACCCGGTATTGGCGGCATTGAAGCAACAATTGTATGCCGGCGGCGCTGTTTTTGCTTCCATGACGGGAAGCGGTTCGGCGGTTTACGGGTTATTTAGGCGGGAAGATGCCGTGAAGGCGGATTTTCCCGGCTGCTTTGTATGGCAGGATGGAGTAAATGATGAACGATTAATGATGAACGATTAATGATGAGAGAGTATTTGACGGTTATCTTGATAGGGTTGGTGTCTGCTTTTATCGGCATTGTCCCGTTGTTGAAGAAGAAGGCAGACCGCTATTCGCTGGTTGCGGCGTTTCTGTTGTTTTTTATGATGCCGTACCTCATTTTCCACTTGAATTTGCCTTGGGCAAAATGGTGGTGGAAAGGTATGGTGGTGTCCGGGGCATTGGCATTGCCTTTGGTGATTACTTCCTGGCGGGGAAGTTCGCGTTGCGCTTTCCCGTTGTTTCTGGTTTCCATTGTGGTGGGAGCTTTTATTTCTTTTTTGGGGCATTACCTGTTGTAAAATAAAAAAGGAGGCAACAGCCTCCTTTTTTATTTTAGTCGTGTTTGATGTGGACATCCATTTGCGGGAAAGGAATGTTGAGGTTTTCCATGGCAAAGGTTTTGTACACTTTTTCGTTCATGTCGAAGAAGACATTCCAGTAGTCGGGACTTTTGACCCATGCCCGTACTACAATGTTCACCGAGCTTTCGCCCAAAGAGTTGAGGGCAATGAAATAGTCCGGGCTGGTGAGGATGCGCGTGTCGCTCTTTAACAGTCGCGTGATGACTTCTTTGGCTTTGTCGTAACTGTCGCCGTAGGCGATGCCGAATTCCCAGTCCACCCGGCGGGTTTCTTCCTTGGAATAGTTTTCGGTAATGCCGGTGGAAAGTCCTCCGTTGGGAACAATGATGATTTTATTGTCAGGGGTGGACAGGATGGTATTGAAGATTTGTATTTCTTTGACTGTTCCGCTTTGCCCTTGTGCTTCAATGTAATCCCCTACTTTAAAAGGTTTGAAAAGAAGAATCATGACTCCTCCGGCAAAGTTCTGCAAAGTACCGCTCATGGCAGCGCCGATGGCAATACCAGCTGATGCGAAGAGGGCGATGAAGGAACTGGTCTCTATGCCGAGGATGCCAATCAGAATAATGATGAATAAGAAGTAGAGGGTGATTTTGACCATACTGCGGACAAATGAGAAGAGTGATGCCTCTACTTTCCTCCGCTGCATGGCTTTTACGACAACGTTGATGATGCGCCGGATAATCCAACGCCCGACAAAGAAGACAATAATGGCTATCAGCAGGCGGCTTCCGAAAGAGACAATCAGGTCGATGAGCTTGCTGATGGCTGCATCAAGTGGTAAGTTTTGTAAATTTTCCATGTTGTTTTATTTTTAAATGTATTTTGGTTGCTCTCGTTATGCGAAGGTATAAAAAATAGCGGAAAGTTGTCGTGTTAATGGAAAAATTACATCGTGTTCTGGCGAAATAATTGTATTTTTGCAAACAGAGAATACAAGTCAGTAATAAATAATTTGGAAGAAATGAGCATAGAGAGTTTATTGACCTCTAAGGTTATTGAGGCTGTGAGCCAATGTTATGGAGTAGAGCCAAGTGACGTACATGTGCAGTTGCAACCGACACGTAAGGAATTTGCGGGAGATTTGACCGTGGTGGTCTTCCCTTTTACGCGTTTTTCAAAGAAATCGCCGGAAGAGACCGGCAAGGAATTGGGGGAATATTTGAAACAGCATATCGCTGAAATCAAGAATTATAATGTGGTGAAAGGATTCTTGAATATTGAAATCTCATCTGCCTATTGGATTGAGGTGTTGAATGAGATTGCCTTGAATCCTAAATACGGTTATGCGCATGAAGAAAGCGGGCATACTTATATGATTGAGTACTCTTCGCCGAATACGAACAAGCCGCTCCATTTGGGGCATATCCGCAATAATCTGCTCGGCTGGTCGGTTTCTGAGATACAGAAAGCCAATGGGCATCACGTTATTATGGTGAATCTGGTCAATGACCGGGGCATCCATATTTGCAAGAGCATGGTGGCTTGGAAAAAGTTTGCCCAGGGAGCAACGCCGGAATCCACCGGAATGAAGGGAGACCATTTTGTTGGGGATTATTATGTGCTTTTCGATAAAGAATATAAAAAAGAAATCAAGGCATTGATGGAAAGCGAGGGGATGGAAGAAGAGGAAGCCAAGAAGCGGGCGCCTATCTTGTTGGAAGCCCAGGAGATGTTGCGGAAATGGGAAGCGGGGGATGAGGAAACAGTGGCATTGTGGAGGATGATGAATGACTGGGTGTTGAAAGGTTTTGACGAAACTTACAAGATGATGGGCATCCATTTCGACAAGGTATATTTTGAATCCCAGACCTACAAGAAAGGGCGTGACATTGTGCTGAAAGGGTTGGCAGACGGGGTGCTTTACCGGAAAGAGAGCGGGAGTGTCTGGGCGGATTTGACGGGGGACGGTCTGGACCATAAACTGTTGTTGCGGGATGACGGCACTTCGGTGTATATGACGCAGGATATCGGGACGGCATACGAGCGTTTCCAGGAGTTTGACATGGATGAGATGATTTATGTGGTTGGCAATGAACAGAATTACCATTTCCAGGTGCTTTCCTTGATTTGCGGGAAGTTAGGTTTCCCTTGGGCGAAGAAAATCAGGCATTTGTCCTATGGTATGGTAGAGTTGCCCGAAGGAAAGATGAAATCACGCGAGGGCACAGTGGTGGATGCTGATGATTTGATGGCTTCCATGGTGGACACTGCACGGGAAATGTCCAAGGAGTTGGGGAAATTGGAGGGATACAGCCAGGAAGAGGCAGAGGATATTTACCGGAAAGTGGCGCTCGGAGCTTTGAAGTATTTCATTTTGAAAGTGGACCCGAAGAAAACCATGATGTTCAATCCGAAAGAATCCATAGATTTCAATGGCAATACGGGACCTTTCATCCAATATACATACGCACGTATCTGTTCCGTTTTGCGGAAGGCGGCAGATGCCGGTGAAATGCCGGGAGCGGCTGATGTGCATGTTGTACTTTCTGACAAGGAGCAGAATTTGATACAGTTGCTTGCCAAATTGCCCGACGTGGTCAAGGAAGCGGGAGCGACATACAGCCCTGCTTTGCTGGCAAACTATTCATACGATTTGGCGAAGGAGTTCAACCAGTTCTATCATGATTTCTCAATCCTGAAAGAAGAGGATGCCACTTTGAAGAATTTCCGGTTGCTGTTGGCAAAAGAATGCGCAGAGGCAATCAAAAATGCAATGTGCATGTTGGGTATAGAAATGCCGGACAGAATGTAAAGGCAAAGGAAGATGAACCGGACGAATTATCACAGCCATTGTGATTTCTGTGATGGGAAAGCTCCTATGGAGGAGTACATCAAGGCTGCCATCGGTGCGGGTTTCTCTGCTTACGGGGTATCTTCGCATGCTCCGTTGCCTTTTGTCATGAATTATACCATGAGGCGGGAAGATGTGCCTGCTTATTTGGAGGAAGTTAAACGGCTGCGTGACCTTTACCGGGAACACCTGGAAGTGTATGCCGGCATGGAAATAGATTACCTGAAAGGACAGATAAGTCCCGCGGATGCTTATTTCCAGGAATTGCCCTTGGACTACCGAATCGGTTCCGTGCATTTGCTTTATACGGATGACGGCAGTATCATTGATACGGATACAAGCGGGGAGAAGTTTGCCTTTTTGCTCCGGCATCATTTCAAAGGGGATTTGCGCTATATGGTGGGTGCCTATTTCCGGGCAATGATGGACATGGTGGATGCCGGGGGATTTGATTTCGTGGGGCATGCTGACAAAATATGTTTGAATGCGGAACGTTGTGAAGCGGGGGTTGGCGGGAAAGCATGGTACAGGAAGTTGCGCAATGATTTTTTTGATTTTGTCTCTGCAAAAGGAATCGCTTTGGAAATCAATACAAAAGGCTGGGATAAGTATCATTGTTTTTTCCCTGATGAACATTGCTGGAAAGATATATTGGAAAGGGGGATTTCTCTGGTAGTCAATTCGGATGTACATGTCCCGGCTTTGGTGAATGCAGGCAGGGAGGAGGCATTGGGCAGGTTGAAGGAAGCGGGATGCCGCACGGTGCGTGAATTGCACGGGGGCGTATGGCAGGAAGTACCTATTGGATAGTGGAATTAATGTAAATATTATGGATTTGGATTTGAAGGAAACATTGGATTTGGCAACCGCTTGGGCACTGAAGGCAGGTGAAATCCATTTGTCTTATTTCCGGAAACGGGATTTGGATATACATACGAAATCAACGGTTTACGATGTCGTGACGCGGGCAGACAAGGAAGCGGAAGCTTTTCTCATATCTGCCATACAGGCTCGTTTCCCTCAGCATGCCGTGTTGGGGGAGGAAACTGGAGAACATGCGGGTGCCTCCGGTTGGAGATGGGTGATTGACCCCTTGGACGGTACCAATAACTTCAGCCAGGGATTGCCGATATTCACAGTTTCAATCGGTTTGCAATATCAGGGAGAGACCGTGTTGGGGGTTGTTTATGCCCCTTGCCTTCGGGAAATGTACACGGCACTGAAGGGGGAAGGAGCTTTCTTAAACGGGCAGCCGGTACATGTGGGGAACAAATCGGATTTGGAGCACGCAGTCCTGGGTACGGGCTTCCCTTATGATAAGGGAAGCAATCCGGATAATAATATTGCCAACCTTGCAACCATTTTGCCCCATTTACGTGGAATCAGGCGAATGGGCACGGCTGCATACGATCTTTGTTGTACGGCGGCAGGTTGGTTGGATGGATACTGGGAGTTGGCTTTAAACCTTTGGGATGTGTGTGCCGGCGTATTGATTGTGGAAGAAGCAGGAGGAATTGTCGTTCCTTTTCGGAATGACCGGGGGATTTCCATCGTGGCGGGAAACCGGACGATGGTGGATTTGATACGTGAACGAATAAATTAATATAGGATGATATGAATAGAAAGATTATTTTTCTGGTATTGTGCTTGTTGTCTGGATATATTGCCATGGCACAGCAAGCGGAGGTAAGTCCGGTGCCGCAGAACATGCAGCTGAAATCCGGTCATTTGTCCCTGGGCGGGGAGGTGCAGGTGCTTGGACGCGAGGAGGCGGATTCCCATGCTGTAGCGAAATTGGATGCTCTATTGCCTTTAGGCGATGGGAAAAACGGCAAGGTGGATATTTATATCGGCGAACGTGGGGACAAGGCGGTGCGGAAATATGCACAGAAAATCCCGAAGGAAGCTGAGGGATATTACTTGTCCGTAGATGAAAATAAGATTGTTTTGGCTGGGAATGATGAGCGTGGCACGTTCTATGCCGTGCAGACATTAGCCCAACTTTTGGACAAGGGCGTGCTGCCTTTCGTGGAAATTACCGACTACCCCGTGGTGCGTTTCCGCGGAGTGGTGGAAGGTTTTTACGGTACCCCTTGGAGCCATGAGGCGCGGATGAGCCAATTGGAATTTTATGGGCGGCATAAAATGAATACATATATCTATGGTCCGAAGGATGACCCTTACCACCGTACGCCCCATTGGCGGGAACCTTATCCGGAGGAGGAAGCCCGGCAAATTGCCGAACTGGCACGCCAGGCAAAAGAAAATGCCGTGGATTTTGTTTGGGCAATCCATCCGGGACAAGATATAAAATGGAATGATGCGGATAGGGATTTGCTGCTTGCCAAATTTGAGAAAATGTATCGGTTGGGGGTACGTTCCTTTGCCGTCTTTTTCGATGATATTTCCGGAGAAGGGACAAACCCTGAAAAACAAGCCGCTTTGTTGAATTATATAGATGAACGTTTTATCCAAGCCAAAGGAGATGTGACGCCGTTGATTATGTGCCCTACCATTTATAATAAGGCATGGAACGGGCAACTTCCGGATTATCTGCCGACCTTGGGAGAACGTTTGAATCCTTCCATCCAAATCATGTGGACGGGAAATTCGGTGATTTCTGACATTACCCTTGAAGGCGTGGAATGGGTCAATCCCCTCATCAAGCGCAAAGCATACATCTGGTGGAATTACCCTGTGACGGACTACATACGCGACCGTTTGCTGATGGGGCGGGTGTATGGACTGGAGAAAGAGGCTGGCAGCCAAATCTCCGGCTTTACTTCCAATCCCATGGAGCATCCCGAAGCCTCCAAAATTGCAATTGCCTCCATTGCTGATTTTGCCTGGAATCCGCAGGCATTCGACAGTGAGGCATCCTGGAAACGCGCCGTGCGCGACGTGCTCCCCGGGGATGCCGACGCCTTGCAGGTGTTTGCTTCGCATAATGCCGATTTGGGTGAGAACGGGCATGGCTACCGTCGGGAGGAATCTGTGGAAATACAGCCGGTGGCACAACGCTATCTGAACGCCTGCCGTACTGCCGGGGCAGGCACTCGCGAGGATGCCCTCCTCCTTCGTCGTGCTTATGCCGACATGGTGGAGGCTGCCGACCGTTTGCTTGTGAACGAGGAGAACCCCGCGCTTATCCGGGAATTGAAACCTTGGTTGTTGCAGTTCCGGGTTGTCGGCGTTTCCGGGATGGCAGCCATTGACCTGATGGAAGCGGCAGAAAAGGGCGATGCTTTGTTGTTTGAAAAAAAATACAAGCATTTGCGTGCCCTGCAAAAACAACGTTACCTCATTAACCAGCAATACAACCAGAATCCCTATCATCCTGGCGCAGTGTCTGCTTCTTTGGTCATGCAGCCCTTGGCTGACAGTTTGTTTGTGTTGGCGACCTTCCGGCACAACCAGGCGACTGGTGACACGTTGCCTGTCGTCCTATATACTTCGCCGCACAAGGCATACAGCAATATTCCCCAATGCGCCAATTTGCCCGTGCGCGTAAAGGGAAACCGCGTGTATCTTTCCCCTGTGCTGGAAGTGGTGCATTGGCTACCGGAACAATACTTGGGAATAGCCTTGGAAAAAAACGCTTCCCTTGGGACTGTGGCAATGGATTTTGGAATGCCGGGAGCTGAGGTATGGTTGAAATTGGAAGTTTCAGCCGACGGGAAAGATTGGCAGCCTCTTGTTTTATCTGCGGATGGCGCTAAAGGCAAACTCAAAGCGGATGCAGCAGGCGTTACAGCCCGTTATGTGCGTTTGACCAATACGGGGGATGATAACCGTGACGTGCGGTTGAAGGCATTTTCAGTTTACTTGAACAAGCAGGAATAAGCCGGCTTAGGGGCTGCTATTCCGGATTTTTTATATTGGCTTCTTTTCCTGAAAAAGGGAGAGAAGCCTTTTTTTTGAGAGGTACGGCATGCTCTTCCGTCCCCTTTCCCTGCTTTTTGTCCCCTGCATGCCCGGATGAATTCCCTGTGGTTGCCCTGGGACATCTAGGAGGTTTCTAAGGGGATGCTATAAAATATCTCCTTCATATTTCCTTGTCATAACCTTATCAACTCCTTATCATCTCCTTCCATTGATGCAATTGATATGTAATTTATTTGGAAATATCAAATAAAATACTTACTATTGCCATTTAGTTTCCTATAAGAAAGCCCCTGGATACCCTTTGTAAACTCCCCGGGCGCATCCGGCAGCCTCATGGAAAATCCTGTCACCATGCATAATGCAGGGGGATAATGTTTAATATTTTTCTTAAAATAGAATTTGGTATTATTTAAAAAGTTTGTATTTTTGTCTTGGATTTTTGAGTGGAAATGTGAAGAGATGAATGTATGCATAATTTTTACAATAAAACACCAATTAAAATTCAAAAAATGAGTAGCAGATTGTTTTCAATTATTCGTTTATCGCGTATGATTGTACCGGTCTTGTTTGCAGGCGGAATGGTGGCTTGTGTGGATGATAATTATGATTTGAACAAGGACATTTCGATGGAAGTAGGTATCGGTGGTAAGTATTTTGCAATTCCTTTGGGGACGACGGACAGTATCCGTGTGGACAGCCTGTTGGAATTGGACGATGAGAGTGTGTTTATGTTTATGGAGGACGGAACGGCGGTTATCTCCAAGTTGGACAGCGTGAAGGTGCGGGTTCCGGAGATTCAGCAGGTGACGCTCCAGTCTTGGGATTCTGAGATTGAGCCGATTGTGAATGAGATTGAGGTGCTGGAGGAAGCTCAAGGAGCTGTTGGCGAGGTGGCTTTGCCGGAAAAGGATGTGAATAGCAGCACTTCCATTGAATTTGACGAGGAGGTGCCGGAAGAGTTGTTGGACTTGAATACGGTGAAGTTTGACGGAACGCCTAAACTGGTGATTGACATCCAATTCGAGGCTCCTGAAGAAGTAGCTAAATTGGAATTGATGGATTATGTTATCCACTTCCCTGAGTTTATTGTTTTTGATGACAATCGCATAGAGAATCATTGTCTGGTGATTGACGGGGAGATGGATGTGGATGCAGGTTATCATGTTGAATTGGATATTGCAGAATTTGATTTTGCAGAGAATCCGATTCAGGAGGTGGGGAGTGAGAAGCGTTTGCATATTGACGGGGCGGTGACTTTAGATGGGCAATTGCGCGTGACGGTGAGAGGGGATGGGACTCTTCCGGGAACGGTGACTGTGGGCATTATGCCTCAAGTGAGCATTGATGAGATGAAGTTGGGGGAGATAACCGGAAAGGTGAATGTGGACATAGAAGAGGTGAATAAGGAAGTGGATTTGGGAGATATTCCTGATTTCCTTAAAGATAAAGATGTCGTTTTGGATATCGAGCATCCTGTGATTATGTTGGAAGTAGGGAATACGACGGGCGTGCCGGTATTGGCGGATTTGACTTTGACGCCGTTGGCTGATGGCAGCCCGATAGAAAATGGCATTATTGAATTGAGGCGGGAGGAACGGGATATTGTGGTGAAGGCTGCCGATGAGATGGGAGAATATACGTGGAGTAATTTCTTTATTTCCAATAGCGAGGCAGGTATGGAGCCGGGATTTATTCCTGTGGATGTGCCTAACTTGCCGAATTTGATTCGTCAGATTCCGGATGTGATTCAGATAAATATGACGGCAGAGGCAGACCCGGAAGCGGAACATCGTTTTGACCTCAGCCACGGGGATTATGAAATGAATGTGAGGTATAATGTGCATGTGCCGTTGACTTTTGGTCCGGACTTGCAAGTGATTTACCGGGATACGATAGATGATTTTAATTCGGACATCAAGGATTATGTGAAATATGTGACTGAGGTGGTGATGGAAATGGAGGTGGAGAATACGATTCCTCTGGGAATGATGTGTCGGGCGGTGGCATTGGATGTGGACGGAAGAGCGTTGTCCGGCATAGAGGTGTCCACCCCGCAACCTATTGAAGCGGCAGGTTGGGACGGGAATAATACGACCTTGGTGAGAGGTGATTTCACGATTGAATTAAAGGAGACGGTGGCTGGTACGATGGAGCAATTGGACGGGCTGGCTTTGGAGATTACGGCGGATGCAAATGAAGGGGTGAAGGGAGCAAGCCTGAAGAACAATCAGTACCTCCGTTTGAGCGGAAAGATGAGGATTCCGGGTGGAATCACGGTAGATATAGATGATATTTAATAGAGAGATTATGAAACGGTTTATTATATTATTTTTCTTTTGTGTTGCCGGCTTGGGAGCATTTGCACAGCAGACATTGCATTCTTCTTATTTCATGAAGCGGATGCCTCACCGCCATAAGTTGAATCCGGCATTGATGAATGATTACGGTTATATCAGTATTCCCGGTTTGGGGAATGTAAGCATAGGGATTCAATCGGATATCAGCCTGAAAGATTTTTTGTATCCTACGGCAGACGGGCGTCTGATGACTTTTATGCATCCGGATGTGTCTATCGCTGAATTTGAGAAGACGATAAAAAATTCCAATGGGTTGGAAATGAATTTGGATTATTCTATCTTGTCTTTCGGTTTTTATGCCTTTAAGGGATACAATACCTTTGACTTGTCCTTGCGTTCAAGCATGGGCTTGTATTTGCCGGGGGATTTGTTCCGTTTTATGAAGTCGGGAATGGATGATGAGAATGGCAGCAAGTACCATTTGGAGAATTTGCGTGTGAAGAGCAATAATTATGTAGAGTTGGCGTTGGGACATGCCCGTAAAGTGACAGACCGTTTGCAGGCGGGTGCAAAATTGAAAGTGTTGCTTGGCGTGGGCTATGCGGACGCGCGGATGCATTCAATGGATATTGAACTTTCTGATGAACAGTGGTTGATTCGTGCGAATGGCGAGGCTTATATGGCTTTGGAGGGTACAACCTTGGAGACAAAGGCTGATGGGGAGATTAGTAATATTGACAATGATTTTGCAATTTCATCGCCAAGCGGTTGGGGTTTGGGTATAGATTTGGGGGCAACTTACCGTTTGTTGGACAACCTGACGTTGTCGGCGGCTTTGGTGGATTTGGGTTTTGTGTCGTGGAAGAACGTATTGAAAGGAGAGACGCGTAATGATGAATATGTGTTTGATGGTTTTGACAATTTGAATGTGGACAATGATGATGCCATTGATGATGAATTGGATAAAATCAGTGATGAGTTTGAATCTTGGGCGCATTTCTATGAAGCTGAGGCTCCTTCTCATCGTTCAAGTGCTTTGCAGACAACCCTGAATATTGGTGGGGAATATTCAATATTGAACGACAAGATTAGCTTTGGCGTGCTTTCTTCTACCCGATTTTCTATGCCTCGTGTTTGGACTGAGTTGATGGGAACTGTCAATTTTCGTCCCGTGAATGCTTTCCATGCCACTTTGAGCGGCTCGGTGGGAAATTTCGGCGCAAAGTGGGGATTGGTGTTGAATGTTTGTCCGCGGTCTTTGAATTTTTTTGCCGGAATAGACTTGATGGCAGGGAAGTTCACGCCGCAAATGGTGCCTATCAACAATGTGAATATGAATCTGAACTTCGGTTTCAGTGTGGCGATGGGTGGACCTGCCAAATGGGAACACAAGGCCAAGAAAGCTGAGCGTCGAGGGGTCACGACCACTACGTCAGTCAAGAGATAAAGAAAAATCCCAGCAAAAACGCTGGGATTTTTTCATAAACTGCTTTGTGTTTTTTATTTTGCCAAGCGCATGGTGTCCAGGGCTATGACTAATTCTTCGTCGGTGGTGATGACCATGACTTTGGTTTTTGCGTCTTCTGTACTGATGATTTGGTCTTTCCCTTTTATGGTAGCATTTAGTTCAGTATTGATTTTGATGCCCAAGTAGTCCATGTCCTTACAAATGGCTTCGCGGATGGGTTGGTCATTTTCACCAATTCCTCCGGTGAATATGACAAGGTCAACACCGTTTAGGGCTGCTGCGTATGCGCCGATGTATTTTTTCACATTATAGGCGAATACTTCCAGTGCCAAAGCGGCTCTTTCGTTGCCATTATCAGCTGCTGTATTCAATTCCCGGAAGTCAGAAGATACCCCGGAAATGCCTTGTACTCCGGATTGTTTGTTTACAAGCGTATTTGCCTGATTGACGTTTAGGCCTTCTTTTTCACAGATATACAATAAAGCTCCCAAGTCTAAATCCCCTGCACGGGTGCCCATGACTAAGCCGGCAACAGGCGTGAAGCCCATGGAGGTGTCGATGGATTTTCCGTTTTGTATAGCGGTGATTGAAGCCCCATTCCCTAAATGGCAGGTAATGATTTTCTTCTCTTCGATGTTCCATCCCAATAGGCGGCAGGCTTTTTCGGCAACAAATTTATGGGAAGTGCCGTGGAATCCATACCGCCGGATACCATATTTATTATAGTATTCGTACGGAATCCCGTAAATGTATGCCTTTTTAGGCAGGGTGTGGTGGAAGGAGGTGTCAAACACAGCCACTTGTGGCACATTGGGCAACAAGCTTTCCATGGTTTCAATCCCTTTCAAGTTTGCCGGGTTGTGTAATGGTGCTATTTCTCCCAGGGCGCGGATTTTGGCTTTTGCTTCTTCGGTTACCCGTACACTCTCGGTAAAGTATTCTCCTCCATGTGCAACGCGGTGTCCGACAGCATTGATTTCATCCAATGATTTCAATACGCCGTATTCCGGATTCACAAGGGCTTTTAATATCAAGTCCATTCCCATGCTGTGGTCGGGGATGGGCTGTTCAATGACCACTTTGTCTTTACCAGTCGGTTTGTAAGTGAAACTGCCGTAGGTCAGCCCTATTTTTTCTACAATGCCTTTTGCTAATAGAGTAGCTTCTCCTCCCATGTTCAACAATTGATATTTTATGGAAGAGCTGCCGCAATTTAATACTAATATATTCATTTCCTTTCTATTATAAGTTTATTTTCTTGCAGCTGCCTGATTTACAGTGATGGCAATCAGGTTGACAATGTCGCTTACGGAACAACCTCTGGACAAATCATTAATAGGTGCAGCCATGCCTTGCAATACAGGTCCGACAGCTTCTATGCCTGCTATTCGTTGTACTAATTTGTAACTGATGTTTCCGACTTCCAGGCTCGGGAAAATCAGTACATTTGCTTTTCCTGCCACCGGACTTCCAGGCGCTTTGCTGTTTCCTACGGAAGGAACAAGGGCTGCGTCTGCCTGCATTTCACCGTCGATCATGACGTCTGGAGCCATTTGTTTAGCTAACTCTGTAGCTTTAATTACTTTATCAACTATTTCATTTTTGGCTGACCCCTTTGTTGAGAAACTTAACATGGCAACTCTTGGTTCAATTTTGGCGATGGCGCGTGCTGTTCCCGCTGTTGCTACAGCAATTTGTGCAAGTTCTTCAGCCGTAGGGTTGGGCAGTACTGCACAGTCTGCACATACTATTAAGCCATTTTCACCGTATTCCGGTTTGTTGGTTAGTAACAAGAATGCTCCGGATACGACAGAGATTCCCGGTAATGTTTTAACAATTTGCAATGCTGGACGCAATACATCTCCGGTGGCATTTCTGGCACCTGCCACTTCTCCGTCAGCATCTCCATTTTTAATCATTAAAGTGCCCAAATAAAGCGGGTCAACGACTAATTTTAATGCCTGTTCTTTAGTCATTCCTTTGTTTTTCCGGATTTCAACCAATAAATCAGCATATTCCTCTTTTTTAGGATGGTTTTCCGGGTCAATAATAGTTGCCTTGTTGATATTTTTTAATCCATGCTTTTCAGCAAGGGCGTGGATATCTTCCGGTTTGCCAAGCAAAATGATTTTTGCAATGCCTTCGGCTAACACTTGGTCGGCTGCTTGAAGAGTCCGTTCTTCTGTTCCTTCCGGGAGAACAATTGTTTTTCCCTGTTTTTTTGCATTTTCCCTTATTTGTTCTAACAGTTTCATTGTAGTCTGATTTTATATTCTTTACATGTCACAAATGTACAAAGAAACAGAAGAAAATAAAACGTTTGTGCCAATAAATTTGCAATGGATTTTATAACGGAGGTTTAATGTGCTTTTTTGAAAATCAAACGTTATCGTTTAAATTAGCTTAATTTCGTCCATAATTGGTGCATCTTTGCACGGATTTTGTAAAGAATGGGGGTGAGTTTGATGTATTGAATAGAATTATAATAGTATTAATATGAAAATTCAGAGATTTATGATCATTCAACCAAAAAGTATGCTTTTAGGAGTGGCATGTGCCACTTTATTTGCATGTAGCGGGAACCGGCAGACAATGCAGATGGGGGTTCCGGATTATGCGGTTGCAACAGTAGAGCCGCAGTCTATTACGTTGAGTACTTCCCGTTCAGGGACTTTTGAAGGACGGCAGGATATAGAAATCCGTCCTAATGTAAGCGGTTTCATTACACAAGTCTGTGTGGATGAAGGAGCAACGGTGAAAAAAGGTGAAGTGTTGTTTGTTATTGATCCTGTGCAATATGAGGAAGCCGTAAATGTAGCCCGTGCAGCCGTAGAAGTGGCGAAGGCAAGTGTGAATACCAACGAACTTACGGTGGCGAATAATAAAGAGTTGAGAGATGCAAATATTATCAGTGAATATAACTACCAAATGTCGGTCAATGTGCTTGCCCAAGCAAAAGCACAGCTCGCCCAAGCAGAAGCAGAGTTGGTAAATGCTGAGAAAAATTTGTCTTATACGAATGTAATCAGTCCTGCAGATGGCGTGATTGGCAAAATTCCTTATCGGGTAGGGGCTTTGGTCAATTCAGCGATTACGACTCCGCTGACAACAGTATCTGATATTTCCCAGATGTATGTTTATTTCTCTATGACGGAGAAAGAATTACTGGATTTGGTACGTCAAGATTCTACTCCAGGCAAAATCATAGAAAAAATGCCGGAAGTTTCTTTGGTAACAGCAGATGGCAGGCCATACGAGGAGAAAGGTAAGATAACTACAATCAGTGAGGTAATTGACCAGGCTACAGGTTCTGTAAGGGCACGTGCCACTTTTGCCAATCCGCAACGTTTGTTGAGGAGCGGCGGTAACGGGATGGTAATTATTCCTACTACTTTAAATGATGTTATTGTAGTACCACAAAAATCTACGTATGAATTGCAAGACAAGCGTTTTGTTTATGTCCTGAATAATGAATCTAAAGCAGAATCCCGTGAAGTGAAAGTGTATAATTTGGATGACGGGAAAAATTTTGTTATCATGAGCGGTTTGCAGCCGGGTGAGCGGATTGTGATGGAAGGGGTAAGCACTTTGCGTAACGGTACCCAGATTAATCCGATTACCGAGCAGGAAGCCCAGGCAAAATTGAACGCGGTAACAGGAGCTGCACAGCAACAAAAATAAGGGAAACCTTGAATTATTGAATTAATCAATAGAATAAGATGAAATTAGACAGATTTATTAACCGTCCGGTGTTATCTACGGTGATTTCCATCGTGATTTTGATATTGGGTGTTTTAGGGCTCGTTTCGTTGCCTGTATTGCAATATCCCGATATCGCGCCTCCTACCGTAGAGGTTAGCACTTCGTACACGGGTGCGAGTGCGCAGACTGTGTTGAACAGTGTGATTGCGCCGTTGGAAGAGCAGATCAACGGTGTAGAGAATATGATGTATATGACTTCAACTGCTACGAATACAGGAGAAGCAAGCGTTGAGGTATATTTTAAGCAGGGTACGGATCCGGATATGGCTGCGGTGAATGTGCAGAACCGTGTTTCCCGTGCGCAAGGACAGTTGCCGGCTGAGGTGACCCAGGTAGGTGTGCAGACGAACAAGCGGCAGACCAGTATGTTGTTGGGTTTCTCCATTTACAGTTCGGATGACAAGTTCGACTTGCAGTTCTTGGAGAACTATGCGAATATCAACATGCTTCCTGAAATCAAGCGTATCCCCGGTGTGGGTGATGCCATGGTAATGGGCGGTGACTATTCTATGCGTATTTGGTTGAAACCGGATGCTATGGCACGGTATAATTTGGTGCCGACTGACATTACAGGCGTATTGGCAGAGCAGAATATAGAGGCTGCCCCCGGACAGTTCGGTGAACAGGGCAACCAGTCTTTCCAATATGTGATGAAATATAAGGGACGTTTGCAGACGGAACAGGAGTTTGGTGACATTATTATCCGTGCGAATGCGGATGGTGAAATCTTGCGTCTGAAAGATGTGGCTGACATTGAATTGGGACGTATAACTTATGGGTACAGTAACTTGGTGGACGGCCACCAGGGTGTAACCACTATGATTTTCCAGACGGCAGGTTCAAATGCTACGGCAATTGTCCAGGATATTCAGGATTATTTGAAAGAAGCAGAGAAGACCTTGCCTCCCGGCGTGAAGATTGTGGAGTTGATGAATGTGAACGACTTTTTGTTTGCTTCCATACATGAAGTAATCAAAACCTTGATTGAGGCATTTATCCTCGTGTTCATCGTTGTATATATCTTCTTGCAGGACTTCCGTTCCACGTTGATTCCGGCGATTGCGATTCCGGTGGCATTGGTGGGTACTTTCTTTGGTTTGTATTTGATTGGATTCAGTGTAAACTTGCTGACCCTTTGTGCTTTGATTCTGGCTATCGCGATAGTCGTCGATGATGCGATAGTCGTCGTCGAGGGTGTTCATGCCAAGTTGGATGCGGGTTACAAGTCTGCACGTCAAGCCTCCATTGATGCGATGAGTGAATTGGGCGGTGCCATTGTTTCCATTACCTTGGTGATGATGTCCGTGTTTATCCCTGTAAGTTTCATGACGGGAACTTCTGGTACGTTCTACCGTCAGTTCGGTTTGACGATGGCGATAGCAATCGGTATTTCGGCATTGAATGCGTTGACATTGAGTCCCGCGTTGTGTGCCATCTTCCTGAAGCCTCATGATGCAAACGGCAAACAGAAGAAAATGTCGTTGATTGACCGTTTCCATGCTTCGTTTAATGCCGCTTATGCGGTTACATTGAAGCGGTATGAAAAGGGAGTGCGTTATTTTATCAACCGGAAAGTATTGTCTTTTGGTGTGGTAGCAGCAACGGTTGTGTTGTTGGTCGTGTTGATGAATACCACGCCGACCGGTTTGGTTCCGAATGAGGATACCGGTACAATCATGGCTGCCGTAAACCTTGCCCCGGGTACTGCCCAGGAAGAAACGGAGGCTACTATGCTTCGCATTGACAGCATCATTGCTACCCATCCTGCTGTAAAGAACCGTACTGCCATCACTGGTTATAGCTTCATGGGCGGTCAAGGCAACTGTTATGGTACATTCATTATCAAGTTGAAAAACTGGGAAGAACGTAAAGAAGAAGGCATGGATGCCAATTCTGTGATTGGCTTGTTGTACATGCAGACGCAGGCTCTTATTAAGAATGCGCAGGTATTGATATTTGCTCCGCCTATGATTCCCGGGTATAGTATTTCCAATGGTTTTGAATTGAACTTGCAAGACAAGACGGGCGGTAGCCTGGATGACTTCTATGCCGTGGCGCAGGACTTCCTTGCCAAATTAAATGAACGTCCGGAAATCGGTATGGCGCAGACCACATTCAACCCGAGTTTCCCGCAATACATGATAGACATCGATGTTGCCATGTGTAAGCGTGCAGGTATCAGCCCGAGCGATATCCTCACCACGCTGCAAGGATACTATGGCGGTCTTTATGCGTCAAACTTCAACCGCTTTGGTAAATTGTACCGCGTCATGATCCAGGCAGCTCCGGAATACCGTCTCAATCCGGAAACTTTGGAAAATATCAAAGTGCGGAGTGGAAGCGAGATGGCTCCAATTACCCAGTTCATCACTTTGACAAAAGTATATGGACCGAATGATATAAACCGTTTCAATATGTACACCTCCATGACAGTGAACGGTTCTCCGGCTGATGGATATAGTTCCGGTCAAGCTATCCAGGCTATAGAGGAAGTGGCTGCTACTGCCCTGCCTATCGGTTACGGCTTTGAATTTTCCGGAATGACCCGTGAGGAGCAAAGTACAGGCGGTAGTACCACAGCGATGATTTTCCTGCTCTGTATTGTATTTGTTTACTTGTTATTGAGTGCCCAATATGAGAGTTATATCTTGCCGTTGGTAGTTATTTTGTCCGTGCCGTCCGGTTTGATGGGTAGCTTCATCTTTGCCAAGATGATGGGCGTGGACAACAACATTTACCTGCAGATTGGTTTGATTATGTTGATTGGTTTGTTGGCTAAGAACGCCATCTTGATTACAGAGTTCGCTTTGGACCGTCGCAAGACCGGAATGGGCATTGTGGAAGCTGCCGTATCAGGAGCAGAAGCCCGTTTGCGACCGATTTTGATGACCTCTTTGGCAATGGTAATCGGTTTGTTGCCTTTGATGTTTGCGCATGGGGTTGGTGCCAACGGTAATAGCACGTTGGGTACGGGTGCTGTCGGTGGTATGCTCATTGGTATGATTATTCAGGTGTTCATCGTCCCGGCATTGTTTGTGGCTTTTGAATACTTGCAAGAGAAGGTGAAACCGCTTGAATGGCATGATACGGATAACTCAGATATTGCATCTGAAATTGAACAATATACGAAATAATTTACAGTATGAGAATACAAAGAATCATATATCCTTTATGTATGGCAGCTCTATTGAGCAGCTGCCATATATATAAAAAGTATGAGCGGCCGGAAGTGGATGCCACGGGGCTCTACCGCGACCCGGTATCTGTGAGCGACACATTGGTGTCCGATACCACGAATATGGCAAATTTGCCATGGGAGGAAGTGTTTACCGATCCTAAATTACAAGCCTTGATTCGTACGGGATTGGAGAGAAATACAGATTTGCAGACGGCTTTGTTGCAAGTGAGTGAAGCTCGCGCAAGCCTGATGACTTCGCGCTTGTCCTATCTGCCTTCACTGACCTTGTCTCCTCAAGGAGGAAACAGCCGATTTGACGGAACCAATACGGGATGGACTTGGTCGGCTCCGGTGGCTGCCAGTTGGGAAATAGACCTTTTTGGAGGTATATTAAACACTAAGCGTGCTGCAAGGGCAGCTTTGGAACAGAGCGAAGCCTACCAGCAGATGGTGCAAACACAAGTCGTTGCATCCATTGCCACCTATTATTATACGTTGTTAATGCTCGACAAACAATTGGAAATCACAGAAGCAACTGCCATTTTGTGGAAAGAAAATGTCGAGACCATGAAACATTTGAAAGAAGCCGGTTCTGTTAATGAAGCCGGTGTTGTACAAAGTGAAGCCAATTACTATTCTGTGGTAGCTTCTGTAGCGGACTTAAAGGATCAAATCCGCCAGACGGAAAACGCTCTTTCGCTCTTGTTACGCCAGGCTCCCCAGCAAATCGACCGTGGCACGCTGGATGAACAAGTGTTGCCGGAGGAAATGAATGTGGGTGTGCCCATTCAGTTGCTTTCCAACCGTCCGGACGTAAAAGTTGCCGAGATGGCATTGGCTGGTACTTATTATAATGCCAATGAGGCGCGTGCTGCATTTTATCCTTCCATTACTTTGACGGGATCAGCAGGATGGACTAATTCTGCCGGGGGCGCGATTATCAATCCGGGAAAAGTACTTTTGTCTGCATTAGGGTCTTTAACGCAGCCTTTGTTTTATCGAGGTGCTAACATTGCCC
>DXFT01000057.1 GCA_019114285.1 Candidatus Odoribacter faecigallinarum
CAAAAATAACAAACCAAAGGCAGGGGAGGAATCCTCCTTCTGCCTTTTAGTTCTTTCATCCTCAATTTATTGGCTTATGATTGATTTCAAAACGTTAATCGGTAAATTAAACAAATTCTACAAAGAGATACGCCTCAATAGAAACATTGTCACTTACCTGATTTGCGTTGTCATTGCCTCCATGCTATGGTTTCTGAACATGTTAAACCAGGATTATACCACCGAATTAAGTTATCCGGTCAAGTATGTTCATTTCCCTGAAGACAAATACTTAATCAACGAATTACCTGCCGATTTACAATTTGACGTTCAAGCGAAAGGATTCACTTTGTTAGGAAATCATGTCAGAACTTCTTTTTTACCTGTAACTTTCAATTTTGCACCCTACACAGACTTGTTACAAGAAAAGAATGGCATTTTTGAATATACACTAAACCTCAATGACATAAAAGAACGAATCGCCAGCCAACTCAATCCGGATATGAAATTAATATCCATTTATCCCGAAAAACTCACCTTTCAATTCGCAGCAACCAAAGAAAAAAAAATTGCTATTCTTCCCACGGTAAATTATACATTGAAAAAACAATATATTCTGAATCAAATTACGGCAGTACCGGACAGCGTATTGGTACGCGGAGCTTCCAATATCATTGATACCCTGCAATACATCCGCACGGCACCTTGGTCATTGAAAAATATCAGCAAAACCCAGTCCAAAACCATCCGGCTGCAAGAAATTGAAAACTGCCACATTCAAGACAAAACGACAGAAGTCACCTTAGAAGTAGAACAATTCACGGAGGCACGGCGCAACATTGCCATCACTCCCCTGCATGTCCCCGACTCCATCAACATACGCCTATTTCCCTCATCAATCAATATCAGTTATGATGTAGGACTCAGCAAATACAAACATATCCGCAATTCAGACTTCACCTTCACAGTGGAATTTCCGACTAATCGGGAAACTACTTATCTGGAAGTAAAAGTCGATAAAGCACCAGACTTTATTCAAAACCTAAATTACAGTCCACAACGTGTGGAATACATATTAGAAAAAAAATAGCATGAAAAAAATCGGACTGACGGGAGGCATCGGCTCCGGAAAAACAACAATAGCAGAGATAATCCAACATTTAGGTTACCCTGTTTACATTGCAGACAAGGAAGCATCTTTCCTGATGGAGACGCATGAAGGCATCCGCAAAAATCTGACACAACGTTTTGGTACTGCTGTCTATACAACAGAAGGGCATGTTAACAAACCTGTGTTGGCAAAAATCATCTTTGAAAACCGCAAGGCGCTTCAGGAAGTCAACCGGATTGTACATCCATGTGTCATGGAAGCATTTACGGCCTGGTGCCACCGGCAGACCTCCCCGCTTGCCTTTTGCGAATCTGCCATTTTATACGAAGGCGGACTGGAAAAATATTTTGATGCCATCATTTGTGTAACTGCCCCGGAAGACGTCCGTCTTGCCCGGGTCATGCAACGGGACCAAACCACAGAGCAAAATGTAAAGGGACGTATCCGCAACCAGTTGGATGACACGCTCAAATGCCAACGGGCAGACTTTGTCATTTGCAATGATGGCAAACACCTCATTATACCTCAATTAATCACAATCATTCAAAAATTACAAGCAATTAATCAATAAAATTATGGCAAAATATGGGAAATGGATAGGCGCCGGCTTGGGGTTTGTTATGGGTGGTCCCTTAGGCGCATTACTTGGACTGTTTATCGGTTCAACATTCGACAATATCACAAATGCTGCAACCCCGACAGGAGACAATCCAGCCTCTCCCAATAACGGAAGAGGGGATTTTATGTTCAGCCTTCTGGTGTTGGCAACTGCCATGATGAAGGCGGACGGACGCATCATGCGTTCAGAACTGGATTACGTCAAAGAATTTCTGAAACGGAATTTCGGGCTGGAAGCGACACAAGAAGCGATGGGCATGATAAAAAAACTTAGCGAACAGCACATCCCTCTCCAAGAAGTATGCATGCAAATTCGCTACAACATGGCTCCGGCTTCACGCACCCAATTACTTTATTTTCTTGTAGGTATTGCCAAAGCCGATGGGAATGTCTGCTCTCATGAAATTGAATTACTGGAGCAGATATCAGACATGCTGGGCATTGACAAAACAACATTCAATTCCATCAAGTCCATGCATTACGATGACCTGGAATCAGCCTACCGCATTTTAGGCGTCAGCAGTTCAGCCACAGATGAAGAAGTAAAGAAAGCCTACCGAAAAATGGCATTGGAAAACCATCCGGACAAGGTAAGCCACTTAGGTGAAGACATCCGTAAAGCTGCGGAAGAAAAATTCACTCAAATCAATGTTGCATACGAAAAAATCAAAAAGCAACGCAATATGAATTGAAATCTCATAGGCTAGTATTTTCGAATGTCAATGAAATAAGTTAGCTTTGCGCTCTATTTTAAAAACCACAAATAGCGAATTATGTTAAAAGAAATTTTATCTATTGCAGGAAAACCCGGTTTACAGAGACTGATTAGTAATGCTTCCAATGCCATTATAGTAGAATCATTGATAGACGGGAAACGCTTCCCCGCCTATTCCAATTCCAAAATCATCGCCTTGGAAGACATATCCATATATACAGAAAACGAAGATATGCCGCTAAAGGAAGTCTTCAAACGTATATATGATAAAGAAAATGGCAAACCTGCCATTAACCACAAAGAATCTCAAGAAAAAATCACCGCATACTTTAACGAAATTGTACCGGAATACGATAAAGAACGGGTATATATTTCTGATATCAGGAAAATTATACAATGGTATAATTTGCTTGTATCCAGAGGAATCCTGAATTTTGAGCAAGAGCAGGAAACCGAAAAGCCCGTAGAGGCACAATAGCACTTTGAAATTCCCAGACACAATGTTCCAGTTTAAGCAATTCACCATCCGGCAAGACCGAACAGCCATGAAAGTAGGTACAGATGGTGTATTGCTTGGAGCATGGGCAAATGTCCAAAGGGCACAATCCATTCTGGATATCGGCACAGGTACAGGACTAATAGCCCTGATGGCAGCCCAAAGAAATACACATGCCCGTATTGAAGCCATAGAAATCGAACCTAATGCCTTCCAACAAGCTAAAGAAAATTCCGCTGCAAGCCCTTGGGCGAACAGAATCAACATAACCAACGTCGCCTTACAGAATTACTATCCCCCCATAACTTTTGATTGCATTATATGCAACCCTCCATTTTTCACACAATCCACCTCCTCTCCTGACCAATGCCGCAATTTGGCAAGACACAATGACACATTGCCATATAACGAACTAATCTTGCACGTTTGCAGGCTCTTGCAACCAGACGGACAATTCCATGTCATCTTACCGGCAACAGATGCCGAAAAATTTATCGCACAAGCCCTTTTTTCCGGACTTTATCCTTTACATATCACAAAAATTTACCCTACCCCAAATAAAGCAGCCAAACGAATCCTCATCCAATTTGCTCCCCAATATCACCAGTGCACAGAAGACTATCTGACCTTAGAAGTTACTCATCATCAATACACAAAAGAATATATGACACTAACCAAAGATTTTTACCTGAACTTCTAATTTGATTGTCATTAACAATTTTCTTCCGCATAAAGAAAACTAAATGAATTTTTTAACAATCCATTAACTACCTATCTCAAAAAACTGCCTTATCTTTGTCATGTCAAAGCAAGATAAAAGACACGTTTTTTTTCATAAGTTTGTATGTTTAGGTTAGTAGTTAGTAATTAATAAGGGGTCGGGCAACCGACCTCTTATTATTTTATATATCTTTATCCCGTGAAAACTCAAGCAATATTTAAATAAACAGACTAAACAATTCAATATGAAAACAGAAGTCGCATTAGGGATTGACATCGGCGGCACAAACACCGCATTCGGCTTTATTGACCAAGAAGGCAATTACCTGGCAGAAGGCAACATCCCGACAAACAACCACGAAGATCTCAGGGACTACCTGAAAGAATTGCACATGGCCATTGAAAACACGTTAGATTCCATA
Source organism: Candidatus Odoribacter faecigallinarum (assembly GCA_019114285.1). Taxonomy (GTDB): domain Bacteria; phylum Bacteroidota; class Bacteroidia; order Bacteroidales; family Marinifilaceae; genus Odoribacter; species Odoribacter faecigallinarum. The sequence goes on from DXFT01000057.1 coordinate 4,062, forward strand.
CGGGACAATGCCATTCTCGTCGGCATAGGCATAGGTGCTCCCAGTGCCAATCATTTACAAGGCACTATAGACAATGCCGTCAATCTAAGGTGGCAGGGGGTACTTCCTTTCTGCGATATGATGCAGGAATACTATCCGGGCATTCCTGTTGTCATTGACAACGACGCCAATGCCGCCACCATTGGAGAAATGATTTACGGCGGAGCAAAAGGAATGAAAGATTTCGTCATGATTACCTTAGGGACAGGTGTAGGCAGCGGTTTTGTAGCTAACGGGCACATGATTTACGGACACGATGGTTTTGCCGGAGAATTCGGGCACATCATAGTTTCCCCCAACGGACGGCAATGCGGCTGCGGAAGATGTGGATGTTTGGAAACATACGTCTCAGCGACTGGCGTGAAACGGACCGCATATAAAATGATGGCAAAATACAATTACCCGAGCGAACTTCGCAACGTTCCCTTTAACGAAATGACTTCCAAAACCATTTGCGAAGCAGCCCTAAAAGGAGACTTGATTGCAATCAATACATTCAAATATACAGCAAAAATGTTAGGCGAAGCCTTGGCAAATATTGTTGCCATTACCAGCCCAGAAGCCATATTCCTTATGGGAGGCCTCACAAAAGCCGGAGATTTGCTTTTCAAGCCTACCAAAGAACACATGGAAATGAACATGCTGAAAATGTTCAGCAATAAGGTAAAACTCCTGCCGTCACAATTGACTAAAAATGTAGCCATATACGGGGCTGCCGCTTTAGTTTGGAAAGAATTGGACAAAAAATAACCCATAGCCGGGGGCTGCTCAAAAAGCTCCCGGCAACATCTGCAAGTATCTGACTAAAAAACTCATCCATGAAACGCACCCTACATTTCCTCCTCTGCCTTGTCTTGTCAAGCGGATTGTACAATTGCCAGCCACAAGAAGATGAATTAAAAACCATAGAATATGTTGACCCGTTCATGTCCCAAGACATCACCAGCCATGGAAAACCGGAAACCGTATTGCCCTTTGGAGCTGTCAGGCTTGCCGCACAAACAGTGGATAGCGGAACAATCTCATCACTTGCATTCTACAATGCTGCCGACCAAGAGATTTCTCCGGAAGCGCGTGCCCTCCACTTTCTTCCGGTAACAACTGCCCCCAACCCGGGAATAGACATACCTTCCTACATTTTAGAGAATCACGCCAACTTCCATAGCACAAACGAGCAGGCACGCCCGGGATACTATGCAGTCCAATTTGACAACGGCATCAAGACAGAAAGTGCCGTCACCAAGCGCTGTTGCATCATGTACTATCAATACCCCCAAAATGCAAAAAACGCCCTGCTGCTCAACCTACTTCCCCTTTCCCAGCAAGATTCTGTAAAAACCCAGATATGGAAAATCAACAACCGCACAATAGAGGGCTTCTGCAAATCACAAGGCACTGAAGACAACAGGCAAATCTATTTTGTCATTGAGTTCTCCCAAGACTGTCAAATATATATCGGAAAAAACACATTCCACCCATTGGGAAACAACCAGAAATTCATCTCAGACGGATGTTGCCTCTGGATTGACTTCGGGCAACAAACGAACAAAATATTAGTCAAAGCCAGCCTTTCCACCGTTAATACGGAAGGAGCCGCAGCCAACCTCGAAAAAGAACTCTCACATTGGAGTTTTGACAAAGTAGAGCGGGATGCCAAACAGGAATGGAAACGTGAATTGCAAAACATCAAAATAACCGGAGAAAACGAACAGCAACTTAAAACATTTTATACCAAGCTATATCTATCCTACATGACGCCAGCCATTTTCTCTGATGTCAACGGCAATTATAACGGTCCGGACGGAGAAATCCACAGTGCACACAAATATACCCACTATGCCGTCTGCCCTCCCTGGAACGACTGGGAAGATATACCGCCTTTATTAGCAATCACGCAAAAAAAGAAAGTCCGGGAAATGCTCCGTTCTTCCCAAAACGACCTCCGTTTCTCCGGCGTCCCACACCAAGCACAAAAGCCAGAAGACTTTCAAAACCAATTACTGACTGCCATCGGGCTGGCACCTTCTGACCCGGACAACAACAAATTCCAGTTAGTAGCCCCGATCTTCGAACGGACAGTCATCCATTTAGGGCAAGAAAAACGTTTTGTCATCACAGTCACCCAACCCTCCGAAGCGCACATATACATCGAAGAAGCTTGGCTAAACAAACGGAAACTGGACCGCCTTTGGCTCACATTAGACGAAATCATGCAAGGCGGCAAACTAAACCTGATATTGACAGACAAATAAACATAAGGCATCCCATAGCAGAAAAAGGATAAAGGTGACTTTTGCCCTTTACGTTTTATTATCGTATCTTTGCGCGATGAAATAAGAATAACTATGCGATTGTGTGCCATTTCAATTTGTGTATTAATACTTCCCCTTCACTTGTTTTGCCAAGAAAGGGAAGTTTCTTTTCAAGTGGAAGCAGGAGGAGCAACTTCGGCCAAACCTTTTTGGCTGCATTCCGGAACCCGGGGAAAAATATCTCCGGACACTTATTTATGGGGAAACTTCGGAGCTTTTTCTGATTTTTCTAAAACGGACACCCGGGCTTTTGACTTCGCACTGGGAGCAGAAGGCACCGGTTCTCTGGGAAAAGACAAAAACCGATTATTTGTCAACCAACTTTTTGGCAAAATCAGATGGCAAAACCTAACCCTGAATGTAGGTCTTTGGAATCAACCTACCCAATACGACGGTTTATCTGCCAGCAATGGCAACATCCTTTATTCCAATAACACCCGCAACATGCCAGGCATTTCCATCGCTACTTGGGACTACATCCGCTTCCCTTGGTTTTTAGGCAAATGGCTTGCTTTCAAATTCGACTACTCTGAATACGTGATGCTCGATGACAGGCATGTCAAACATGCCCATGTACATCACAAGATGCTGGGAGGAAAAATCACCATCATTCCACAACTTAGCATAGAAGGCGGCATAGAAGACTTTGCACAATGGGGCGGAAAAACGGACGAAGGGAAAATACGCTACAACCTTAAAGACTATCTCAAAATGGTCTGCATTGAATCTGGCGGAGAAAATGCCAGCCGTTCCGACCAAATCAACAAATTAGGCAACCACATCGGCAACCACTTCATCCGTATCAACTACCAGGGCACCCGTTTCGCCGCCACCTTATTTTATAACCACCTTTTTGAGGACGGATCAGGCATGCGTTACCAAAACTGGCCGGACGGATTATACGGTATCTATTTTACCCGCAAGGATAAAAGCAAATGGTTTAAAAGCGTTGTATATGAACTATATTACACAAAAAGCCAAAGCGGTCCCCGCCACGACCGTCCTGCTACCGATGAAGAAATAGCCCAAAAAGACCCCAATGACCCATTCCAGGACAGGATTGTATTGGGAGGTAACGACAACTACCTGAACCACGGAGAATACAGTTCCGGCTGGAGCTTATATGGGCAAATGATTGGAGCTCCCTTCTTCACGCCCCGGAAAGCCGTGGACGGCATCATCTCCGGCACTTACAACAACAGGTTTATCGCCCATCATTTAGGCATTTGCGGTGAATTGCCTTTATGGAATATCCGCTACAAGATAATGTGCAGCTATTCCTTAAATTACGGGACTCACAGCGTTCCCTTCCGCGATGCCCAAGGAAATGCCATTACCCGCAGGCAAGCCAGCGCAGCATTGGAACTCATCCTTCCGGAAAACAAACTGCCTTTCACAACAACACTTCACCTTGGGGCAGACCGGGGCAGCTTGCTTCCTCATCGTTTTGGAGCCATGCTAACCATTTCCAAAACAGGTATCTTTTAACACATCACCCCATAAACGCAGCACTTATGATAAATATTCTCTTTTCAGATTCATGCAGGACAGCCTTTTGGGGCGGAGTGGAAAAATGGATTACAACTTTGGGAGAGGAATTAAACAAACAAAATTACAACGTCCATCTGATATGTCGTCCCCATAGTCTGTTAGGAGAAAGGGCGCAGTCCGTGGGACTTGCCGTACACCATGCCACATTCAAAAATAGCCTGGACATCACCACAACTCTCAAAATCCTGTCCCTCATTCGCAAGCAAAAAATAAACGTTATTATTTGTGCCAAGAACTTAGATACAAAACTTGCAGGGCTTGCCGGAAAAATAGCCGGCATTCCCGTCATCTCCCGACAAGGGCTCGCAATCATACCGGATAATTGGAAATACCGGTTTTTAGTCAAGCACTTCACTACATCCATGATTACAAACACCATAACCATTAAACAACAATATGAAAACTACTCTTGGTTCCCCAAAGACCACATTCAAGTCATTTACAATGGAGTAACCCAACCTCAAAAAACAACCAACAAAGAAAATATCCGAGAAAAATACGGTATCAGCCCCGAAGAAAAACTCATACTCAGCGCTGGACGAATCTCTAACCAAAAAGGATTCATCTATCTTATTGAAGCTGCCCGTATGGCGCAAGAGCAGCACCTGCCTTGGAAATTTCTTCTACTGGGTGAAGGCGAAGAACGTCCCCATTTACTCCAACTAATTGAACACTACGAATTAAAAAACATACAACTCCCCGGCTTTCAGACCAATATGGAAGACTTTTACCGGGCAGCAGACCTTTTTGTGCTTTCCTCCTTGTCCGAAGGCACACCCAATGTAGTACTCGAAGCCATGCTTTACGGGTGTCCGGTTGTTGCTACCAATGTAAACGGCGTACAAGAAGTGATAGACAATGGCATAGACGGCTGGATTATTCCTCCTAAGGACAGCGAAGCTATTTTTCATACCATCAACGAAAATATAAACAACCTTGAACGGCTGGCAGAAGTGTCACTACACGCTAAAAAGAAAATACAGGAAAAATTTACGATGGAACAGTCTGTAAAACATTTCTCTGCTTACATTGACCATATTCTTCACCCCGTAAAAAAAGTCATCATCCGAACCCCCAACTTTTTAGGTGACACCATCAACACTACCCCTTGCATACAACTTGTCAAACAAGAATACCCGGACGCGAAGCTTATTATCGTAGGGCCTGACTTCGTTCGCGATATTTTCAAGTACGAAGAAAGGGTATCCCGGTTCATAACCTTCCCCCTCAACCGCAAAAAAAACATAACCACCTTCTTCCATCTGCTCAAAGCCATACACACGGAAAAAGGTGATTTGGGCATTATCTTCGTCAACACCTTTGTTTCCGCTTTGCAATTCAAACTCGCAGGCGTAAAACGTAGCATTGGTTACTCTTTGGAAAAACGAAGTGCCTTATTGGATTTTTCCCTCCCCCTCAACCGAAACAAACATTACATCAACCGCTACGCCAATCTTTTCAATGAATATTTAGGCAATAAATACATCTACCTGCCTGACCTTTATCTGCCCGTCAGCGGAAAAAAGACTTTCCACTTCGACAACAACCGCCCCACCATTGGTTTCTATCCTGGAGGAAAACATAAAGGCTACCGCGCCTACCCTCAAGACTACGCCATCCAACTTATCCGCGGTCTAAATCACCAAGGTTTTAATGTAATCCTCCTCGGCGACCAACAAGACGCCCCAGAACAAAGCAGATACATCAGTGAAGTACGTGGTGACAACATCATAAACCTCGCCGGACAAACTGACATCGAGGAATTTTTCAATACCATCAACCACCTCGACCTCCTCATCACCATTGACTCTGCCGCCATGCACGCGGCAGCAGCCCTGCACACCCCCTTCATCGCCCTTATGGGACTGTCCACCAGCCCCACCTCCACTATTGTACCGAAAGTCCCCTTTGGCAAAATACTGAAAATAGAAAACAACCTCATCCGCGAGGAAGACTACATCCGCAACCTCACCCCCGACATCGTCCTCCATGCCGTTCAGGAGATATTGCCCTCCAATTCAGCAAACCGGTCATAAAACACATAAAATAATGCTAAAAAGAAAACAACAACCGGAAGGGCATCATTCACTACCAACTGAACCTCAAACTGACAATCCACAAAAAGCGCTACAATAATGGACAACGCTAAAAAAGAATAACATTTAGACCGCAACATCCGAATAACAGGCAGGAAAAACCAACTCAATATAAAACACAATCCAACAATACCCAACCACATCCAATACTGAAGAAAAGAATTATGGCTATGTGTCAAGGCAGCAACAGTTGTATTCCCGGAATCCCGGTACCACTGCTGGGAAACCCGTTCCGTATAAACCCCCAGCCCCCAAACGCCCCATTCTCCAATATGATCGAAACAAGTCTTATAAAAAACCACCCGAGGGGTTATAGAGCCTCCCCCTTCTAACCGTCCTTCACGTACATCCTCTATCTCCCGCTCCACCTGCTCCCAACGGCGGTCAAAATTTGCCGGGCGAAATATATAGGCACCTGCCACCAACAGCAACAACACGCCCAGCAGCCCCCAACGATAACGCCCTGACAAACGGACTAAAAAATAACCATTCAACAAAACAAAACCACACAAAAAGCCCAAAATAGAACTCTTCGTCACTGTCAAAGAAAGAAACCAGGCAAATATCAAAAAAGCGGCAAACCCCAATACCTTCTTCCCTATATTTGTTGATATCATGCCCCAAGCATAAGCAATCAATGCCGCTATATATATATGCATTGCCTCCGCATCCAAATACACCCGTCCTCCTAAAAAATACTTCGTAAAACCAAAGCGGGAATTATACAAATAAGCCACAGCCTTCCCCGGAGTCTTAAGCAAATCCCAACCGGCAACATGAAAAAGCATCAGAAAATTAAACAAAAACACACCGACACAAAAACACAGCAAAAAACGCTTTAATATCTTCAAATCGATAAAAAAACGACACGAAACCACATAAACGACCACCAACAAGAAAGCCAATGCCAGTTTCTCAAATACCCCAAACGAAGGTTTAAAATCCATATACTTACCACCTTGGATAATAAAAAAAGCATGCACAGCGGCATAGGCCATGACTACTACAGGTATCAACAAATAATATTTATAACGCCTCAGCAATTGATAAAAATCTTTCCTATACTTCACAAGATTAAACAACAATGCCACACCGATAATTGCTACCTGCAACCCTTCAAACAAAGCCCCCCAAGTCCCCAACAAAAAACCAATAAATAGAAATAACTTCACATCTAAATCTTTCATCTTCGCTATTCATTTTAATCGAATGGCAAAGATAGAGGAAAACCACAAATTTTACGATATTTATCACCCAAAATAGCAATACAAATCAGACACGCATAAAGAAGTAAATATCTTAATGAAAGAATCCAAAACTTAATGATGGGAAAGCACCACACTTTTTTTGACCTAAAATAATGGTTATTCCCGAAATATCGTTACATTTGCCCATGCTAACAAAAAGTATGAAATAACAGTAGTAAAAAGCGGTTGACAAGATAAATATATCTGATGCTACCGCTTGGTAACCAATAAAATCTATTAGAAATGAAAAAAATAATCTTAGTAGCGGTCGCCCTCTTGATGGTTTGCATAGCAAAAGCCCAGCCTGCTGTAGGCGATTTCACTTATGGTGTAAAAGTCGGTCTGAACACCACCTACATCACAAACGCCCACTTGAAAAACAAATCGAGCGTACATGTAGGGCTTTTCACGGAAAAACGCTTCAGCAAAGCATTCGGGCTTGCAGCCGAGTTGCAATACTCCCGCCAAGGCTTCGGCGACCGGGACAACAAAGCCAAGGAAAGATGGAGCATCAACTACCTGAACCTCCCCATCCTGTTCAAGATTTACATTTGGCAAGGTTTGAGCATTGACTTCGGTCCGCAATTCAGCTACAATGTGGACGGCATGCACAAATGGAGGGAAAACAGGGACCATGACCGGGATAAAATCGACGGCATCAAATCCTTTGATTTCGGCATCCCTGCAGGCATTTCATACGCCTACAAAGACTTCATCGTATCTGCACGTTACGTGACAGGCTTATTGAAAACAGGTTCTTTCGACTTGTCCGTTTTCGAAGAGAACGACCGGACCCAAAACCGCGTATTCCAATTGTCTGTAGGCTACAACTTCAGCAATCTGTTTAAGAAATAAATACATAATGATTTTAACTCAAGTGCTGTGTCCGGAAAGGGCGCAGCTCTTTTTTATAATGGCAACCGCCTTCATTTCTCTGTGCCATTTCCGGTGTGCTTTCATCCTAATCCCGGTCTGTTCACGTATCAACTTAGGTTCAAGTCAGGTTCAAGTTTGGTTCAACTTTGCTCCGAAGCGGAAGTAAACCGTACTTGAACGGGGAGTGAACCCTTGTTATTCTCTGAACACACTGCGACCTACCACATAGTACAACCTATCTTCAACCTATCCCCCAGATACCCCTAAATATCCCGAATACTACAGAAATAGCCTCGGAGCTATCAGATGTCTTTTTGCCCTATTGCTTATTCAATATATAGACAGCAATCATTTTCCCTTTAGCATTGGTATAATAACAGTGCATCCATTCCTGTTCGTTCCCATTATGGTCTATGATAATATCATCCCCCCTTCCTCAATTTGCCAATGACCATAACGGAATATTTTATAATTTGCAAAACATCCCGCCAGTTGAGTTGGCGGGATGTTTTGCAATCCGGCATCCGATTACCAATTGAATACAATCTTTTTCTCGGTGAGTTCGCCAAGACTGTTGCCTACTGGGCAGGTATTTGCCACACGTTCCAGGATTTTTTTCTCTTTGTCGGAGTAGCCTTTCGGAGGCATGTTCACGATGAGGGTAATGGAACCTATCCGGTGGGGTTCTTCTGCCATGGAAAGGGAGATTTCCACTTCTGCGCCTTGGATATCCAAGCCGTTTTTCTCGGCGTATGCCCCCATCATGGTCAATACGCATGCCGCCAAAGCCGAGGCACAAAGTCCGGTCGGGGAGAATGTCGCCCCTGCTTCCGGCTGTCCAGCCTGTGGGGATGTTTTAAGTTTTGCCCCGCTTTTCAAGTGTTCACATTCCACCTGGAGTCCTCCCAGGTACTGAGCTTTCATTTCTGCCATAGTCTTCAAATTTAATCTATTATACTTATTGCTTCTTTTATATGTTCTATTTCCAAATCTTCACCAGACAAACATATCAAATCAAAACGAATTTCCGATGCCCACCCTTTTTTCTTGACGTAAGCATCAGCCGCTTTTATTAGATTGCGGCGTTTCTGCCATCCCAATAGGTCTTCCACATTTTCTTCTCCGAGCCGCCGAGTCTTTACCTCCACAATGACCAGCATGCCCCCGTGCCGGCATACGATGTCCAGTTCCAGATGCCCGACGCGCCAATTGCGGTCAAGGATAGTATATCCCCGACGCTCAAGGTATTCGACTGCTTTGTCTTCTCCTTTTTTCCCCAGTATGTGATGTCGTGCCATAGTTGTCATACAAAAAATGATTTTCAAATATACAAAAAAAGAAGATTCCATCTACAATATGTCCCAAATCAATAAAAATCCAAGCAGTTTTATACTATGTTTTAATTCTCAGGGCATTTTGGATTCTAAACAAAAATCCGTATCTTTGTAAGGTTTTTGGGAAACGTAGTTATGGCAAGAAAAAAGATTCTATTTATATCTCAAGAAATCACGCCCTATCTGCCAGAATCAGAAATGGCGCATATCGGGCGGTATTTGCCTCAGGGGATTCAAGACAAAGGCAAAGAAATCAGGACTTTCATGCCGAGATATGGTTGTATCAATGAAAGACGCAACCAACTCCATGAGGTTATTCGCCTTTCAGGCATGAATTTGATTATTGATGATACCGACCACCCGCTTATTATTAAAGTCGCATCAATACAAGCTGCCCGAATGCAGGTATATTTTATTGACAATGAAGACTATTTTCAGCGCAAATATACTGTTATGGACGGAAACGGGGATTTTTTCCCGGATAATGATGAGCGGGCTATTTTCTTTACTAAAGGGGTTTTTGAAACTGTAAAGAAACTCAGGTGGTCTCCAGACTTGATTTATTGTCAAGGGTGGCTGACTTCCTTGGTCCCATTGTATTTGAAAAAAGAGTATTGCGAAGACCCCATGTTTGCTCATACAAAAATTGTATATTCTGCTTATAATGACCAATTTAAAGGGAGTTTAGACCCTAAGTTCCCGCAAAAATTAGTGACAGAGAATATCAAGTCCAGTGATGTCCAAATCGTGCAAGAACCAACGCATACCAATATCAACAAGTTGGCTTTCAATTATTCGGATGGAATCATTTTCAACAGCAAAGATATTGATCCGGAATTAAAGAAGCATGCAACTGAGAGTGGTAAACCTGTGACGGAATATACGACGCCAGAAGATTATATTGATAACTATGCTGCATTTTTTGATAAAATCTTAGCAGAAAATCCAGCTTAGAAGAATTTCTTTTTCCATCTTCCATAAAAAAAATCCCGGTGTAACCACCGGGATTTTACTTTTTACAAAGGCGGAGCTTGGCAGCTCCTGCCTCTGCAATTAATTGTTGTTCTTATGTAGTTTTTCCATGTCTTCCTTAGAACCAACCACTAATCCTCTGAGTTCTTTCATTCCAGTTCCTACCGGAATCAAGTGTCCACAGATAACGTTCTCTTTTAACCCTTCCAATGGATCCACTTTTCCGTATATTGCTGCCTCATTCAGCACTTTCGTTGTTTCCTGGAAAGAAGCAGCAGAAATAAAGCTTGAGGTCTGCAATGCTGCACGCGTGATTCCTTGCAATACCTGGGCAGAAGTCGCAGGGATAGCATCACGGGCTTCAACTGTACGCAAATCACGTCGTTTCAATTGTGAGTTGATGTCACGCAAAGTACGAACTGTAATGATTTGCCCCGGCTTTACACGATCTGAATCCCCCGGATCCAATACCACTTTCTTGCCGAACATTTCATCATTTTCCTCCATAAATTCGTTCTTGTCAACTATCTGACTTTCCAAGAAACGGGTATCTCCGGAATCTTGTATCAATACTTTACGCATCATCTGGTGTACAATGATTTCAAAATGCTTATCATTGATTTTTACACCCTGCATACGGTAAACATCCTGCACCTCGTTTACAATATACTCTTGAACAGCTATCGGTCCCTGGATATTCAATATATCCGTCGGGGTTATGGCACCATCAGACAATGGCGTACCAGCACGTACATAGTCATTTTCCTGTACCAATATCTGTTTTGTCAAGGACACCAGATATTTCTTTACTTCTCCAGCTTTTGACGTGACTATAATCTCACGGTTACCACGTTTGATTTTTCCATAGGTAACCTCTCCATCAATTTCAGAAACGACAGCCGGATTAGAGGGGTTACGTGCCTCAAACAATTCTGTTACACGAGGCAGACCTCCCGTAATATCACCTGCTTTACCAACAGCTCGCGGTATTTTCACAATAATGCTACCTGCCGTAATCTCATCCCCTTCTTTCACAACTATATGAGCTCCTACCGGCAAATTATAGCTCTTCACAAGCTCTCCGCTTGGATTCAAAATCGTTAACGCAGGCGCCTTGGTTTTGTCCCTGAATTCAGTAATTACTTTCTCACGGAAGCCGGTAGTCTCATCAGATTCTTCCTTGTATGTCTCACCTTCTATGAGGTTTTCACTTCCGATACGTCCACTGTATTCAGTTATGATAACTGCGTTAAAGGGATCCCATTCACACAATAAATCATTTTTATGAACCTCCTGACCGTCTTTTACAAACAATTTGGCTCCATAAGGAATATTGTGGGATATCAGAACGATATTCGTATTTTTATCAACAATACGCAACTCTGTCAAACGTCCAACTACTACATCACATTTTTGACCGTTATCCTGTTCGTGTTCAACAGAACGCAATTCTTCAAATTCAACATATCCATCATATTTAGATTTCAATGAATTTTCTGTTGATATATTTCCTGCCGTACCTCCAACGTGGAATGTACGCAATGTCAACTGAGTACCTGGCTCTCCGATTGATTGTGCCGCAATCGTACCTACAGCCTCACCTAACTGTACAATCTTACCCGTTGCCAAGTTACGTCCATAACATTTGGCACATACACCTTTCTTTGCCTCACAGGTAAGTACAGAGCGAACCTCCACACGTTCAATCGGAGACTTTTCTATCGCTTCTGCAATAGTTTCTGTAATTTCTTCTCCAGACTTAACCAGCAATTCATTGGTATGTGGATGGTATATATCATGTACGGATACCCTGCCTAATATTCGCTCATACAAAGAAGCCACAACTTCTTCATTGTTCTTAATAGCAGAAATAGTTACACCTCTTAAGGTTCCGCAATCCTCTTCTGTAATCGTAATGTCATTTGCAACATCCACCAGACGACGGGTCAGATAACCAGCATCTGCTGTTTTCAATGCCGTATCAGCCAAACCTTTACGAGCACCGTGCGTTGAAATAAAGTACTCCAATACCGACAGTCCCTCTTTAAAGTTTGCCAAAATCGGATTTTCAATAATTTGTCCACCAGTCGCTCCAGATTTTTGGGGTTTTGCCATCAAGCCACGCATACCTCCCAACTGACGAATCTGTTCCCGTGAACCACGGGCACCAGAGTCCAACATCATGTATATTGAATTAAAGCCTTGTGCATCTTCTGCCAATTGCTTCATCAAAGTGTTGGTCAGTTTCGCATTTACATGGGTCCATATATCAATAATTTGATTATAACGTTCATTGTTAGTGATGAATCCCATGTTATAATTCGCCATAACCTCTTCTACCTGATCATAACCTTCTTGCAGAAGAGCATCTTTTTCAGCAGGAACAATAACGTCAGCCAGATTAAAGGACAAACCACCCTCAAAAGCCATGCGGTATCCCAAATCTTTAATATCGTCCAAGAATTTTGCAGTCACATCTACACCACAACGCTTAAACACATCGCTGATAATATCACGCAAAGACTTTTTCGTTATCAATTCATTGATATAAGGAAAGTTTTTAGGCGTAAACTGATTCAATATGATACGCCCAACAGTCGTATCCACCATGTGGACATATTCTTTTCCCTCATTATCAACATCTCTGATTTTTACTTGAATCTGAGCATGCAAGTCCACAGCTTTTTCATTCAAAGCAATAATCACTTCTTCCGGAGAATAAAATTTCAACCCTTCCCCCCTTGCACCTTTCCGTGGCTTTGTGATATAGTACAAGCCTAATACCATATCTTGAGATGGTACTGTAATCGGCGCGCCATTGGCTGGATTCAAGATATTATGCGCACACAACATCAGTATCTGGGCCTCCAGAATTGCTTCATTCCCCAAAGGCAAATGGACTGCCATCTGGTCACCATCAAAGTCTGCATTAAATCCTGTACAAGCCAAGGGATGCAAACGAATGGCTTTACCTTCTATCAATTTGGGCTGAAAAGCCTGAATACCTAAACGGTGCAATGTCGGAGCACGGTTCAATAATACCGGATGCCCTTTCAATACATTCTCCAAAATATCCCAAACGACAGGGTCACGGCGATCTACTATCTTTTTAGCACTCTTGACTGTTTTGACAATTCCACGTTCAATCAATTTGCGGATAATAAAAGGCATATATAATTCAGCTGCCATGTCCTTGGGCAAACCGCATTCATGCATTTTCAAATCTGGTCCAACGACGATAACAGAACGAGCTGAATAGTCCACACGTTTACCCAACAAGTTTTGACGGAAACGTCCTTGTTTTCCTTTTAAACTATCAGACAATGACTTCAAAGGACGGTTATTCTCTATTTTCACAGCATTCGACTTCCGCGAGTTGTCAAATAAAGAATCTACCGACTCTTGTAACATACGTTTCTCATTACGTAAAATTACATCAGGCGCTTTAATTTCTATCAAACGCTTCAACCGGTTATTACGAATGATTACACGGCGATACAAGTCATTCAAATCCGAAGTTGCAAAACGTCCCCCATCCAAAGGCACCAACGGACGCAATTCCGGTGGGATTACTGCCAGAACTTTTACAATCATCCACTCCGGCTTATTCACTTCCCGGCTTTCCCTAAAGGCTTCAACGATCTGCAATCTTTTCAATGCCTCATTCTTGCGCTGTTGTGAAGTCTCTGTATTTGCTTTATGACGCAATTCATAAGACAAATCGTCCAAATCCAGATTTTCCAACAACATTTGAATAGCTTCCGCTCCCATCTTTGCTATGAATTTGTTGGGATCTTCATCATCCAAATGTTGGTTGTCGGCAGGCAATGCATCGGTTATATCCAAATACTCCTCCTCTGTCAATAAATCCATTTTGGCAATGCCTTTTTCAGCCATTATCCCCGGCTGTACTACAATATAGCGCTCATAGTAAATAACAGCATCCAATTTCTTGGAAGGCAATCCTAACAAATAGCCTATTTTATTAGGCAAGGATTTAAAATACCAAATATGGGCAACGGGCACTACCAATTGTATATGTCCCATACGTTCCCGACGTACTTTTTTCTCTGTCACCTCAACACCACAGCGGTCACATACAATTCCTTTGTAACGTATTCTCTTATATTTACCACAATGGCATTCATAATCTTTCACAGGACCAAAAATACGCTCACAAAACAAACCATCCCGTTCTGGTTTATAGGTGCGGTAATTTATCGTCTCCGGTTTTAATACTTGACCGCTGGAATGTTCCAAAATCTCTTCTGGAGATGCCAGACCAATCGCTATTTTCGTAAAGGTCTTGGACCTATTGGTATTATTATCTTTTCTAAAAGCCATACTAACTTCGTTATAATGTCGAAAGTTGAAAAACAAATGCCAAATGCCTGAGTAATTATCCCAAGCATTTGACTTTTGAGAATATTTATAATAAATTGACGCTCAACCCCAAGCCTCGCAATTCATGCAATAAGACATTGAATGACTCTGGTAAACCCGGGGTAGGCATAGGCTCTCCTTTCACAATGTGTTCATAGGTCTTGGTACGCCCTTGCACATCATCAGATTTCACTGTCAAAATTTCTTGCAAAATATGAGCGGCACCAAATGCTTCCAACGCCCAAACTTCCATTTCACCGAAACGCTGACCTCCGAACTGTGCCTTACCACCCAGAGGTTGCTGTGTTATCAATGAATAAGGTCCAATGGAACGAGCATGCATTTTATCATCCACCATATGTCCCAACTTCAAGAAATAAGTGACCCCGACAGTGGCCGGCTGGTCAAAGCGCTCACCAGTACCACCATCATACAAATAAGTCGTTCCATAACGAGGAACACCAGCCTTATCCGTATAAGCATTGATATCATCCAAGCTAGCCCCGTCAAAAATAGGTGTTGCAAATTTCAAACCTAATTCTTTACCAGCCCAACCTAATACAGCTTCAAAAATCTGTCCCAGATTCATACGGGAAGGCACACCCAAGGGATTCAAACAAATATCCACCGGTGTTCCATCTGCAAGGAACGGCATGTCTTCCACGCGAACTACACGAGAAACAATACCCTTATTCCCATGGCGTCCTGCCATTTTATCCCCAATCTGCAGCTTACGCTTTTTAGCTACATAGACTTTGGCCATTTTTATAATACCAGAAGGCAACTCATCTCCTACTGTCGCATTATATTTTTTACGCTTCATTTGCCCCTCTATTTCCTTATATTTAATAACGAAATTATGAAGCAAATCACGAATCATGTCATTCTTCTGCTTATCTGTAGTCCATTTATTCGGATTAATCTCCAGATAATTCAGATTCTGCAAAGTCTTCAATGTAAATTTAACACCTTTAGGAATAAGATCTTCATTCAAATAGTTCTTTACTCCTTGAGAAGTCTTACCATTCGTAAGCTCAAACAATTTATCAATCAACAGATTTGTTAAATCTCCAACTTTACGTTCAAACTGTTCGTCAATTTCAGCCAAAATGGTCTTACCCGCAGCCCTTGTTTTCCTGTCACCAATGATACGTTGGAACAATTTTTTGTCAATAATGACACCACTCAAAGAAGGAGAAGCTTTTAAAGAAGCATCTTTTACATCTCCAGCCTTATCTCCAAAAATCGCACGCAACAACTTTTCCTCTGGACTTGGATCAGATTCTCCCTTAGGAGTAATCTTACCAATCAAAATATCACCCGGCTTTACGCGAGCACCGATACGGATAATTCCATTTTCATCCAAATCCTTAGTAGCATCCTCACTAACATTAGGAATGTCAGCAGTCAATTCCTCCAAGCCACGCTTGGTCTCTCTGACTTCCAAAGAATATTCATCGACATGAACGGAGGTAAAGACATCGTTTCGAACAATATTTTCAGATATTACAATTGCATCCTCATAATTATATCCCTTCCAAGGCATGTAGGCAACCTTCAAATTACGTCCCAATGCCAATTCCCCTCCTTCAGAAGAATAGCCTTCTGTCAAAATTTGTCCTTTCTCCACACGGTCTCCCTTCCGTACAATCGGACGTAATGTCATTGTCGTACTTTGGTTGGTACGCTTATATTTAGGCAATACATATTCTTTCGTGTCACCATCAAAGCTAACAAAACGTTCCTCTTCTGTCAAATCATACTTAACAACAATACGACGACCATCAACAAAATCTATCGTTCCAGACCCTTCGGCTACAATTTGTGTCCGAGAATCACGAATCAAAGCTCCTTCCAACCCAGTCCCAACAATCGGGGCCTGTGGTTTTATAATAGGAACTGCCTGTCGCATCATGTTTGAACCCATCAAGGCTCGGTTCGCGTCATCGTGCTCCAAGAAAGGAATCAATGAAGCAGCAATAGAAGCTATCTGATTAGGAGCAACGTCCATTAAATCAACCTCCTCTATATCGACAACAGGGAAATCTCCATCCTTACGAGCTTTTGCCCTTTTCTCTATAAAATGCCCTTCATCATCAATAGGGGCATTAGCCTGAGCTATCACCAACCCTTCCTCTTCTTCCGCAGACAGGTATTTAACTCCCTCTGCAGAAAGATCTACCTCACCATGTTCAACTTTACGATAAGGCGTTTCAATGAATCCCAAATCATTAATCTTAGCATATACGCAAAGTGAAGAAATCAATCCAATGTTAGGACCTTCTGGAGTCTCAATCGGGCATAAACGACCATAATGAGTATAATGCACATCTCGGACTTCAAATCCCGCACGATCTCGCGATAAACCACCAGGTCCCAATGCTGACATACGTCGTTTATGAGTAATTTCAGCCAACGGATTCGTCTGATCCATAAATTGAGACAAAGCATTTGTCCCAAAAAAAGAATTTATAACAGAAGAAAGAATCTTAGAATTTATCAAGTCAACCGGAGTAAACACCTCATTATCACGAACATTCATCCGTTCTCGAATTGTACGGGCCATTCTAGCCAACCCAACTCCAAATTGATTATATAACTGTTCTCCCACTGTCCTTACTCGACGATTACTCAAATGGTCAATATCGTCAACATCCGTACGCGCATTCAACAGTTTTATCAAATACTTGATTATCTCTATCATATCCTCTTTTGTCAACACGCGCACAGAAGGATCAGTAGTTAGACCCAATTTCTTATTTAATTTATAACGCCCTACTTCCCCTAAATCATAACGTTTATCCGAAAAGAACAACTTATCAATAACATCACGGGCAGTTGCCTCATCTGGCGGTTCAGAACTACGCAATTGCCTGTAAATATGCATTACAGCTTCTTTTTCCGAATTACATGGATCTTTTTGTAAGGTATTATAAATAATGGCATAGTCTGCCAGATTCTGTTTCTCCTTATGCAACAAAATTGTTTTTGCTCCTGACTCAACAATTGCATCTATAAGATCGTTATCTAAAACAGTTTCACGATCTACAATAATTTCATTACGCTCTATAGAAACAACCTCACCCGTGTCTTCATCTACAAAATCCTCAATCCAAGTCTTCAAAACGCGTGCAGCCAAACGGCGACCGACAACTTTTTTCAATCCGGATTTAGAAACATTTACTTCATCAGCTAAATCGAATATCTGCAATATATCCTTATCTGTCTCAAAACCTATAGCACGTAATAAAGTTGTCACAGGCAACTTTTTCTTACGGTCAATATAAGCATACATTACATTATTGATATCCGTTGCAAACTCAATCCATGAACCTTTAAAGGGAATAATTCTTGCAGAGTAAAGTTTAGTGCCATTAGCATGCACACTCTGACCAAAAAATACACCAGGCGACCTATGAAGCTGAGAAACAATAACACGTTCAGCTCCATTTATCACAAAAGTACCTTTAGGTGTCATATAAGGAACATTCCCGAGATACACGTCTTCAATCACTGTATCAAAATCCTCATGTTCCGGATCGGTGCAATACAATTTCAACTTAGCTTTTAAAGGTGCCCCATAAGTTAAACCCTGCTCCAAGCATTCATCAATTGTATAACGAGGCGGATCTATAAAATAATCCAAGAACTCCAAAACAAAATTGTTCCGAGTATCAGTAATTGGGAAATTCTCCTTGAAAACAGTATATAAACCCTCATTTTTTCTGTTCTCTGGAGTAGTACCCAATTGAAAAAAGTCCTTGAAAGACTTTAATTGCACTTCAAGAAAATCAGGATATTCCAACTGATTTTTCGTGGAAGCAAAACTTATTCTCTTATTTGAAGTATTTGAAGACATCTATTACTTTTTTGGAACCTAAACAATAAAAACAACAAAATGGTTTAGAGCCAATCATGACTCTAAACCCCATACCTACAAAGGCAATAGCTTATTTAAGTTCAACTTCAGCGCCAGCCTCTTCCAGTTGAGCTTTCAATTGTTCAGCTTCCTCTTTAGAAACTTTCTCTTTCAAAGGTGCCGGAGCCTTATCTACCAATTCTTTAGCCTCTTTCAGCCCCAGACCCGTCAATTCTTTTACTAATTTTACAACAGCTAATTTTGAACCGCCAGCTGATTTCAAGATTACATCAAATTCAGTCTGAGCAGCAGCCTCTGCGCCAGCAGCGCCAGCAGCAGGAGCAGCAACAACAGCAGCCGCAGCAGCTGGTTCTATTCCATACTCTTCTTTCAAGATATCAGCTAACTCTTTTACGTCTTTTACAGTCAAGTTTACTAATTCTTCTGCAAGTTTTTTCAAATCTGCCATTTTGATAAATATTTAAAATGTTCTTAATCAATAAATAATATAATTATGCTCTATCTTCCAAAGTTTTAAGAACTCCGCCGATAGTATTTTTCCCTGATTCCAGGGCAGAAATAAGTTGCTGCATTGGTGACTGCAACAACAATACAATATCTCCCAACAACTCCTCTTTAGACTTAATGCTAACAAGAGTATCCAATTGGTTTTCGCCTACATAGACACATTCTTCCACGAAAGCAGCTTTCAAAACCGGCTTATCATGAGTTTTGCGAAATTCTTTTATCAATTTCGCAGGAGCATTACCGGTTTCAGTCAGCATCACAGCACTCGACCCTTTCAAGGCACCATAAAGTTCCTTGTAATCTGCATCCAGATTTTCTAAAGCCACATGAAGCAAAGTATTCTTTACTTGAATCAATTTAATATTCGCTTCAAAACAAGCTTTACGCAATTCCTGGGTCGCCGCAGCATCCAACTCAGAGATATCACTGATGTAAAAATGCTTGTGCGCCTTTATCTGCTCGCTAAGACTATCTATAATTACTTGTTTATCTTCCTTTTTCATGCTACAAAAGTCCTACTTTTAAAGTTAATAATTAATCAAGCAGTGATTTAACATCTAATTTAATACCGGGACTCATTGTGCTTGACAGGAACACACTCTTCACATAAGTACCTTTAGCTGAAGCAGGTTTCAATTTCTGGATAGTCGCCATGAATTCACGGGCATTATCTTTAATCTTCTCTGCATCAAAATTCACTTTACCTATAGAAGTATGTACAATACCAAACTTGTCAACTTTAAAGTCAATCTTCCCTTGCTTAACCTCTTGAACAGCCTTACCAATTTCCATGGTAACCGTACCGCTCTTCGGGTTAGGCATCAATCCACGTGGACCTAGAATTCGTCCTAAAGCTCCTATCTTCCCCATAATGGCCGGCATCGTAATTATAATGTCAACATCAGTCCAACCTGATTTCAACTTCTCAATATACTCATCCAAACCAACATAATCGGCACCAGCATTTTTTGCTTCTTCAGCCTTATCAGGAGTACAAAGTACTAACACCCTGACTTCCTTACCGGTTCCGTGAGGCAAGGTTACGACACCACGCACCATTTGATTTGCCTTGCGCGGATCAACCCCCAGACGAACGTCTATGTCAACTGACGCATCGAACTTGGTAAAAGTAATTTCTTTCACCAGCTGAGCAGCTTCTTCAATGGTATAAACCTTACCATTTTCAATCTTCGCTAAAGCTAACTTCTTATTTTTTGTCAGTTTACTCATTACGTTTGAAATATTACAAATTCATTAAAAAGGCTTATCACCATCTATTGTGATACCCATGCTTCTGGCAGTTCCAGCCACCATGCTCATTGCTTTTTCAATTTCAAAAGCATTCAAGTCACTCATTTTTCCCTCTGCAATCTCACGCACCTTGTCCCAAGACAATGAAGCAACTTTTTTACGATTGGGTTGTGCTGAACCTGACTTAATCTTTGCTGCCTCTAAAAGCTGAACAGCAACAGGAGGCTGTTTAGTAATAAAATCAAATGATTTATCACCATAAACCTGAATAATTACCGGAATAATCTTTCCTGCCTGATCTTGAGTCCGAGCATTAAATTGCTTACAGAAGTCCATAATATTGACTCCCTTAGAACCTAAAGCAGGACCAACTGGAGGCGAAGGATTAGCGGCGCCAGCTTTAATCTGTAGCTTGATAAGAGCTTC
This sequence comes from Candidatus Odoribacter faecigallinarum, assembly GCA_019114285.1. GTDB lineage: Bacteria > Bacteroidota > Bacteroidia > Bacteroidales > Marinifilaceae > Odoribacter > Odoribacter faecigallinarum. Next base: position 24,936 of record DXFT01000057.1, read on the forward strand.
AACTTCTTTTGCCATTTTTCAATCCAATAAAATTAATTATCTTTTTCTACCTGCATGAAATTCAATTCAAGAGGTGTCTGACGACCAAAAACTTTCACAATAACTTTTACTCGTTTCTTGTCATTGTTCACCTCCTCTATCACGCCGGAAAAGCCATTGAACGGTCCGTCTGTAACTTTCACGGATTCGCCAACGACATAAGGTATGTTGCTCTCCTCTGGCTGTTCCGCTTGTTCATCAACTTTACCTAGAATCCGATTTATCTCAGATTGTCGCATTGGCACCGGCTCTCCGCCCTTGGTTTCCCCCAGGAAGCCCATCACGTTCGTAACATCACGAAGCATGTGGGGGATTTCACCAACAAGTGCCGCCTCAACCATTACATAACCTGGAAAAAAATTACGCTCTTTAGCTATTTTCTTTCCATTACGTATCTGATAAACCTTCTCTACAGGTATCAAAACCTGCGAAACATAATCCTGCAGCCCTAGGCTGGCAACTTCATTTTCGATGTACTCCTTTACTTTTTTTTCCTTTCCGCCAACAACCCGGAGCACATACCACTTTTTCGTAATCTCAGCCATAAACCTGCGAATTAATTACAACATATTATATATAAACTCCATGATGTGCCTGAACGAAAAATCCATAACTAAAACGCCAATAGCTATGATGACGGAAGCAATCATCACAATAGTTGCGCTACTCTGGAGTTCAGACCATGAAGGCCAGGAGACTTTATGAACTAATTCATTATAGACGTCTGCGAAATAAGCTTTTAGTTTCATTTTCTATGCAGATTTATTTCAAATTGCCCGCAAAGATACAATTTAAAATTGATAATTCCAAATAAAAGCACGGGAGGAGAGACTCGAACTCCCGACACCTGGTTTTGGAGACCAGTGCTCTACCAACTGAGCTACACCCGTATATTAAGGTCAGACTAACGCTGACCTTAATCTTTTATCATATTATTATTCCAAAATCTCAGTAATCTGACCGGCACCCACTGTACGACCACCTTCACGGATTGCAAAACGCAAACCTAATGAACAAGCAACCGGAGTCAACAACTCAACAGTGATAGTTACATTATCTCCCGGCATTACCATTTCAGTTCCTTCCGGCAAAGTAATCTCACCGGTAACGTCCATTGTACGCAAATAGAACTGAGGACGATAGTGGTTGTGGAACGGAGTATGACGGCCACCTTCTTCTTTCTTCAGGATATAAACCTCAGCCTTAAACTTCTTGTGCGGTTTTACTGAACCTGGTTTTGCAAGAACCATACCACGTCTGATTTCATTCTTGTCAATACCACGCAGCAACAAACCTACGTTATCACCAGCTTCACCTTCATCCAACAACTTGCGGAACATTTCAACGCCGGTACATACGGTCTTCTTTCCGTCAGCACCCAAGCCAATGATTTCCAATTCATCTCCTACATGAACAACACCAGTCTCAATACGTCCTGTTGCTACAGTACCACGTCCCGTAATTGAGAACACATCCTCAACCGGCATCAAGAACGGTTTTTCATTATCACGCGGAGGAAGCGGAATCCAAGTATCCACTGCATCCATCAACTCCATAATCTTCTCTTCCCACTTCGGCTCACCATTCAATGCACCAAGAGCAGAACCTAAGATAACAGGAGTATTGTCTCCATCATACTGATAGAAGTTCAACAACTCACGCACTTCCATCTCAACCAACTCCAACATCTCGGGATCATCAACCATATCCACCTTATTCAAGAAAACTACAATTCTCGGAACGTTTACCTGACGAGCCAACAAGATGTGCTCACGAGTCTGAGGCATCGGACCATCAGTTGCTGCAACTACCAAGATTGCGCCATCCATCTGGGCGGCACCAGTAACCATGTTCTTTACATAGTCAGCGTGTCCCGGACAGTCAACGTGAGCATAGTGGCGATTTGCCGTTTGATACTCTACATGGGCTGTATTAATGGTAATACCTCTCTCCTTCTCTTCCGGTGCATTATCGATTGAATCAAAAGAACGCTGCTCAGAAAGACCTTTCTTTGCCAACACTGTCGTAATTGCTGCTGTCAAAGTGGTTTTACCGTGGTCAACGTGACCGATAGTACCGATATTTACGTGCGGTTTAGACCTGTCAAACTTTTCTTTAGCCATGACTTAAAAACTTTTTATTATTAAACAACTTATCTCAAAAACTTTTATTACACTTCCAAAAGACTACAGATTTGCAAGCAGTTAATCAACAAAACTCCCCAAACCACTTCTTTTGAGCGTGCAAATATAATCAAAAAAACTTGTCGAACAAAATTTTATCCAACAAAGTTCGCCAAACTTTTCCACGCTCCACCAACACATTCCTTCCCACGCCAGTCAGCACCTTACGCTTCCCGTTCTTTTTCCTTTGCCTTGACCAGCTGGCGCTTTACTACATCATACAACTCATCAACAGCATCCTCAAACTTCTTCGCCTTTTTGCTGGCAAAAATATCTTGCCCCTTTATCCGGGCAATTACTTCTACCACCTTGTTCTCCAGATTATCATCTTTCTCAAGTTTCAAAGAGACCTCTACGTTGACAATACCGTCATGATATTTTTCCAACTTCCCGATTTTCTTCTGGATAAACTCCTCTAATTGTGAACTCGCAGAAAAACCGACTGCATTAATCTTAATTTCCATAATACTAACATTTATAGGCTCTCGGATGAGCCTGGTTATAAACTTGTTTCAATTTCTCAAAAGAATTATGAGTATAAACCTGTGTCGCAGCAAGACTTGAATGGCCCAACAATTTCTGTATAGCTTCAATTCCAGCACCGTTGTTCAACAAAGCCGTGGCAAACGAATGTCTCAACACATGGGGACTCCGTTTCGGCAAACCTTTTACATCTTCCAGGCATTTATGCACATGCCTATAAATGTACTTTTCATTAGCAGGCCTGCCCGCATCTGTAATAAAGAAAAAAGAATGATTACATCCGCCTTCTTTCTCCATCACAAATTTTCTCTGCACAAAATAAACACGCACTGCCTCCACGAAATCATCCAGCATCGGTACAATCCTCTGCTTATTCCCTTTTCCTGTTATCCGAATTACTTTGGCTGCCAAATCCACATCCAAAACTTTCAAGTTTTCCAACTCTCCTGCCCGCATTCCTGTATAATAAGCAACCATCAAGAACATAAAATCCCGGAAACCAGAAAATTCAACATGCTCCATCTGCTTATCTAACAGTTTGTCCATTTCATCATCTGAAATAAAAACAGGCAGCTTCTTACCCACCTTAGGAGGTATTATCAAATCCAAAGGACTGCTTTCCACTTTCCCTTCCCGCTGCAAATAACGATAAAGGGAACGCAATGCGCTCAACTTGCGCCGCACAGTTTTTGCACTTAAAGGCTTACCCCCTTTTTCATTCTTAACCCCCTCACCCTTCCGCTCCCCAGACATTAGAGCCACTTCAAAATGCCGAACAACAAGAGGGGTTACACTGCCCCACTCGTTTACATTCTCAACCTTTTCACAGAACTCTATAAACTGACACAAATCTCCTGCATAACTAGCGACAGTGGTTGGCGAATATCGCTTCACATTGCATAAATAAGCAAGAAAATCATCAGTTTCCATATCGTGTTCTTAAAAACGAACCCAATATAGGGCTTTCTTTTGAAAAAAACAAGCCTGACAAGGAAAAAATTACTCTTCAGCCTGCTGTAAGCTCTGCTTATAAATTGCTTTAATTCGCTGAGCACGGTTACGAACAGAAGGTTTGGTAAATGCCTGACGTTCTCTCAATTCTTTCACAACCCCTGTCTTCTCAAATTTTCTTTTGAATTTCTTTAAGGCTCTCTCTATATTTTCGCCTTCTTTTAAAGGTACTATAATCATGATATTTGTTTTTAATTTTGTTACTTCGATAAATTACGCATCAATTATCCATATTCAGGAGAAAACTCCCATAAAATCACACTACGTTCTATACTAAGAAATCTTCTTCAAATTAAATTACAACATCCTCCTTTCCAAGAATACTGATTATTAATGCGTTCAACATATAATTCACTTTTCAATTTGAGCGACAAAGATACGGCAAAATTTCATACAAACCCACAAATCTGTCATCTTTTTTTCACCTCTTAAAGCACAAGGACACCGAATTACAATGCAACGTGCAAATCAAGGATTAAACATATCCTTGCAATAATACCCCAAAATATTATTAATCATCGTAACATAATTCATGGCTTTATTATGTTCAGGCTCAAGGCGGAGCACTGTATTAAACTTATTCAAGGCATCCGCCATACGCCCGTCAGCATACAACATTTCCCCCCATATCAACCATAAATCCGCATTCTCAGGAAACACAGCAACTTCCTGTTCCAACAAACGCATAGCTTCTGCCCGCCGTCCTTCACGCTCCATTCTTTTCAATTCTTCTATTTCCATAATTCTCATCGTTTATTTCATTACTTTTATTTTCAACTCCCGCTTATTCCCAGCCAAATCTTTCACCATGACACACACCGTATTCCATTCTCCCCGGACAAAAGCCGGCTCACCAAGGCTACATTGCAAAATGGCAGTCCGGGGATCATAACTAAAAAGACACCAGCGCCCGTTCACTTCTCCCCTGTAATCCGTAATGCCAGAAAAATCATCCTTAATCCGGAAACGCAATTTACCCCCGGCAACCTTTCCCTCATACGTAATCTTCGGAGCAACCGTATCTATTGCCACTCCATAACGCGCCAAATAAGGAACTGAAGCCTCCAATCCCCTGGATGTATGAGAAGTGGCAAGAGGATAACACCTACCATTAGGCGTCACCTCGCATATCAACGCCTGAGGACAAAAATTCCCCCGTACAAAAAGCCGGGCTCTTTTTAATAAAGGTACCTCCTCTCTCGCCAACACCAACAAAGAATCCCCAAACCTATCATCATATTCAACCTCACACACCCTGGCAACAGATGAAAACAAAGAGGAAGAATCCAATTCCACCTGCCACCTGCCCGTCTTCAAAACATAGGATTTGTCATAAAACAACAAATCCCCGTCCATACTGTCTCTCGCAACCTCCTCCCCTCCCTCCAAACACAAACGCACCGACGAATGATTGCCATTAATATCCGCCAAAGAAACAGACACCTTGACCAAACTATCCGGCAAAACCTTTATACTGCCTCCAGCTTTCGATACCACACCAAACAATTGTTCATGATAATGCCCAAAACAGCGATAAACAGTTTCTTGACGTTTATAGCCATGAAAATCTTTCACCTCATTGACCAAACGGGAATGGTCAAAAGAACAAGAATCTACAGAAAAAGCAAAAACAGTATCCTGACCGACTGCAAGCGCAAGACGGTAAATTCCCAATTTGTTCCAGGAACCTTCCATATAATCCATGGCAAAAACTCCTATTCCTATCCTGCCGGACGGCACGACAACATGCCCGGCATCATACATTCCTGCCGACACACGCTCCACCGGGCAAGACTGCAACAAGCGAACCACGCCGTTTTCTCCGATACCATATAAATATAGGCGTTTTACAACCGGACGCGTGCGGTCCTTCACTGGATAATAACGCAAAGGATTCAACGTATGTTCGGTCCGTGTATTTCGAACCTCAAAATGAAGATGGGGACCTCCGGAAGAACCGGTATTCCCACTATAAGCCAAGGTATCCCCCGCCTGGTAAAACAAATGACGAGCGTGCAAATCCACATCAATTTTAAAACTCTCATGTGCATATTGCAAATCCCGCACCACCTCTGCCAAACGGGGTTCAAACCTCTGAAGATGCCCATACACCGTTGTTGTTCCATCCGCATGCTCCATGTACAAAGCATAACCATACCCTGTCGGAGAAACAGAAACCCGCGCTACAATTCCGTCTTTGACATTCCGGACAGGCAACCCCTCTTTCCCTCCAGTCTTAATATCAATGCCGGAATGGAAATGAGTCGCCCGCAACTCCCCAAAATTCCCGCTCAAAAGCAAATCCCCTTCCACAGGAAATACACGTTCCTGCCCCAACAAAAACAAAGGGCTCATTAGCAAAAACTTAACAAAAATGTAACACAGTGCGTTTATCGGCATTTTTTTCATCACAAAAAAAATTATCATTTTTCCAGTGCAAATATATTCAAGAGTCTTGACAATTTAAATAATTCTTCCTACCTTTGTCATGAAAAGTAAAGGTTATGGCAGCAAAAATAGATATAGTTGTTAACGAACTTGACTTTAAAATTGAGAAACTGATAAAACAATATATACACTCTTTGGAAGAGAACAAAAGTTTGAAAGACGACATCAACGAGTTAAAAAACAAACTGGAAATTCTGGAAGAAGAGAAACATGATTTAGAAAATAAATTAAAAACAGCCAGAACGGCTAACGCGGTTGCAAGGGGAGAATACAACAAGGATGGAAAATCGCAGATAAACCGGCTGGTGCGGGAAATTGACAAATGTATTGCTCTTTTGAACAATTGATATGGATGAAAAACGCAGTATTAACCTCACGATAGACGGCATTCCGATGAACCTGATTATACAGGCGTCAGAAGAAGAGATTGTCAGGAAAGCGGCAAAAGAGATTAATGAACGCGTTTCAAAATATAAATCCGGGTACACAGAACCGGAGTCATTTTATTTTTTAGCTTATGCGACATTGCAATACGCCATAAAGGCAATGCAACAGGAACAAAAGCTGGAAGAGATAGAAAAAATTAGTTCAAAACTTGATGAATACATCAAGACGGAGTAATTTTAAAAGAGTTCTTTGAATTAAGATATTCCCGCATTATTTCGACTTTAAGCGAAAAACTCAACACTCAAACAATTAGAGCGGACGCTTTATTTGCACAAGACAGGCCTCAACTCTTCGGAGTTCCTTCGGGACGGTGGAAGTCTGAATCAAATGGCAGCTCTACCCGTGTCATACAGGGGTTTTATTAAAAAGAAATAATGCGGGATTTTTTATGGGATATAATATTATTACAAATCAATAATTAATAAATAAACATGTACACAACAATCATAATAGCAGTAGTGGCTTTGGTGGTAGGCATGGGTTGCGGATGGATGGTTCTACGACTCATCATGAAACACCGGGCACAAAACATCATTAAAGAAGCAGAGGCTGAAGCAGAAGTCATCAAAAAAGACAAAATCTTGCAAGCCAAGGAAAAATTCCTGCAAATCAAAGCCGAACATGAAAAACAAGTTGCAGCCCGCAATAATAAATTGCAGCAAGCAGAAAATAAACTGAAACAACAGGAGACAGAGGTTTCCCGCAAATTAGAAGAAATCCAGCGAAAGACAAAAGAGATTCAAAGTCAACAGAACAACATTGACATGCAGAAAGAGTTGATAGAGAAGAAAAACAATGAACTGGAAAAACTAAAAAAACAGCAAATTGAACAACTGGAAGCCATCTCAGGCATGTCCGGAGAGCAGGCAAAGGAAAAACTCATCAACTCCCTAAAAGACGAAGCTGAAGCAGAAGCAGTCTCATACGTCAATGAAATCATGGAAGAAGCGAAGATGACTGCCAACATGGAAGCGAAAAAAATTGTCATCAAGACAATACAACGGGTGGCAACGGAAACTGCCATTGAAAATGCAGTATCCATCTTTCATATAGACTCTGACGAAATCAAAGGACGCATCATCGGACGGGAAGGCAGAAACATCCGGGCGTTAGAAGCTGCGACCGGTGTTGAAATCATTGTGGACGATACCCCGGAAGCCATTGTACTCTCCGGTTTCGACCCGGTACGCCGGGAAATAGCCCGCTTGTCCTTGCACCAACTGGTCACGGATGGGCGCATCCACCCCGCACGTATCGAGGAAGTAGTAAATAAGGTAAAAAAACAAATCGAGGAAGAAATCATTGAAACAGGAAAACGCACCACGATTGACCTGGGCATCCACGGCTTGCATCCTGAACTGATACGCCTCATCGGCAAAATGAAATACCGTTCCTCTTACGGGCAGAACCTCCTGCAACATGCCCGCGAAACAGCAAACCTCTGTGCCATCATGGCGGCAGAATTAGGCTTGAATGTCAAAAAAGCAAAACGGGCTGGCTTGTTGCATGATATAGGCAAAGTACCCGATGACGAGCCGGAACTCCCACATGCTATCTTAGGCATGCAGTTAGCAGAAAAATACAAGGAAAAACCGGACATTTGCAATGCCATCGGTGCACACCATGAAGAAATAGAAATGACCACGCTCATCGCCCCCATCGTACAAGCCTGCGATGCCATATCAGGAGCACGTCCCGGTGCTCGCCGTGAAGTCGTGGAATCATACATTAAACGCTTAAAAGACATGGAAGACCTTGCCTTGTCCTATAACGGCGTAGTGAAGACATACGCCATCCAGGCAGGAAGGGAATTGCGGGTTGTTGTCGGAAGTGAAAAAATATCCGATGCGGAAGCAGAAAAAATATCCTTCGACATCGCCAAAAGGATTCAAGACGAAATGACCTATCCGGGACAGGTAAAAGTAACGGTCATTCGGGAAACAAGGGCCATCAGTTATGCCAAATAACAAAGAAAAAACAAACAAGCATTAAGCCTTGATTTTAAACATTTCTTTTATAATTCAACAACAGAAAAAGCATCCTCCCCAGGGTGCTTTTTTTCAATCGCCCCCTCCCAATTTATTTCACCACAAGAATTTCAAAAATGGATAGAATCTGTTATATTTGCAAACACGAAAAAAATCAAATTATAAACAAATGGCACAGACACCTTCTATCCCAAAAGGCACAAGGGACTATTCACCGGACATCATGGTGAAACGCAACTACATATTCGACACCATCAAAAGCGTATTCAAACTCTATGGCTACCAACCGCTGGAAACGCCAGCCATGGAAAACCTGTCCACCCTCATGGGGAAATATGGAGAAGAAGGGGACAAATTGCTGTTCAAAATACTGAACTCAGGCGACTTCCTTGCCCAGGTACCCGAAAACGAACTGTTGGAACGCAACAGCATCAGGCTGACCAACAAAATATCGGAGAAAGGATTGCGATACGACTTGACCGTTCCTTTTGCCCGCTTCGTGGTACAACACCAAAGCGAATTGACCTTCCCCTTCAAGCGCTATCAGATACAACCCGTATGGCGTGCGGACCGTCCTCAAAAAGGACGCTATCGGGAATTTTACCAATGCGATGTCGATGTCGTAGGCAGCGACTCGTTATTGCACGAAGTCGAACTCATCCAAATGGTGGATGAAGTCTATCGCCGGCTGCACATCAACGTCCGTCTCCTCATCAATAACCGGAAAATCCTAGCGGGCATCGCTGAAACCATCGGCCACCCGGACAAATTGACCGACATCACAGTCGCCATTGACAAAATGGACAAAATCGGGGGTGACGCCGTCAATGCCGAGTTGCGCGAAAAAGGCATCGACGAAACCGCCATCGAAAAACTCCAACCCATCCTGAACCTCCAAGGTTCCAACAACGAAAAACTGGAACGCCTTCAGGGAATCCTGCAAAACAGCCCCACCGGCTTAAAAGGAATCGAAGAACTGACCACCGTATTCAATTACCTGGAAGGCTTATCCATAGGTACGGAAGTCAAATTAGACCTGACCTTGGCACGCGGACTAAGCTACTACACAGGCGCCATCTTCGAGGTCAAAGCCCTGGACGTGCAAATTGGCAGCATCACCGGAGGCGGGCGCTACGATGACCTCACGGGCATCTTCGGATTGAAAAACATGTCGGGGGTAGGCATCTCATTCGGTGCAGACCGCATTTTCGATGTCATGCAGCAATTAAACCTGTTCCCCGAAGACAATAAAGCAACCACCCAAATACTCTTTGTCAATTTTGGAGCAAAAGAAGAACGCTACTGCCTTCCCCTGATGCAACAATTGCGGGCGGCAGGCATCAACACCGAAATCTACCCCGAACCGGCAAAGATGAAAAAACAGATGGGCTATGCCGACAAAAAAGGCATTCCATTCGTGGCATTGGTCGGAGAAACAGAAATGCAAGAAAACAAAATAGCCCTGAAAAACATGGCAACCGGTGAACAACAAAACATCACGCTTGCCCAGGCTGTTGAAATCCTAAAAAAATAAACAGCCATGCATATCCGTAGAAAAGAACATCGCCCCTTAAAAAGCCATGGATATGACTCCAGATGTCCGTGAAAAAACATCTTCCTCCCCACATACCCACCGTCCGGCAATCTTTTGCCTCAGGTGGGAAATAATTATTTACTATTAGACAAAACTAAAATTTAAATACCATGATACATTACATATCTCCGGCGCCGCTGACTTTCGAAGCCATCGACACCATTTTAAATAAACACTACACCCTGGCACTCTCAGAAGAGAGCAAGAAAGTGATAAATGACTGTAAAGCCTACTTGGACCATAAAATCGAAACATCGGAAAAACCGCTTTACGGCATTACCACCGGTTTCGGCTCATTATGCAAAATCAGCATTTCCAAAGAAGACCTGAGCCAATTGCAAGCAAATCTGGTCATGTCGCATGCCTGCAGCATCGGCAACCCCATCCAAAAGGACATCATCCGCCTTATGCTGCTTCTGAAAGCGCATGCCCTGTCCCTCGGCAAATCCGGAGTACAGCTGGCAACCGTGGAACGCATCATCGACATGTTCAACCATGACGTGCTGCCCGTTGTCCGGGAATTAGGCTCATTAGGCGCTTCCGGAGACCTCGCACCCCTTGCCAACCTCTTCCTCCCCTTGATTGGAAAAGGAGAAGTATGGTATGAAGGAGAAATCCGTTCCGCTGAAGAAATCAACCAGAAATTCAATTGGGAGCCCATCCGCTTGGGAGCAAAAGAAGGTTTGGCACTGCTAAACGGAACCCAATTCATGAGTTCCCATGCCGTCTATGCCCTGCTGAAAGCATTCAAAATTGCCAAATACGCAGACATCATCGGCGCCATTTCCCTGGATGCCTACGACGGACGCATAGACCCCTTCCTGCCGCAGATACAGGAAGCCCGTCCCCATCCCGGACAAATCGAGACTGCCCGCAACATCCGCGCCCTGCTCGAAGGCTCCGAATTCCAGAAAAAGGAAAAGACCAGGGTACAGGACCCCTATTCTTTCCGCTGCATCCCGCAGGTACACGGCGCTTGCAAAGACAGCATCATGTACGTAGCCTCTGTTGTAGAACGTGAAATCAATTCCGTGACCGACAACCCGACCATCTTCTCGGAAGACGACCTCATCATCTCAGGCGGCAATTTCCACGGTGAACCCTTGGCATTGGTACTGGACTTCCTGAGCATTGCCGTGGCAGAATTGGGCAGCATCTCCGAGCGCCGCACCTACCGCCTGATATCCGGCGACCGCGGCAACATCCCGGAATTCCTCGTTGCCAACCCCGGCTTGAACTCCGGCTTCATGATTCCGCAATACGCCGCCGCTGCCATTGTCAGCAAAAACAAACAACTGTGTACTCCCTGCTCCGTTGATTCCATTCCCTCTTCCAATGAACAGGAAGACCACGTGAGCATGGGCGGCAACGCCGCTGTCAAAGCCGTGCAAGTCATGGAGAATGTAGAACGCATCCTTGCCATCGAGCTGATGAATGCCGCGCAAGCCATCGACCTGCAACGCCCCACAAAAACCTCTCCCTACTTGGAGAAATTCCTGGAAGAGTTCCGGAGCGTCGTGCCGTTCAACAGCATTGACCGCGTGATGTACAAAGACATTGACGCTGCCACCGACTTTTTGCGTTACGGCGATTTCGAAGCCAACCCGCAAGCATAAAGTCATCTACTTGCTTTTACCATAAGGGAGGCGCTTACAGGCACCTCCCTTTTTTCATTCCCCCGCCTTTTCTGCCGAAGCACTGTCCTTTCTACCTCTCCCACTTCCCCTCCCTCCTGCTGTGCAATGCCCCTGTCATCGTCTTAGGCTCCCTCTAAAACCATAAATCATTGAGCATTTTACTATATATAATTTATACTTTATTTACATACAAAAGTTATTTACATCCATTTCAAAGCTATTTCTACGGTATTCTAATAGGGTTTGATTAGGGTTTGAATAGGGTTTGATTAGGTTTAGCTCTCTCTCAACCCTCTGTTAAAGGTTACTTATATGTAAATAAACCATAATTCAATGATAGGTTCAGTACCGGTCCTGGCAGACACAAAGCAAGAAAAAATTTATCCGTTCAAAGACAGGATGTGTATGAAAAAATTTACCTACCTTTAGCCTATCGAATCAAAAAGACAAAAAGCGATGAAACGATATGGCATTTTAATCAGCACGATTCTTATATTAGGAAGCATGGCAAAAGCACAGACCAATGACATGGATTCGCTCATTGACTACTACCACAAGTACCCCCAACGGGCAATCGAAACAGCGGACAGCCTGTCCAAGGCTGCCCTAAAACAGAAGGACAAGGCACAATGGCTCCAAGCCTTTATCTTGAAAAACACGTTCCTTCTGAAAAAAGACGAAGGGCTTTACCCGCAGCAATTATCCGAATTGGAAAAGCTCATCCGGGAAGAAAAGGATGCTGCCGCGCGGAGCATGCTGCACTCCTACGCCGGGGAATTGTACCTGCAATATTACCGCGGCAGGCAATACCAAATCAGCCAGCGCACGGAAATCGAACAGGAAACGCCGGAGGACATCAACCTCTGGACTGCCGACCTGTTTATCAATAAAATTTGGGAGCATTTACTCGCATCCATTGCCGAAAAGGAAACACTGCAAAGCACTCCTGCCGAACACTACCAAAAGGCGATGGTGACGGGAGAAGATTCCCGGAGGTTCCGCCCGATGCTGTACGATTTTCTCTGCCACCGGGTGATTGACCTGTTGCCGGGAAAAAACACGGCACAAGACACGCTCGGCGCGGAGGCGTTTGCAGAGGCACAGGCATTTGCCCTGTCCCCCGTACAAAAGGCACAAAACAGCAATGGCATCCAATTGGGCATCTATAAGGATTTAATCTCATTCCATTTGCAGGACGCCACCCCGGATGCCCTGTTAATGACGGATTTGGAAAGGTTGTCCTTTGCCTGTCAAGCCTGCAGTTTGGAGCAAAAGGATTCGCTATACGGCAACGCACTGCAACGCCTGGCATTGAAATACGAAGGCAACCCGTTGGAAGTGGAAATCCTGGCGGAGCAAGCCACTTTGCTACAGCAGAAGGCTTCCTTCTATCCCGTCCCGCCAAGAGAGGAACAACGGACATTGCTCAACCAAGCCCTCGCTCTTTGCCAGAAAGGCATCCAGAAGCACCCGGATTACGAACGGATAGGATTGTTGAAAGAACTGGTTGCCCAAATTAAACAGCCCTATCTGAGATCAAACCTCCCAGCCTACCTTTACCCCGGGGAAACGTTCAATGCCAGCATCCAATATACTAACCTCGAAGCGTTCTACCTGAAAATCTACCGCCTTCCAGACCGCCTGTTCATGAGGTGGGGACAGGTGAAAGACGAGAACATGCCCAAGTGCTTAATCAAAGAATATGACTTCTGCTTCCCCAAGGACATCGTCCGGCAAGACTCCGCTTTAAAGATTGAAGGCTTGCCCGCAGGAAATTACCTGATTGAAACGGGTTCGCCAACCATGAAAGAACCAAGAACAAACATTGTCACCTGTACGCGGATTTATCCTGTTATTGACAGGTTCTCCAATACAAACGGAATCCACGCTTATGATTGGAATAGCGGCAAGCCGATAGCGCACGCCAAAATATTGGTATATGGCGAGAAGGATGTATTTATCGATTCCCTGAAAACCAACGAGGATGGGTACGCTCTCTATCCCAAGAGACAGAACGATCTCCTGTATTTCCAAATTATCAATGCAGAAAACCCAGCAGGAGTAGCCTTTGAGGGTTCATACATTCTCCATCAGGACTTGAATCCCAGTTCACTTACCTGCAGATTGATAACTGACCGGACGATTTACCGTCCAGGACAAACGGTCTATTACAAGGGCTATTGCTGGCTTGCCACCAAGGACACGCTTTGCGCACGGACAGGTCTGGAAGAGAAGGTCACTTTTTATGATGCCAATGGGCAGGAGCTTGCCAGCCAAGAGGTGCGCACCAACCGTTATGGCACCGTCAGCGGATCGTTCGTGATTCCCCGGAATGCCTTGAACGGCACTTTCGTCCTGAAATACGGCGGT
>DXFT01000058.1 GCA_019114285.1 Candidatus Odoribacter faecigallinarum
ACACAAGGATACTGGTTAAAGCTCCGCCATAAGCTTTTGCTCCCCATATTTGACAATGTCTAATATTATTTGCCATGAAAATATTTATGCGAAGATATTTTTATAATAGCCTCATTCTTTGAGGCTATTAATGTGAATAATATGTTTTGAAAACAAATATAACATTAAACTTAAAGAAAGTACTTAATTATATGAGGTTATAGTTATGGAACAAAGTGTACATCAACGTTGACATTTTCATATAGTAATGTCCCATTTTTATCAGTGATGGATAATTTGCCATTACAAGTAATTTGTATGGTATTATTCGAGAGGTGGAATGCCCTAGCTTTACCATTAAAAGATGCATTTTGACCTGTTGAAAGTGGTGCAAGAAAGACTTCGCCTTCTATATCTGAGACAGCCTTTGTGTTTGTATTATATACATAATCAATTATTGCATATAGGACAGGTCCATACTTTGAAGTGAATAATTCTATTTGTTTACTACGACCGACACAACCTTTTTCTAACATGCCTAAGCGTTCAATTGTTTGAAAAGAATCGGTAACATTTTCAGAGGCAACGCTAAATATAATGGGATGGTCAAGGGATATATTTCCTATTTTGATTTCTTTGCATATACCATCTATGGCAAAGGTGATATCTTTCCATCTTTCTGGACTAATATCTTCTCTTAAAAAAGAATAGTCAATACGACAGCAAGTGCTCATAATTTCTAATTTGGCATAAATGTCGGAAGATACCTTGGACTTGACCCACTCGGGAATACTTCCTATAGGAGCTATATCACTTTGTTTAATAGAGGTTTTTGTTTGAACAATTTCGGAAAATTCAAGTTCATCAGGACTTTCACATCCATTACTTAGACAACCTATAATTAATAAAGCAAATCCTGCAATAATAGCTTTTTTCATAACTGTAAACTTTTAAATTAGACAATAAATATCATTTGCAAATCTACGAAAATGTTTCCGAACAAACAAATGTTTTTTTGTGTATTGTTACAAAAAATATTAATTTCTACCAAAATCTAATATCCCCATTTTCAACAGTAAAGATTCTTTCTTCCTGTCCTGTAGTTAAGTTATGCAACCATAAAAGGGCATTAGAAGGAACTTTTGAATATTTGATATAAAAGTCATTTGCTTTTTTACGTCCAAGAGATTTCCAGCCACCTAATTCATAGAAAAATAATTCATAGGTATTTTCTGGGTAGATACCGTTGCCATCTCCTCTTGGTATGCATACGATTCGTGCAATATTTACTTCTTGTCCAAAATCAAGAATGATTATTTTATGTTTGCTACCCAATTCTGTTAATGGGTTATCATCTGTGATGAATTTTGTAGAATCTGTTTTGATTGGTTGCAATTTTTCCCCGTTTTTGTTCCAAAAGTGTAAATCTGCAATATAACATCCTTGTGGGCAAGAAATGCGTAAATATCTGTAAGTAATTGATTCTCTGATTTTGCTGTCAATGTAATACTGAGGTTTTGTCATGTTCCAGGTTGTTAATGTGTCGTAATTCTGGGAATTGCTGTATTTCATACCTTCTATCGTGATATTGGAAAAATGTTTTGAAAAATCGACTCTATTGCTGTAGGGGTACTTTCTGTATAGGCATAAGTCTATTGTATTTATTGTGTCGGGTATAAATTTTTGAATATTGCCATTTAAATGTAGGGCAAATGGGTAGTCCAAAGGAAACATGTTGTTTTGCCAGAAAAATATGGGTAAATAAACAATTCCTTTTCCCATTTTAGAGAAAAAGAATGTATCCTTTTTTCTATAACCTTGGGCGATAGGAAGCCAATGGGAACTATTAAATACGCATAGATAGCTATATCTAATATTTTTGGGCATGTGTTTTAAGGCATTTAATGTGATATCCTGGGTGTAAAAATATTCATCTGTGACATCTTTGTTGAATGGATCTCTAAAGAAAGGGGGAATGTATTCGTTGCTTTGTTTATATATATCAAAATTGTGTGAATAGGTTCGTCTATATACTTTTGCGGCAATGCATACTGGAGAACCCCAAATTCGTTTTTGTTTGCGATAGGGAGATAATATATTAGCCCAATAATGACTTCCATTGCGGTTGGGGTAATATGGAAAAAAATCTAATACGGCAGGTAGTCCTTTGGCTCTGTTAATGAATACCTCTCTTAAGTAGAGATATTGGCATTCACTGTTGAGATTTTTTTTGAAGAAGTTGTAGTAGTAATCAAATAGTGAAAAAGATTCAGAAAAGTTGCCTTCCAATGTAATTCTTGATGCATCGTATTTTTTGTCCTCGATCATTATTTCGTGGATAGCAGAATTTGTAGTTAAAAATAAGGAGTCTCTCCATGGGGTTAATTGCTCATATTCTAATCTATAAGGAAGTACATAATCTAGAAACCATTCGAAAGGCAATTCTTTAATCCATGGATATTCTAACAATTTGAATGAAGAATCAATATGACGAATCAAGTAATCTGCTGTAATTGTTTTTGTGTCTTCTAGTTTTGTTGTTATCGTATCTAAATATACACCGCAACAGATGTCTAATACTTTTTGTTGTATAATGGGTAGAGGGGTATGTCTGCAACTATCTAAAATGTTTCCGACTTTTGTATAATGTCCTGGCATGTTTTCAATTAAGAAGCATGCTGCTTTATATTTTAGACTATCTTTGGGGTGGATAGAATAATGTGTGAGTACTTTTTCTAATTCTTTTCGATTGTTCTCTGCAAGTTGTAAGGCTTTTTCTAATTTTGTTTCTTGACAACAGCAGAGTGTTATTAAAAAGCTAATGTGTAAAATGATGTATTTCATAGGGTAGTGTTTGAATGTTATATAGTGTTTTGATAAATATTTTTGTATTTCTTGTTCTTACACAGTCTCTTTTTTAGGGGAATGTTCAAGTATTTGCCAGTATCCACCTTTGTCCGGTCCGATTCGTTTGAGAATGCCTTGGGCTTTCAGTTGGGCAATGTGTTTTTCTACGGCTTTGGGGCTTATTCCAATTCGTTGAGCAAGAGCAGTTGCGCTGAGAGTGTTGTCGTGTGTGAGCAGGGTAATGATTTTCTCTCTGCTTCTCATTTTCTTCCCTTCACTTTTTAGTGGTTCTTTTGTGCTTGCTGAAATATCGTCGATGGATTTGCGATAAGCTTCTATGTCATGGGTTAGGTTTTTAATCGTCGTGGCGGTCATAAAATCCCTGAATATACCTAAGTCTTTATTTTCACGGGTCTCTACTAACGCCTTGATGTATTCCTCTTTGTCCTCTTTGAGGATTTTTGTCGGAATCAGGTTGAACTCAAATTGTAGCATATTCATAATCAAGCGAGCCATTCTGCCATTCCCGTCTGCCCAAGGATGTATGGTTACCAGATGATAGTGGGCATCAAAACTGAGTTCATATAATTGTGTAGTGCTTTTATTTGCACCATTTTCTCGTTCTTTGTTCAGCCAGATGCAAAATTCTGATAGTTTTGTTGGCACCTTGTGATAATCCATATACGATTTTCCCCCAATGCCGGCTGTAACATTCAGTAAACGCAATTCGCCTTGTGCTGATGAAAAATCACCTAATGCAGTCTTATATTCTTGTCCTGTATTTTTCATGACAAGAGCAGACAATTTTATTAATAAATCAATGGTTATATTTGAGTGGGCATGAGCAAGTTTTATAGCATATTCGTAAGCATTTTTCAAATCAAGGTTCATGTTCTGCTCTTCTATACTTTTCCCCTTCAAGCTGATGCCTTGGTCGAACATGATTTGGTTTTCGAGCTCCGTGATGGTAGAGCCTTCAATGGCAGTGGAATGGGTAATCAGTGAGTACAAATAGAATTTGTCATAATCTATTTGTTTGTCAATCTCTAATGTATGGTAGCGAGTTATGAGTTTTTCGAGTTCTGTTTGCATATATTTTACTTTGTTACAAAGGTACATTTTTCTCCCTACTTGGAGGTTTTTCTCCCTACTTTTTTCACCCTACTTTTTAATACCTTTTTTGTGCTTTAGGACAAGTGCTGGTTATGGGGAAAATTCGTTATCTTTGTGGGAAGAAGAAATGTTGTATTCAAATAGATGATATTATGGAAAACTTTATTTTTCAGAATCCTACGAAATTGATTTTCGGTAAAGGGATGATTGCGCAATTGGCAAAAGAAGTTCCTGCGGGGAAGCGGGTGTTGGTGACGTTTGGCGGCGGTAGCGTGCGGAAGAACGGGGTGTATGAGCAAGTGAAGGAGGCTTTGAAAGGCTTTGACGTCGTGGAATTTTGGGGAATTGAATCCAACCCGAAGATTGAGACGCTGCGGGAAGCCATCAAGTTAGGCAAGGAACAGAAAGTAGATTTCCTCTTGGCAGTAGGCGGAGGTTCGGTCATTGACGGCACGAAACTGATAGCTGCGGGCATTTTGTATGATGGTGATGCCTGGGAGCTGGTGTTGCAGGGCGGTTGCAAGCATGCGTTGCCGTTGGCTGCGGTGCTGACCATCCCGGCTACCGGTTCGGAGATGAACAACGGCGCTGTGATTTCCTGCAAGGCGACGGAGGAAAAATTCCCGTTTTATTCCAACAACCCGGTATTCTCCATTTTGGACCCGACGGTGACTTTCACGCTCCCGAAATGGCAGGTGGCATGCGGCATCGCGGATACATTCGTGCATGTGATGGAGCAGTACATGACCACGCCGGGGCAGTCCCGCCTGATGGACCGTTGGGCGGAAGGCATTATCCATTCCCTGATAGAGATTGCGCCGGACATTATCGAGAACCAGCATGACTATGACCGCATGGCGGATTTCATGCTTTGCGCTACAATGGGCTTGAACCATTTTATCGGCATGGGTGTCTGCGAAGACTGGGCTACGCACATGATTGGGCATGAACTGACCGCTCTCCACGGGCTGACGCACGGCGCGACGCTTGCCATTGTGATGCCGGGCTTGTGGCGCACGTTGAAGGCGGAGAAAATGGCGAAACTTGTGCAGTTTGGTGAGCGCATCTGGGGCATTACGGAGGGGGACGACAATGCCCGTGCCGACCTTGCCATTGAAAAAACGGAGGCATTTTTCCGTAGTTTGGGTTTGCCGACCCGTCTGGGAGAAGCCGGCATCGGCGAGGAAACTATCCTTGAAATTGAGCGGCGTTTTAATGCCCGGAAGGTGGCATTCGGTGAAAATCAGAATGTAACAGGGGCGGTGGCAAGGCAGATTTTGGAGAACTGCAAATAATTATTTCTTAAATTTTGCCCAACCCGTTGATTTTATAGCTTCTTTTGCTAATTTAGCACCTTGCTTAAACGAACAAAAGAAGCTATTTTTATGTACACGATTCAAGAATTGCGCGACTGCATTAAAGCAGAGTTAGACAGACAGGCTTACATGGAGGAGCCTTATTCCCTGTTCGAACCGATAAAATACATGATGGAGGACGGCGGGAAGCGCTTGCGCCCTGTGTTGGCACTGATGGCATATAACCTTTACGGCGATGACCTCAGCAAGGTGTTGAAATCTGCCATCGGGATTGAGATTTTCCACAACTACACCCTTCTCCATGACGATGTGATGGACAATGCGGAATTGCGCCGCGGGCGCCTTACCGTGCAGAAGAAATGGAACAACAATGTGGCAATCCTCAGCGGCGATGCTGCTGCCATTACGGCTTATAAATACATTGAGACGGTAGAGGACCCTTATCTGCGCCAGGTTATCAATTATTTCAACACGATGGCGATGGATATCTGCAAGGGACAACAGTATGACATGGAGTTTGAAACCCAGGATGACGTTACGGAGGAGGAGTACATTCACATGATTTACCTGAAGACTGCCGTGCTGATTGGGGGGAGCATCCGCCACGGGGCATTGATTGCCGGTGCGCCCAAGCATGAACATGATGCCCTGTATGATTTTGGCTGCCACCTGGGATTGATGTTCCAGTTGCAGGACGATTACCTGGATGTGTATGGCGACACGGCGGAGTTTGGCAAGAAAATCGGCGGGGATATCCTTTGCAACAAGAAAACCTACCTGTTGATTAAGGCGCAAGAGCTTGCCAGCGGGGAAGACAAGGCATTGTTGCACGACTGGATGCAACGGAAGGATTATGACCCGGCAGAAAAGATACGTGCCGTGACGGAGATTTACAACTGTGCCGGCGTGCCCGAGGCTGTGCAGGAGAAGATAGAATATTACGTGGAGAAGAGCCGCGCCGCGCTTGACAAAGTGGAGGTGCCGGAGGAGCGGAAGGTGTATTTCCGTGAAATCATCGATGCCATTGGGGATAGGAAGAAATAACAGGACGGGTACATGGAAGAAGTGACAAAACAGACCTTGCTGGATAAACGCTACCTGCGCATGGCGCGGATATGGGCAGAAAATTCCTATTGCCGGAGGCGGCAGGTGGGCGCCTTGTTGGTGAAGGATAACTCTATCATTTCCGACGGCTACAATGGCACGCCTTCCGGGTTTGAAAACATCTGCGAGGACGAGGAGGGACATACGAAGCCATACGTGCTGCATGCCGAGGCGAACGCCATTACCAAGGTCGCCAAGTCCAGCAACAGCAGCAAGGGCGCGACGCTTTACGTGACTGCCTCTCCCTGCATTGAGTGCGCCAAGCTCATTATCCAGGCAGGCATTATCCGGGTGGTCTATTCTGAACTTTACCGCTGCAGCGACGGGATTGAATTGTTGGCGAAGGCGGGCGTGAAAGTGGATTTTATTGCAATAGAAGATTAAAAGCGAAGAGATATGAACAATAGATTGAAAACCATACTTTTCCCGGTCATTTTGGCACTTGCCATTGTGCTGGGCATGTTCATTAATTCCGTGATGAACCGGCAGCGGATGCCCCTGCCGGCAGGCAATGGCAATGTCATGCCGATGCAGGGCAGCAAACTGGATTTGATATTGAACATGATTAATTATTCGTATGTGGACACGGTGGATGTCCTTGAAATCGAGGAGAAGACCATCCCTTTGATGCTGAAGGACCTGGACCCGCATACCGTGTATATCCCGGCGAAAGACATGATGCGGGTGAATGAGGAGTTGGTGGGCAATTTCGGGGGAATAGGCGTACAGTTCTATAAATACCTGGATACGGTGACGGTTGTGAAAGTCGTGCCGGGAGGTCCCTCCGAACAGGCAGGACTGGAGGACGGCGACCGCATTGTGCGGGTGAATGACTCTTTGGTGGCAGGTGTCAAGATGAACACGGACGACATCATGAAGCTCATGCGCGGGGAAGTGGGCACGGAGGTCGAACTGACTTTGGTGCGGCGGGGGGTAGCCCAGCCCATCCGGAAA
>DXFT01000009.1 GCA_019114285.1 Candidatus Odoribacter faecigallinarum
CTTCCTGTCCGGGGAAGGGATTCTTATCGTCAACGCCACTCCATTAGGCACATATCCCCGCATCAGCGAATGCCCCCCCATCCCTTACCATCTCTTGACCCCAAGACATTATCTCTTTGATTTAGTATATAATCCAGAAGAAACGGAATTTATGAAACGCGGCAAAGCCGCCGGCTCCCTGACCTGCAACGGTTACGCCATGTTGCTCAACCAAGCGAAAGAGAACCGCAAAATCTGGGGTTTCTAACCCCATCCCCAATCCGCAAGTACAACGAATAGCATTCTTTAAAAAGCTGCCGAAGATTGGAGAAAAAAACGTAACTTTGCAAAAACGAAAAAAGGAAAAAACATGCCTCAAATAAGCAATTTTTATGGAATTGTCATCTACATGTACATTAATGAGCACAACCCTCCTCATTTTCATGTAGAATACCAAGGCTACAAAGCTACCGTGACCATTGAAAATGGCATCGTGACAGGATGTATGCCACGCCGGGCACTGAATTTAATATACGAATGGCTCGACTTGCACAAAGAAGAACTGATGACTAACTGGGAACGTCTCTCTAATCGGGAAGCCCCTCTGAATATCAAACCATTAGAATAATATAACATTATGGAAACGAATAACTTGCTCACTGTAACGAAAGCCGAATATGTGCATGGATATACACTCCATATCTGGTTTAATAATGGCGTGGAAAAATTATTTGACTTTTCAGGCGAACTAACTAAAGGAATCTGCAAGAAACTGAAAGACCCGAACTATTTCAAGCAGTTCACTATTGACCCGTTCACTATTGACTGGAACAACGAAATCGGCTTTGCACCGGAATACCTCTACGAACACGGAATTCCCACCTAAAGCTCCCCCCTTGTCCACCGCATCCCAACACGCATATAAAAAAACTGCCGGAATGTTCCGGCAGCCTTGCATCAATAAAACCTGAATTTTCCTATTTTTTGAGCTTGCGCTCCACCACGTGCAACACGTTGCCATCCTTGTCCAGCATGTAGAATTTCAAATCTGTCGCCGATGCGGAACAAACAGAGAAACCTGTCGCACTGCTACAGAACACTGTCCCTTCAACCGGTTCCACATCCCGGCTCAAAGAAGCGGATGTATTGACAATGTAGTCAATGTCTGAATCTTTCACGCGGATGTGCTGGTAATTGTGGATATGACCGGCAATGTACATATCTACACCATGTTTCTTCAAGATGGGATTCAACCGTTTCTGCAAATCTTCCCGTTCACACTCATCCTTGCTGGTCTGCGCATACATCGGGTGATGCCCCATGACAACAGTCCAAGTAGCTTTATTCACTGTCAGCACGGAGTCAATCCAATCCAATTGCCTTTGCATGTCCTGTTTGCAAACATCCGGATACTCGTCGCTCTCTTCCCGGTATTTGTCAATCAGAGGAGCCGTGTCAATATACAGCAGGCGAAGGGTCACACCGTCCTCCACCTCGTATTCCTGCGTATAATAACGTCCCTGCATACACCAGCGGCGGCTCACCTTCCCGTAATCCAGTACTGCTTGCGTATTTCCACGATACTCATGGTTGCCGAGAATCGGAAACCAGTCCACCATCAATTCCGGATGAGAGTAAACCAACTCATAGTTGGTCATCCACAGCGGGTCATTCACACTTGCCACCCCCTCGAAATGATGCACGTCACCCAAAGCGGCAACAAATTCAAAACCCACCACTTCTTCCATCTCCCCCATCCGTTCAGCGATAGGCTTCTGGTCATAATAACCATTCCGCCCCAAGTCGTTCACAACATAGAAATTAAACCTATCGTCCAATTCCTCTTCCGTCAGCTCCCGGGGTTGGGCAAATGCCAACACACCGGAGAGCAAAAAAACTGATAATAATAACAGATTCTTCATATCATTTTTTGTTTCAAGATTAAAAATTCACTTTCAAACCCAGGTTGAACTTCGGACCATAATATTCCATCTGCTTGGTCAAGCCACTCTGTCCCTGATAATAGCGCAAAGGCTGATTCAACAGGTTATTGGCTTCCGCGTAAATCGTATAATGTTTGGCAAAAGAATAGCTGGCATTTACGTCCAGATAATCCACCTTGTCATAATAGCTGTCCTCAGAGGGTTTGCTGCCGAACTCATCAATGAAGTCGCTGGCATGGTTGTAGGAAACGCGCACGTTCAACCCCTTGCGTTCAAAATAAAGGGAGACATTTGCCAAGTGCTTCGGCGAACCAGCCAAAGGCAAATCCTCGTCATTCAACTCGTTGCCTTCCTCATCCTCACGGTCCAACTGGAAGTCCGTAATCTTGGAATGCGTATAGGTATAGTTGGCGTACAAACCGAAATACCTCAATGCCGGCGCAATAAAACCGAAGTCACGTTGCCAGGCAAACTCCAAGCCCCACAAATTAGCCTTCCCGCCATTCAAAGGTTGGTCCATTTCATCGTAAACAATGCCGTTATATTCCCCATCGCGGAACTCCTGCGTCACAATGAAGTCGTTGATTTTCTTATAATAGAAACCGCCGGACACCATACCGAAAGACGGGAAAGAATAATCCACACCGAAATCAATATTGTGAGAATAAGTGGCATCCAGATTGGGGTTACCTACCGAAAGCTTCACCTCTCCGTCTTTCGTTTCCAGACTGATATGCGGCACGAGGTCAAAATATTTCGGGCGGGCAATCGTCGTGGTGTAAGCCAGACGGAAGCTCAGAGCATCCGTTGCATCGTATTTGAACAGCACGGAAGGCAACACGTTCAGGTAGCTGTCCGTCTCCTCCGGCGTGTCGCTCAGGCTGATTTCCTCGGTATCCTCGTTAAGGTCCAGGCGTTTCCCTTGGTATTTCAAATGGGTATTCTCCAAACGCACGCCAATCATGCCTTGGAAAGCGTTACTGAATGTATGGTCATAGCGGATATAACCGGAAGAAACGGTCTCATGCGCCTCAAACATCTCACTCAATTCTTCTTTGTTCTCCTCCTTCTCAAAAAGGTCGCTGTTGTTCAAATCCAAATCTCCCAAATATTCCTTGTCCACAAACGTACCCGCTTGATAGTCTCCGGCATAGAAATCCGAACGGGTCTGGTTCTTCAAATGCTCGAAAGTCTGGGCAGTGAAAGCGTCTTCGTCTATCGGCTTGTATTCATAGAATTCCAAATCACGGTCCTTGGACTTTGCCACCACCTTGCCGCCAAGTTTCAAATAATTTACCTTGTTGCCCATACGCAACGGAATATTCAAGTTAAGGCTCGCCTTGAAATCATCCTCAGTGATGTCTTCCTGTTGTTCTGTCAACTCATCCAATTCGTAACCTGCAGCAGCGCCCAATACCATGTCGGCTGCATTCTCCGGTATCATATACGGCGTGCGCGTATTGCTCAGGTCAGGCGTGAATTGCACCATCTCTTTCTTATAAGCGATATAACGTTCATTAGGACGCCATTCTGTAGCCTTGGCGTATGAAAGGTTCCAGTTCAAAAGAGTTGTCCCGAACAAATGTTCGCCGTTCAAAGCGAAATCCATCGTGCGCTGCCGTTCCAGACGGGCATCTTTCCATGTACCGGATTTGGTTTCGAACACCACTTCTTCTGCCATGCCGTTCTCGTCCAAGTCTTTCAAGTTCTGGCGGAAACGGTTTTCCCAGTCATTCCGGTGATTGTAAATTCCTTTAAAACCGATGCGGTGGTTCAAATTAAACTTATAATCCAATGACAATGAATAACTCTGGCGTTCACGCTGCACGAAATATTGGCGCACCTGGTAATCGTTCACATAATCATTGCCGTTATCGTCCTTGGTCCACTCAAACTCCGCATTGTCCGAACCAATCGGGTTGTTCTGGTAAGAGGCGGACAAAATCAACCCCAACTTGTCGTTAAAGAAATTATCACCGTAAGTAAATGCCACATTCGCCTGCATCCTGTCGGAAATCAGGTTGAAGCCCGTACCCACCGTCGCGTTCAATATCCGTTTAGCCGGAGAACTCTTAGTCACCAGATTAACAGAACCGCCAATCGCGTCCGCATCCATATCCGGAGTAACCACCTTGTTCACCACAATCGTCTGAATCATATCAGCAGGAATCAAATCCAACTGCACATTGCGGATATCTCCTTCGGCAGAAGGAAGACGGTTGCCATTAATCGTCACAGAACTGAAATCCGGAGAAGTACCGCGAATCTGTCCGAAACGTGCCTCTCCTTGGTCATACTGCACATTGATGCCGGGAATACGCTTCATCGCGTCGCCGATATTGGCATCCGGGAAACGTCCCACCTGGTCAGCCGACACGACATCCCGCAGGTTCAAACTGCTCTTCCGGTAGTTTGTCGCCCGCTGGTAGCCTTGGAAACTGCCGCCCACTTCCACCATCTCCAATTGCTTGGACTCACTCTTCAAGCGGAAATCCTTCTCTATGGTCTCTCCGGCTTTCACATTCACCGTCACCTTCTGGGTGGCGTATCCCACATAACTCACCTGCAAATGGTACTGTCCTGCCGGAATTTTGGAAATCAGGTAAAAACCATTTACATCGCTGACCACACCACTCTGGACTTCCTCTAAATAAACCGTTGCGCCCGGCAATGTCTGACCTGCTTCGTCAAACACACGTCCACGGAGCACTCCGTTTTTCTCTTGCGCCTGCACGGCATGGCTGGACAAACAACATATCCCAGCCAAACAAATCAAAAACAATAAAAAATACTTTGTCTTCATAATTCTTTTCTTATACTTATTCAATATCAATCATGGGAAACCACCATCAAGTTTCCCGGTGCAAAGGAATTTAATAGATGTTACAAAAGTGTTGCGGAAACAATACGACTTTGTAAATTTTGTTACGAAGAAAAACGCCATTCCTATATTTATTATAGTCTCAAAAAAAATAGGATTTTTTTCGGATTTGATTATTGGATATATCAAAGAAACTCTCTAATTTCGCAAACGTTCCAACGAATAGAAAAGACGAAGATTATGTATAATCCCGGAGAATATTACTTTGTATTGGCATACATCATGGGAACCCTGAAATTCCATTGGGGATTATAATTCGGCATGCACTCATTTCCCTTCCGGCAGGCATACTCCCGGAAGGTTCATATAATGACATGGAAACAAAAATCAATAAAACAAAAACAATTATGCAAAAACAACTATTATTAGGTGTTGAGGCAATTGCACAAGGAGCAATTGACAGCGGTATATCGGGAGTCTATGCCTACCCGGGAACCCCCTCGACAGAAATCACGGAGTACATCCAGAACTCAAAAGTGGCAATAGCCCGCAACGTTCATCGCGCTTGGGCTGCCAATGAAAAAACAGCCATGGAATCCGCCCTCGGCATGTCATACGCCGGCAAACGCGCCTTGGTCTGCATGAAACACGTAGGCATGAACGTCGCTGCCGACTGTTTCATGAACGCTGCCATCACGGGAGCCAACGGCGGTATGGTGGTCACAGCAGCTGACGACCCTTCCATGCACTCTTCCCAGAACGAACAGGACTCCCGTGTCTATGGGAAATTCGCCCTGGTACCCATCCTTGAACCGTCCAACCAACAGGAAGCTTACGATGCTACCCGCTACGCCTTTGCCCTCTCCGAAACAGTGGGCAGCCCCGTGCTGATGCGCATCACCACCCGGTTGGCACACTCCCGTTCCGGTGTAGAACCGTTTGAAGGGCTGGCTGAGAACCACCTCCACCTTCCGGAAGACAAGCGCCAGTTTGTCCTCCTGCCTGCCATTGCCAAGAAACGTTACAAAATCCTGTTGGAAAAACAGGCGGATTTCGTACGGGCATCCGAACAATCCCCCTTCAACAAATACATTGACGGGGAAGACAAGTCGCTCGGCATCATTGCCTGCGGCATTGCCTACAACTACCTCATGGAGAACTTCGACGGCAAATGCAAGTATCCGGTAGTAAAAGTCAGCCAATACCCGCTGCCCCGCAAGATGATTAAACGCCTCCTGCGCGAATGCAAGCAAATCCTCGTATTGGAAGAAGGATACCCCGTAGTGGAAGAGTTGTTAAAAGGATACCCCGGACAAGACCATATTCTGGGACGTTTGGACGGCACCCTGCCGCGCGACGGCGAACTCAATCCGGACCTCGTGGCAAAGGCGCTCTACCTCCCGACCACGGAAGGCGCACCCGTGCCCGAAATCGTCGCTCCCCGTCCGCCTGCCCTTTGCAACGGATGCAGCCACCGCGATGTTTACAAAGCATTGAATGAAGTAATTGCCTCCTACGGTGAAGGACGTGTATTTGCCGACATCGGGTGCTACACCCTCGGCGCGCTTCCTCCTTTCCAGGCAATCAACAGCACCGTGG
The DNA here is from genome assembly GCA_019114285.1 of Candidatus Odoribacter faecigallinarum. GTDB lineage: Bacteria > Bacteroidota > Bacteroidia > Bacteroidales > Marinifilaceae > Odoribacter > Odoribacter faecigallinarum. The sequence goes on from DXFT01000009.1 coordinate 6,343, forward strand.
ACATGGGCGCCTCCATCACCATGGCAAAAGGCGCTTGTGATGCAGGCTTATTCCCGGCAGTTGCCGTCATTGGCGACTCCACCTTCACCCACTCCGGCATGACCGGTTTGTTGGATGCCGTGAACGAGAAAACCCCCATCACCGTCATCATCTCCGACAATGAATCCATCTCCATGACCGGCGGACAGGAATCCTCCGCACTGGGCAAGATAGAATCCATCTGCCGGGGCATCGGCGTAGAACCGGAGCACATCCGGGTCATGATGCCTGTACCGAAAAACCACGAGGAACTTTGCCGTATCATCCGCGAAGAAGTGGAATACAAAGGCGTATCAGTCATCATCCCGCGGCGCATCTGTATCCAGAAAGCTGCCCGTGACGCCAAGAAAAACAAAAAGTAAGCACCAACCATTAACGTAAAGAACATGAAAACAGACATTATATTAGCAGGCGTAGGCGGACAGGGCATCCTGTCCATCGCTGCCGCCCTGGGGTCGGCAGCACTGACCAACAACTTGTACATGAAACAGGCAGAAACCCACGGCATGAGCCAGCGGGGAGGCGACGTGCAATCCTACATGCGCATCTCGGACAAGCCCATCTTCTCCGACCTCATCGCCAAAGGCACCGCTGACATCATCCTCTCCGTCGAACCGATGGAAGCCCTGCGTTACCTGCCCTACCTGAGAAAAGGCGGCTACGTGGTGACCAATTCCACCCCCTTCATCAACATCCCGAACTATCCGGACGAAGGCGTGTTGGCAGACACCCTCAAAGCCCTGCCCCACCATGTGACCATTGATGCGGACTCCATAGCCAAGGATGCAACAGGCAACGTACGGGCAAGCAACTTTGTTATGCTCGGCGCCGCTTCCCCTTTCATTGAGATACCTTTCGAGTACCTCGAAGACGGCATCCGCGCCATCTTCGCCCGTAAAGGCGAGGACGTGGTGGAAATGAACCTCAAAGGCCTCCGCGCCGGACGGGAATACGCCTTGAACTTCACCCAGAAGGCATAACCTCCTCCACCACAAGAGGAAAACAAACATGGATGCGCTACAAAACGCATCCATGTTTATATACCTTGCATCTCACTATTCCCCAACTCCATACACCACATTCGGCACCTGAATGCCCTCATCTGTAAATCTCCAATGCCACCGCTATCACTACTGGATTCACTATAGCTCAGGAACATTCAAACAGACCTTATATTATGGGATAGTTACCGTATATCTTATTAATCCACATCGAAAAAAGCTTGTCTGTTATAGAATAGACCTTGTTGATTTCCGTAATAAAATCTTTTTCTAAAAGTTTTTTCGTGGCTGATTGTACAGAGCTGGCAGAAACAAGGCTGTGACGCTTAATAAATTCCGCAGAGGTGATGCGCTCCGCTTCGCCATCCCGGGCTATGGCATACAGAAGGCTCTTCTGTTTTTCCGGGATATTCGATAAGATTTCACGGAAGATAGTGTCATTTGACACGACCATGTCGTCAATGGCATCACGTATCGTATCTACGGTACATTCAGCATTTTCCGGGGTATCAGCAAAAGCCTCGTTAAATGTTTTCTGCATGTAATACGTATGCCCCTTAAACAAATTGTACACCTTTTCCACATTAGCTACGTCAATGTGTTTTTGACACTTCTCGAAATGATTGACCACAAATGGAAGATATATTTCGAGAGGAATAGCTTTCAATTCCAGCATATCCGCACTATGATAAAA